>NZ_JAPAEP010000001.1:1719013-2062816 GCF_025842465.1 Exiguobacterium sp. N5
GAGGTATAAGGCAACTTGGCATAGTCGAGCGCATATTTAAAGTTATTCAAAACAGCTGTCGACAAATCGCCGTCATTCTGATGGATGTAGATTTGAACCGGATCCCCCTCCACCGCTCTCACCTCACCCGCGAGTGTCGTAAAGGATTTCGGCTCATGTGCTTCTTTTGGGATGAGCCGATGACCATAGTCAAGCCGTAAAAACTGGACGACGACAATCATCGCGATGAGTAAAGAGAACAAAGACGCGATATACGTCGTAATCGATTTATTCATATATGGGCACCTTCTAACTGTTGAATGACAAAGCGATAGTCCTCCGGAATGTCTTGCAAATCGAGATGTTGATGCAGGCGGTCGAGGGTCGGACGTAGGGACGTCCAATCGCCGTTCGTCATGTGGTGTTCAATCAACATGACATATCCATCGGGTACTTTTGGATGATAAAGGGTGAGCGCCTCAGCCAATCGTTCTCCCGTTTCCAAGTCACCCGAGCGGAACGAGAGGCGGGCTTTCGTGCGTAAGTACGTTTCGTCTGTTTCGTCGTACTCACTCAATTGATCGAGGTGAAATAATATCCGTTGCTGGATGCGCATTTGCATATCATGATCCAAGAGACCGCTATCTAAGAACGAAATCCCGGTTTCAATTACCGGATAAATCGTCTCCGGTCGCTCCGGATTCACTTGTGCGATTCGCTGTTTTAACATCAAATCGTATCGGTCGAACAGTGTGTTTCGGACGGTCGCTGCATAGTGGACCGTTTCCGTATCCTCGTGTTCGAGACCTAAGTGTAAATATTCTTCTGTATTCATGAGCGGTGTCGACATGAGTTGTGTGATCGATTGTTTCCGCTTGTTCCCGTCCATCTGTAAGGCTTCCGTCAATGGGACGAGATCTAAATCTTCTTTCGCCTGTTGCTGCAAGCGTTCTAAGTTGACCGTCTCAAAGTTGATGTACTCATCGTAGTCGAGAAGCGTCTTCGGTGAGGCGAAGCGTCGGGCAATCACATATCCAATCAAACCAAACAGTTCTCCGACAATCGGGATGACGGCACTGACGAGAAATATCGAGAGCCAGACTCCCTTTTCCGTCGCATCGACTTTCGGTCGTACAATCAGTCGATACAAGACGAAAAGGACCGTCGCATGCAGAAGGAAGAAAAGAAGAATCATCCAACCGGTCATAGGCGTTTCCCACCTTTCACATAGAAGACATGCTCAATCCGTTCCTTGAATCGTTCGGCTGATTCAACCGGTGTACCTGGGAGGAGAAAATGAAGGATGCGATCGTCTTCGTCATATCCGATAACGTCAATTTCACGCATCGACTGTCTCAAAATCAATTCCATTTCAATCAATGACAAGTCCACACCCTCTACAGGCAATGTGACCGTACTATACGGTTGACCATATTGCTCATGACGAAGTACTTGTTGGGCCACTTTTTGTTCGAATGCTTCCATACGAAACATGTGCGTCCCGTCGACGAGTTGGTCGCTGACGAGCATCCATTCGAGGGCATCGGCCTTTTCAATGCGCGTTCCCGTCCAATCCAAGACGAGTTTCATCATGTTCATCTCATGACTACGTAAGCGTAAGATATCGATTTCATGGACGACCAAGACTTCCTTCACCGTTCCTTCATAACAAATCGGTGCAACGAGAAGCGGTCCATCTAGCTCATCCGCTAAACGAAGCGTCGGCTTTTTCGATTGGAACATCCGTGCGAAAATTCCCTCCTCCGAATCGATGAAGAGCGTCTGGGGCAAACGTTCTACCTCTCCGGAACGGACATGAAGACGGAGTGTGCGCCGCGATGCATCCACATGATATAAAGCGAGTTGACGAGCACGGAAGACACGCGTGAACGTTCCAATTAAATGATCACGTACTAAAGCGGTCGCATCCTGATCAAGTTGTAGTCCAATCTCATAAATTTTTGAGAGCGTATAAGTCGAGTCGAGCACCCGCTTCCGCATCTCCCCTTGCGACTCTTGTAGTTGTTGTATCGTCTGTTTCAGTTGTTCGTTCTCATCAATCACTTCTTCTTGACGAATGTGGAGCGACTGGTAACGCTCCCGATAAGAAGTACTGAAGACACCCGCACTAAGCGCGACGAAGAAGTGTAGCAAAATCCAAGCCAGTTCATTCGTATCGTAAAGGAATAAGAGCAAGTCTGAGCCTTCCATCAAGAGGAATGAGAAATGGTAGAGACTCGTCAACGCGAAACTGACGAAGGCACCGAGCAAGCCATATCGTAAAGAAAACAGGAGGATATAAAAAATTAACGGGTCAATCGCCCAATCTGACAAAGAAAGACTAAATGTATAGTCCAAAATGCCGATAAGTAAAATAGTCACAATCATTTCAATCCATTTGATGGATGTGCGGTGTTGGGTATAAATCATAGTGTCACTCATTCCTTTACGTGGTATTTTAGTAGTAGGACTTTCAATGGATTGTCGACAAAAATTTCATATCGAGACGGGCAAACTTACTGAAAAGTAAGGGCGCAAAGACATGGGTCGTCGATCTTTTTAGATACCGATCGCCAGTCTGCAAAAGCCGCAGCCGCTCTCTGATAACTATCAGGAGGGTTTTTTTATGGGTATTTTCTCAGCCAAACGAATCGTGACCATCTGTTGTGCATTTCTCGTTGGATTGGCGTTTTTGACGCCGCAACAAGCGGTCGCTAAAGCGAGCAATCCGCTCGCAAACGTCGAATCGTACAAGATTTATTACGATATGCCGACAAAGACCAAAATTAAAAAGATGCAACAGTATGACCTTGTCATCATCGAGCCTGTTTATTATACTGCAGCGCAAATCAAAGAATTACAGAAATATGGGACAAAAGTGTACGGCTACATCAACACGATGGAAGCCGACAATTGGAACGTCGATTTCATCAGTCAGATGAACGAGTCGGACTTCTTCCACCGCAACGGACAACGTGTTCATTATGCGGAATGGGATTCTTATTTAGTCGATATGACGTCAACTCACTATCGTGAGTTGTTGACGCGTGAAGTGGAGAAACAAATCGTCGCCAAAGAATTGGATGGTGCGTTCTTAGATACCGTCGGCAACATCGATAACGAGCACTCGGAACAACCGACCATTTTAAAAGCGCAACGTGACGGGATGAGTCAGTTCATGAAGACGATCAAATCCAATCACCCTTCCCTTTCTCTCATTCAAAACTGGGGATTTGCGACATTGAAGACGTATACGTATCCATATGTGGATGGCGTGATGTGGGAAAGCTTCAACTACACGACCGTAGCAAAAGATCAATGGTCAAAAGACCGCATCCAAGAGTTGCGTGACCTTGATACACGTTACGGGATCAAAGCGTTGACCGTGTCTTCGAAACAACGTCCAAAGAGCGCGGCGTATGCTGAAAAAAATGGGTTCATCCATTTCCATTCAAACGCTTCGTTAGATTATAATAAATTCTGACTTTCATTTACATGATTGTACAAGCATCTGGTAGTTTCTACAATGGAAATGCTAAAAAAACATCCCACGTGTATGCCTTCTTTATCGGCAGATTCGTGGGATGTTTTGATAGATTCACTTCATTCTAGTGAGATAAATCATAGCCTGTCCGAACACGGCCATCCGGTTCTTGATACACCACATGATCTAGTGACAGTTCCGTCGGCGATTGAACGCCTGCCGCAGCCGTCATATTGTACAGCCCTTCCCGGAGCGAGATGATGTAGTTCGTCACCCGAAAACTTTTCTCATCGACAACGAGGGCACGCTGCAGTTTCGGGTCAGTCGTCGCGACACCGACCGGACAGCGATTCGTATGGCAAACCTGTGCCTGGATGCACCCGACATTGAACATAAGTCCGCGAGCGATATTGACGAGGTCTGCGCCGAGCGCGAGTGCGATGGCTATCTTATCCGCCGTGATGAGTTTCCCAGAGGCGAACAGTTTGACTCGGTCTCGCAAACCGTGCTCGATGAGAAGGTGATGCACGTAAGGGAGCGCCGCCTTCAGCGGTAAACCGACTGTATCCGCAAGCTCTTGATACGTCGCACCCGTACCCCCTTCACTCCCGTCGATGGTGATGAAGTCAGGTACAATTTGAGATCTCGCCATCTCTCGGACGAGCGAGTCGATGTCTTGCAACTTCCCAACTACAAGTTTGATGCCGACCGGCTTCCCACCGATTTCACGTAACCTCTCAACAAATGCCAACAATTCCACATGGGTGTGAAATTCAGAGAAGCGGTTCGGGCTGTCAATGGTTTCCCCGACTCGTACATGACGGATTCTGGCAATCTCCTCGGTCACTTTCGATCCGTCGATATGTCCACCACGTGTCTTCGCGCCTTGGGCAAGTTTCAGTTCGAACGCTTTCACTTGCGGAAGATCACTCTTTTGTTTGAATGCCTCGACTGAAAACCTACCGTCTTCATCCCTTACACCGAAGAGCGCCGGCCCAATCTGACAGATGATATCGACGTTACCTTTTAAATGATAATCGGACAATCCGCCCTCCCCCGTGTTCATCCACGTACCACCCGCACGCCCGAGCCCAATCGAGAGGGCTGTGATGGCCCTGTCTCCAAGCGATCCGAAACTCATAGCCGACTGACCGACAAGCCCTCGAACGTAGAACGGTTCCCGACACGTCTCTTTCCCGATGATGATGATATCTTCTTCTGTTAATAAGTACGGGGAGATGTCTCGTTCGACGAGATGCTCTTTTCGGGTAAAGAGATTGTCTTCATCGAGTTCATACACCCACGTCGATACCTTGGTTGAATTGTCGATGCGTAGCTCGTTCCGGTTCGTCGGGTAGAGGGCATTCTGAAGATAAAATCCGCCTGCCTCAAAGTCTCGCTCCGAACCGAATCCGATGATGCGCGACTTATATTTCCCGGCAATGACGGCCGCCTCGTACTCGTTCCGCGAGAACGGCTTCGCCTCATTGTCGTTCAAGAACAAGTATTGCCGAAGTTCAGGTCCCATCTTCTCAAATATATAGCGCAACTTTCCGAGAATCGGGAAATTACGAAGGACGGAATGTTCGCGCTGGTTCCGGTCACGCCGCCACAGATAAAAAATCAAGAGCGGTGGCGTAATCATAATGAGCAACATGAGAATCAGTACAATGGTTAACATCGATGTAGTGAGTGACACGCATTTACCTCCTCTATAGCTCGACAAAAAACACCCTGTTTCCAACAAAACAGGGTGTCATCAGTCGCTCGGGATTGTAATCTCATCAAATTGCTCATTTCTACATAACGTAATGCCTTGCATCGCCAGTTTATAGTCCTCTTCCGGCAAGGCGATCAACTCGGTCGGAAGCACCCATTCTTTCGAGTTATATAAATGGATAACCAATTTGACGAGGACGAGCGTCTCTTTCGTGAATGTGTTCTCGTCGATAATTTGAGCTGTTCGAATCACCCCTGTTTGTAGGTCAATATAAGGAAGCAACATGTCACGGACGCAATCATTCCCGGCGATGACGTACAGGGCGGCGAAATATTTTCGGTCGACGCTGCCCGGGTCTTCTAAGTGTCTCGCAAGTTGCTTAAACGTCTCATAATGCTTCGGTGAAAAAAATTCAATGTTGTGCATGGCGTTTTCCTCTCATCTCTAGGGCTTCCGTCTATCTTTAGTAATTCCACGATTCTCCAGGAACTAACCCTTTTCTACTCAAACAAAACCTGGACCTTTTGAGAGGTCCAGGTCAGCGTTTCGGTTATACAAGGTCGCGTGACGGCTCCGCTTCAGCGTCGTTCGATTTGCTCTTCGCTTCGAATTCCTCACGTGTCATGACGTCCTCGACGTGCATATTCACCTCGACAACTTCAAGACCAGTCATATCGTTCATCGCCTTCTTGATTTTTGTGACGGTCTCATTGAAGACGGACGGGATGTTTTTTCCGTATTCGACGATGACACGCAAATCGAGCGCGACTTGCTTCTCTCCGACTTCAGCGCCGATTCCTTTCGTGATGTCTTCTGTGCTGCGGAAGCGATCCGTCAATCCGCTCATAAAGCCACCGCTCATCGACAAGATTCCTTGGACTTCACTCGTCGCGAGACCTGCGATTTTTTTGATGACTTGTTCCTCGAACGTCAATTTGTTTTGTCGTGCCTGTTGTTCGTTCGTTTCATTTGTCGTTACATTCACATTTTCGTTTGCCATAATTCATGCTCTCCTTTTTTGTTCACTAGTTTGTGTTACCGATTGATCACGAGGGTCAATCCCGTATGAAGAATGTGATCCATTCCTCGACACGCAGTGCACCGTCACGCCATTTCCCGATCAGGAAACCGATCAATGTGAGCGTCACAATGAGAAGTGTCGGCCCAAATCCGAGCGTCAGGAACAGTACCGCGATGATGAGACCGATCAATGCCCCGACGAGTCGAAAGCGATAAGGTTTTAGTTGTGTTTTTGTATCCATCACAGCACCTCCTTATATGACGCGCTCAGACGTCTTGAACTTCGTATCGTGAATATTCAATGTCACATCTGCTACCGGCACTTCCATCAACGATTCAATCCGCTCTTTCACATGCGTCTGAATGTCTTTACCGAGAGTCGGTAACCCTTCGCGATTGAACACGGCGCAGTCGATAAAGACGCGGACGCGTTCTCGCTTTGAGTCGATGTCGACGTTTACGTTCGGTGTACGCAGTCCTTGAAATTGTTTCAATGACTCGTATACCGTTTTTTCAATCGTCTCTTTTGAGACAGTGATTCGACCTTCACCGGTCTGAATCGTATAACGCTTTGGTTTCGGCCTTGCGACCAGTCCCGTCATCAGCATGATGAGGAAGATCACAGCCAGGAATATCCCAATCGTTAAAATCGTATAGATATACCAGTCTTGTGTTTGCCATTGATCTGTATATTGGGTGAGTTGTGGGACATCGTAGACGCCAAGCAATAGAATACCTACACTTAGCAACCCGACGATGCCCGTTAAGACCAAGAGGGCTCGATTTAATCCATTCATCTCAACAATCTCCTTTTTCATTCACATCATTCATGTTGCGAACCCTTGATTCAGAATCGCAATACCAATCGGTAGTCGTAGTGATTCCCGCTCATCTGAACTTGAAACATCTTAACCTGTAAAAAATTTGACCATGCAAAAAAATGACCAAATTACAACCGATTTGAGCGATCAATTGACAGAGCGCGTGGAAACGATCAAGCAATCCGTCGACGAGGAAGCGATTGCGGACGCAGTCGCACAAAATACAGAGTTATTGGAAACCGAAGCGGCTTCGAAAGCTTCGATTTGGAGCTTTGTCGCGCTCATCTTGACATCAATCGCTGGAATTGCCGGATCAAGTGCCGCCCGCCGTGGTGAGACCGTCAATCGTTAATAAATAAAAAAATCTCCCTTCTCTAAGAGAGGGGAGATTTTTGAAGTTATACACGTCGATTGGCAATCGCCTCGCGCATCTGTTGAAGCGATGCCCGGGCCGCGTCCCCTCGCCGAATCATGACGGCTGTAAACAAGGCGTCAATCAGACTGAGTTCCGCAATGCGGGAAGCGAGTGCCTCTGAGCGAAATGCCGTTTCTTGAGACACCGTAAACAGAGACACGTCCGCAATCTTCGAAAGAGGTGACTTCGCATAGTTCGTGATGGCGATTGTCGGGACACCTTTCTCTTTTAACAGTTTCGCGATATCGAGCGTCTCTTTCGAAGCACCGGAATGCGAGATGACGACGGCGACGTCTTCTGCCGTCAGCTGTGAGGCTGACATGAGCTGCATATGTGACTCGAGCATCGCGCTCACCTGTAGACCGCTCCGCACAAACTTATGGTACGCATCGAGTGCGACGACGGCCGACCCGCCGCTCCCGAAAAATTCGATGCGGCGCGCCCCAAGAAACAACTCCACCGTTTTCTCAAGAGAGGCACCATCTAAAATCTGACGGGTCGATTCAATCGTCTTCCCGTTCGTCGAAAAAATTTTCTCTGCGATTTCGAGTGCCGTATCCGTCTCGGTAATATCTTCATGAATATCTTGAAGCGGCGCGACGACATCTGAGGCGAGTGCAATTTTTAACGCCTGATAGCCTTTAAATCCGACACGCTGACAAAAACGGAATACAGTGGATTCCGCAACATCGAGGTCATCTGCCACCTGATTGATGGTATGATGAATGATTTGTTCTGGTTGCTTTAAAATGTAGTCGGCAATGCGTTGTTCTTTTTTACTCAGTGTCGAATAGGCACCACGGATGCGGGCCGTCCCGTTCATCGTTTCCATCAAGAATCACCCTTTCTCTTCTTCATCTAACGATACCGTTTCGAAAAAAATTCCGCAATGTGTGATTCATGCAAATGATTGACCCACCTTACAAAAGTAGGCAAGAAGCGTGATTCCCGAGTGTGCTACTCTAATAAAGCACTTTTTAACTGCTTCACTCTTTGTACCATTTGAAATCGAAAGGACTGTTTCTCATCGAACATCACCTGAGTAGCTCATATAACTTACCACTCGTCATTCTTTCCATCGCTGTCGCCATCTTCGCTGCCGGTGTCGCTATCGATATTAGCAGTCGTTTGAAATATGCGAAACACGCCTCGCGACTCAGGTGGGTCGTAGCTGGCGCCTTCAGCCTCGGTCTCGGCATTTGGGCCATGCACTTCATCGGTATGCTGGCGTTTCACTTGCACGATGATGTGACGTACCATCTCGGCATCGTACTATTATCCATCGTGCCGGCCGTCGTCGCTTCCGGACTTGCTTTCTGGATCATCAGTCACCCTGAGACAAGACCAATTCAACTCGTCTTTGGTGCCTTCTTGATTAGTGTCGGAGTTGTTTCGATGCACTATATCGGGATGGAAGCGATGCAGATGAATGCGATTCTTACCTATGACCCGGTCATGTGGGTCGCTTCTGCCATCGTCGCCTTCGTCGCATCGCTCGTCGGCCTGTATATCCTTTTCTATATCCCAAACGTCTCCCGATTCCATTGGCGTCGCCTTGCCAGTTCTGTATTAATCGGGGTCGCCGTTTCCGGCATGCATTACGTCGGGATGGGCGCGGCTCGTTTCACAGAGATGAGCGAGGGAACGCAACCGGTCAGTGGATACTCGGTCGATAGTACGCTCCTCGCCTACGTCATCGCAGCGAGCGTCATGACACTTTTCATTTTGATGTACATCTCGCTCCGGACGGCTTCGCAACTGGAGGCACAGTCGGAAGAACTCGAGTTGAAATTCGAATCCATCATCGAATCCGCCTCGGATGCCATCATCGTCGCTGACCACACTCGTGTCATTCTACAGTGGAACCAAGGAGCGACCGACTTGTTCGGTTACACGACTGACGAGATGGTCGGACAATCGATTGTCGCTATTATTCCAGAACGTTTCCGCGAGGCGCATGAACGTGGAATGCGTCGCTACGAAGCAACGGGTGAAAAACGCGTCATCGGTCAAACGGTGGAACTCATCGGAGTAAGAAAGGACGGCGTCGAGGTACCGATTGAAATGTCTCTCGGCACGTGGAAGACAGAGAAAGGAATCTTCTTCAGTAGTATCATCCGCGACATCAGCGAACGGAAACGGATTGAGGCGCAAATCAATGATCTCGTGTATTTGGACCCACTCACGGGACTCCCGAACCGCCGCCTGTTCAGCGACCGACTCGATGCTCTTCTCGGTCAATCCCAGCAAGAGCCGTTCGCGCTATACTATATCGACTTGGACAATTTCAAAGTCATCAACGACCGCTTCGGCCATTCGATTGGCGACCAGTTCTTGAAACAAGTAACCAATCGGATCGAGTCGACCATTAAAAAGACGGACACGCTCGCCCGACTCGGTGGGGATGAGTTCATCATCTTATCGCCTGATACGAAAAGTAACTTGGCAGCCCATCACGCACAGGAACTCATCAACGTCCTTCATCCTCCGTTTGAACTCGAGAATGAAGAAGTGTTCACGGGTGCCTCGATTGGAATCAGTCTCCATCCGTCCGATGGCGATACGGCCGAGGAATTGATTAAGAATGCCGATATCGCCATGTACCGGGCGAAGGCGGACGGTAAAAACGGCTATCAATTCTTCACGAACGAATTGAACGAATCAGTGTCCCGCCGCTCGAACTTATCAATGGCGCTCCGTAAAGGCATCGGTCGTGGCGAGTTCTCTGTACATTATCAACCGCAAATTCAGTTGGAGACGGAAACCATCATCGGTATGGAAGCGCTCGTCCGTTGGCAACACCCGGATCTCGGGATGATTTCACCTGGTGAGTTTATTCCAATTGCTGAGGAAACAGGGAGCATCCATCGTCTCGGCGAGTTTGTTTTAAATGAGGCGTGTCGTCAAAACAAGGCGTGGCAAGATGCGGGGATTCCCCCGTTCCGAGTCGCCGTCAACATCTCGGCCGTTCAGTTTGCACAAAAAGATTTACCGGAGGTCGTCAATCGGGCACTCGCCTCATCCGGTCTTGCGGCACAATATTTAGAGCTTGAGTTGACCGAGAGTGTCATCCAAAGTGCGGATCGCGCCATCGAAACGATGCATGAACTCGTCGCCCTCGGCGTCCATCTTTCCATCGACGATTTCGGAACCGGGTATTCCTCCCTCAGTTATTTGAAACTGTTCCCAATCGATACGCTCAAGATCGACCAACACTTCACGAAAAATATCGAGAACGACGAAAAAGATGCAGCTCTTGTCAAAACAATCATCCGGATGGCGCACGAACTCGATTTGAACGTCATCGCGGAAGGGGTCGAAACAGAGAACCAAGTCGCTTTTCTGAAAGCCGAATCATGTAATCAGGCACAAGGATATTTCTACAATCGTCCTTTGCCAGCCGAAGAGATCGAAGTCTTCTTCCAACAATATAAGAAAGCATCATCGAGTTAATCCGTTCGACCTCCCGTTGTGGAGGTCGATTTTTTATTCAGAAAAGAAAAAAATTCCGTAATCATACTTGTAAATCGAATTTATTTTGATATGATGAATACATAGACGGAAAAAAATTCTTTTTCAGGGGTGACAATATGGAAATTGGTTTGATTGGTTTAGGGAAAATGGGTTACAACTTGGCACTCAACTTGAGCGACCACGGACACACAGTCATCGGGACGGACGTCGGGGACGTCACATCGGACACCTTTACGATTGTGCCGACACTCGAAGATGTCGTGAGCAAGTTGTCGACACCACGTATCATCTGGGCGATGGTCCCGGCCGGAGACGTCACGGAAGCGGTGCTCGCCGAATTGTATGAACGACTCGAGCCAGGCGACATCGTCATCGACGGCGGGAACTCGAACTACAAACTCTCGGTCGCACGCGCCGAACAGTTCGCCGAGAAAGAGATCAAATTCTTCGATTGCGGGACGAGCGGAGGCACGGACGGGGCACGAAACGGTGCCTGTACGATGGTCGGGGGTGACGCGAAGGCGTGGCCAACGATTGAACCAATCTTCAAAGATCTGTCTGTCGAGAACGGCTACTTGTATACAGGTCCTGCCGGAAGCGGTCATTTCTTGAAGATGATCCATAACGGCATCGAGTACGGGATGATGCAGGCGATCGCCGAAGGATTCGATATCTTGGAGAAGAGCCCGTTCGACTATGACTATGAAAAAGTCGCTCGTGTATGGAATCACGGGTCGGTCGTCCGGTCATGGCTCATGGAACTCACAGAGAATGCCTTCAAGAAAGATGCGAAGCTCGATGAGATTCGTGGGGTCATGCATTCATCCGGTGAAGGCAAATGGACGATTGAAACGGCGCTCGACCTGCAAGCCGCGGCACCGGTCATCGCCCTTTCGCTCATGATGCGCTATCGCTCTCTCGAAGACGACACGTTCTCAGGAAAAGTCGTCGCCGCACTCCGCAACGAGTTCGGTGGTCACGCGGTCGTCAAGAAGTAACATGTATGGAAAAGGTCACGGGGACATGGCCTTTTCCTTTGTCAGAAACTGTAAACGGTTACATATTCGGAATTTAGGGGGAATACTCAATGTCTGGCTCAACACTTATTTTGATCGCCTTAGCCGGGATCTTCTTGCTCTTATTTTTGGTCATTCGAACAAAGCTTCACGCATTCGTTTCGTTATTACTTGTCAGTTTAATCGTCGGGGTCGCAGCCGGCATGCCACTCGGGGATGTCATTGCCTCCATCCAAAACGGGATGGGCGGAACGCTCGGCTTCGTCGCCGTCGTCGTCGGTCTTGGCGCGATGTTCGGGAAGATGCTTGAAGTATCGGGTGGCGCGGAACGTCTTGCCCAAACACTCGTCAGCAAGTTCGGTGAAGACAAGGCACAATGGGCGCTCGGGATTACCGGATTCATCGTCGCCGTCCCGGTCTTCTTCGATGTCGGTTTTATCATTCTCGTTCCAATCGTATACGGTCTCGCCAAAAAGACGGGACGCTCGCTTCTCTACTACGGTATACCACTCCTTGCGGGTCTCGCGGTCACACACAGCTTCATCCCACCGACACCTGGTCCGATCGCTGTCGCCAACTTGATTGGCGCTGACCTTGGTTGGGTCATCTTGTTCGGTGTCCTCGCCGGGATTCCGGCCATGATTTTAGCCGGTCCTGTTTTTGGGAAGTATATTGCTAAGAAGATTCATGTGACGATTCCGGATTACATGGAGTTTGAAGAAATCGACACATCGAAAGAACTGCCGAGCTTCAAAATGATCTTGTCACTCATCTTGATTCCGCTCGTGTTGATTTTGGCGAACACGCTCTCGGCGGTTCTCTTGGATGAAGGTAACGCCGTCCGTGATTTCTTGACGTTCCTCGGACACCCGTTTGTCGCTTTGACGATCGCGACGCTCCTCACATTCGTCTTCCTCGGGACACGCCGTGGGTATTCACGTGACGAAGTACAAGAGATCGCAACGAAAGCACTCGAGCCAGCCGGGATTATCATCCTCGTCACAGGAGCCGGTGGAGTGTTCAAGCAAGTCCTCATCGACTCAGGTGTCGGTGACGTCCTCGGTGAAATGATGGCCGGCTCACCACTTCCGGCAATCGTCCTCGCCTTCTTGATCGCGACGGTCGTCCGTGTCGCCCAAGGGTCGGCAACGGTCTCGATGGTCACGGCAGCCGGACTCATCACACCGCTACTTGAAATCCAAAACATCACAGGCGCGGCACTCGGTTTGATTGTCATCGCCATCGCCTCAGGGGCGACCGTCCTCTCACACGTCAACGATTCAGGTTTCTGGCTCGTCAACCGTTACTTCGGTCTTGACGTGAAAGACACGCTCAAGTCATGGACGATCATGGAAACGATTATCGGACTCACCGGCTTTGCCGTCGTGTTCTTGATTAGCCTGTTTATCATCTAAGTTAGGAAGTGATTGTGTGTTTACGATTGGGGTCGATATCGGGACGACGAGTACGAAAGCCGTCCTGTTCAACGGTCATCAACAATTGGCGGTACATAACGTGTTGTATCCGCTTCTCACGCCCGATACGGAGACGGCCGAGCAAAACCCGGTCGTCATCTACGGGGCCGTGCTCGAAGCCGTCTCGGCGGTCCGCGCCAAAGCGGACGGTCCGATTCGCTTCGCATCGTTCAGTTCGGCGATGCATAGCTTGATCGCACTTGATGCGTCAGGACGTCCGCTCACGAACAGCATCACTTGGGCCGACAGTCGGGCGAACCCGTTTACGCAAGAAATCAAACGCGACTTTGATGCGAGCGTCCTCCATATGCGCACCGGTACCCCGGTCCACCCGATGGCGCCGCTGTCGAAATTGCGCTGGTTGAAAACGGAACACCCTGACGTCTTTGAACAGACGGCCAAGTTCGTCTCCATCAAAGAGTATGTCTTCTATCGGTTGACGGGACGCTTCGTCGTCGACCACTCCATCGCCTCGGCGACGGGGTTGTTCAATTTGAAACAACGAGATTGGGATGCGGAAGCACTGACGGTTGCCGGTGTGACACCAGATCGTTTATCTGAACTCGTGCCGACAACAGAAATTTTACATGTGACACCAGACGTGACCGAGACGCTCGGCTGGGACTTCCCGCTCGTCATCGGGGCGAGCGACGGCGTGCTCTCGAACCTCGGGGTCGGTGCCTTCGAACAAGGCGTCGTCGCCGTGACAATCGGGACAAGTGGCGCCATCCGGACAGTCGTCTCGGAACCGGTCGAAGATCCAAAAGGTCGTATCTTTTGTTACGCGCTGACGGACAAGCATTGGGTAATCGGTGGACCAGTCAATAACGGCGGCATCATCCTCCGCTGGCTCCGTGACGAGTTCGCAGCAAGTGAGGTCGAGACGGCGAAACGACTCGGGATCGACGCGTACGATGTGTTGACGCGAATCGCCGAGACGGTCAAACCGGGTGCGGACGGACTGTTGTTCCATCCGTATTTGATGGGTGAACGGGCTCCACTTTGGGATTCGAACGCTCGCGGTTCATTCTTCGGGCTCAGCATTCACCATAAGCGCGAACATTTCATCCGCGCCGTATTGGAAGGGGTCATCTTTAACCTCTATACGGTCATGCTCGCACTCGATGAGTTGACGGGCGCCCCGAACCGCATCCATGCGACAGGTGGTTTTGCCCAATCGAGCTTGTGGCGTCAGATGATGGCAGACATCTTCGATACGCCGGTCGTCGTGCCGGAGAGTCATGAAAGTTCATGTCTCGGGGCTGTCATGCTCGGGGAATATGCCTTCGGGGACATCGAGGAGTTCCAAGAAGTACCTCAAGTGACCCACGAGCATACACCGAACATGGAAGCGACGAACGTCTATCGGGAGCTTTTGCCGATCTACATTCGCCTGTCGCGTCATCTGTCGGAAGAATATGAAGCCATTTCGGCGTTTCAACGGAAGCATGTGTGACGTCAAACCGAGTCCTTCAAGGGCTCGGTTTTTTGAATCATGACAGGAGATTTCGTTTCATACATGGAAAGTAAGTGCGAGGTTGAACTGTCAACATTAGAGAAGGGATTGGTCAAATGGCGATCGCAATCGGATATCTCATTGCAGGTCTAGGCGCATTCGTGGCGTATTGGTTCAGTACAGGCGAAGCACGAAACACAAAATTGAAAATATGGGGAATCGCTCTTATGATTCCTATATCACCTGCCTTAGCCTTTTCATTCGGACTCTCCTACGCCATCAGTGTGCAGAACGGTTGGGCCGGATTGATCATGTGGTTGATTTTCCCTGCGATCTTCTTTAGTGGTCTTGCGCTTCTATTGGTCGGTCTATTCAAAAAAGAAAAGAAAGTCGTTTGAGCGATATGATGATCATACTCAAGACACCACGTTGCCTCATCCGCCCGTTCGAACGACAAGACATCGAGTCGTTCATGACCTATCGGAACGACTTGGACTGGATGAAGCATCAATCGTTCAAAGGGCTCACCCGTGAGGAATATGAAAACGTCCTACTCGGTGAACAATCGCTTCAACACGGCATGCAACTCGCCATCATCGACCAAGCGACCGAAGAATTGATTGGGGATGTCTACATCCAGCAAGAAGACCAGACATATTGGATTGGCTATACCATCGCACCTACACGAGCTCGCCAAGGCTATGCATTTGAAGTGATGTCGGGATTGATTCGTCACTTGACTGGTCAAGGAGCGAAAGAGTTCAAAGCCGGTGTGCATGGGACGAACACGGCATCGATCGCGCTATTGAAGAAATTGAAATTCACCTTTTTCGCGACAGAACTTGACGAACAAATTTATCGTCTCGATGTCTCGGACATATGGTAAAGTATGTATCACATGTCACTTGGTTTTGATTTGAGGGAGTTTTGAATGGAATGATGAAACGCGTTCTTTTACTCATGTCGATCTTTCTATTGATTGGGTCTTTGTCTCAGGCTGCGATCCCGGATCCGAAGGCCTATAACGACCCGAGTCTTATCTATTTGACGCTCGATGATGGACCGAACTGGAAAACGGGAAAGCTACTCGATGTCTTGAAGAAACATCAAGTGAAGGCAACCTTCTTCATCCTCGGGAAGAATATCGAAGGAAATGAGCATCTGCTTCATCGCATGATTGCGGAAGGTCACCTGATTGCCTTACACGGGATGCGGCACGAACGGGATGAATTTTATGAAACACCGTTGACGGCCGTACGTCAGATGCAGGAAGTACAAGCACTTATCTATGAAGTGACAGGCATTCATACGAACATGGCCCGGACGATTTACGGGAGCGACGCCGGCATGACACCCGCACACTGGCAGGCGATGACCGATGCCGGTTTTGAAATATGGGATTGGAACGTCGGCAGTCTCGACCATGTATATAAGAAAGACAATGCACGCGTCGAACAACGCGTATTCGACCTCCTCGAAGCGAATCGTACGGCGAATATTGCTTCCATCATTTTGGCGCACGATCACTCGATGACACCGAAAGCACTTGATACAATCATCCGTTATGCGAAAGAACGAGATTATGAATTCCGGACCTTAGAAGGTGCCCACCCGGTTCACAACTTTTCCGATGTGTGGGAACCGCATTTAAGCGAACGAGCGACCCCATGACTGCAGATCATCTTAATGGTCTGCAGTTTTTATACAATCCAAAAGCGTATCGGGATGACCGACACGCTTTGTTTATCCAACTATAGTTTCCGTCACATGTGTACGATTTCTACCACTATTTTTCGCCTGATATAAACAATCATCTGCCAGACGAATCATCTCACGTAGATTCTCGCTCTTTCCGTTCGCAATCCCAATCGAAACGGATAACTGAATTTTTTGTTGATCGAGTAGCTTGAACTCATGTTTCGATATGCTGTGTCTAATCCGCTCCGCTACGTTGACCACCTCGCTCTGAGAAAGCATTGGAATCAAAATACCAAATTCTTCTCCACCGATCCGTGCTTTAATGTCTTGATTCCTTGTTTCTCGGTGCAAGAGTTCTGCAAATTGTTTCAATACCTCGTCGCCGTTCGCATGACCATATTGATCGTTGATTTGTTTGAAGTGGTCAATATCTAAAATCAATACATTACATGTCGTATATTGTCCTTTGAACTTTTTCATCTGCATCTCCCATGCTCGACGGTTTGCCAGACCCGTCAAATGGTCGGTTTCCGCTGAAACTTTATACTCTCTCACACGGTGATGGATGAGATATAGATCAATATTCAGCATGGTGATCAACAATCCGATTGGGAAACTGATCATTGTAACCAACAACGCGACATCGAGAGCACGTTCCGTAAAACCGCCTCCGACAAGAATCCCCATTGCTGCAACTAAACATGTCCACACGTTCAACGTAAGACCGAATTGGAAAAGCCGCTTCTGTAGCCAGACGATTCGATATGTCAGGATCGTCCCGATCACCATCGTAAAGAGGGCGACACATGCCACAATCGAGTAAAAGTCGATACCGTAGCTGAATCGGTGAATCGACATGATTGTAGCTGCGATAAACAACGGAGAGACCAAACGATAAAACCCGAGTAAAAGGAGGACGAGAAAACGAAAATCAATTTTTACCGCATTCTCAAATTCAATACTTTGCGTGATTAAAAAAATCCCGAAACATCCCGAGAGCACACCGATGATGAATTTTTGGATGTGCACATGTCTCGTATGATAGTTCATGATCTTCGAGATGAAATAGATGCCAGTAAAAGAAATACACGAATTGGCGATTAGACTCATGAACATTAGTTGGTCCCCTTCACATTTGTCATGTCACTTCCACTCTCTACATATATCCAATTTCCATCATCAACTAACATGCTAAGGTGTAAAAAATTCTACAAAATGAATATTTTTCCTTATTATAAAAAAATCGAGTCCACATGTGGACTCGATGCTCACTTATCGTTCATATGTCACCATCACAAATTGACCGGAGGCGTGGTGACTCGTCAGTCGAAGTTTCGTCTCTTTAGTACCTTCTGGGAAAAGAGGGATTCCCTCTCCTAACACGACCGGCGCAATCGCAATCTCATAACGATCAATCAAGTCATGCTCCATCGCGGCTTTGATGACTTCCCCACCACCGATGAGCCAAATATCTTGATCAACTTCTTGCTTTAACCGATTGATGAGTTCTTTGATTGGTTCGTCTGTGAATGTGACATGCTCGGCCTCACGGTTAGCCTGACGTGTCAAAATGTAGTTCGGGATGTCTTTGTATGGATACATTCCCTCTTCTAACTTCAACACTTCCTCATACGTCTTCCGTCCCATGATGACAGCACCAACGGTCTTGAAAAATTCAGCATAGCCGTTGTCCCCATCCCCCTCGACAGCGAATAACCAATCGAGTTGGTCGTTTGACCGAGCAATCTTTCCGTCTAAACTCATCGCAATATATAACACTACATTCGGCATCCTGTTTTCCTCCTTGATTCGTGATACATTCAGTTTAATCAATAAACACGACAAAATATGACGGGAATGATTCGAATGAGAAAAAGACATTTACAATTGATTCGGCTACTCAATCATGGACGACGCTTCACGGCTGAAGAACTGGCTCAGGAGACAGGCGCCTCCACCCGGACGATTCAACGGGACATGCTATCGCTTGAAGAGCTCGGTTATCCGATTTGGAGCGTACCTGGAATCGGCGGAGGATATGAGATGTTGCCGAATCGTTTATTGCCCCCGCTCCATCTCCGCGAACAAGAAGCCGTTGCGCTCTATCTCACGCTCAAATGGATGGAACACATCCCTGACGTGCCATTTGGGGATATACGAAGTACATTGTCCGACTGGTATGTGAACGAGTTGCCGCACGACCTCGCAGAGAAGATTAGCCGATTGGAGCGAAACATCCTGTGGCTCGGGAACAAACAAATTCCCAAAGCGCCGTTCACGAAAGAAATCTATCAGGCGGTCGAACGTCGAAACAAGATGAAGATGACCTATCGGACGATGAACGGGCAACGCACGTTCACCGTTGCACCAGTCGGTATGGCACTCCTTGATTTGAAGTGGTACGTTTTCGGGCTCTCCGAACTGGGGCTTCGGCAATATCGGATTGATCGCATCGAGGCGGTCCACGTGCTTGAGGAACCGTTTGAGTCCGAGGATTTGATGAGCGTATTGCAGACAAGTGATGAACGAAACGGTGTGACCGTTCGACTCGACCTCACCCCACTCGGTCGCCGTTTGCTTGAAGATGTATTACCCGATATCGATGAATTGAATGAGTGGGAAGTCCCGAAAGAAGAGCTGTCATTTTTATCGAGGCAGCTATTGAAAGCCGGAGCGGAAGTGGAGGTCAAAGCGCCAAGCGCATTGCGGGAGATGATGAAGGAGCATGCGGAACGCTTGATGCAGCGATATATGTAATTTTTGGTGATGATCACGAAACATTTATAAATTTTCGTCCGTATAATAACCAACACTCAACAAAGGCGGTATAGATATGCGTCACGCGTACAAACAGTTCATCCAACTATTCAAATCGGGTCAGTTCGATGACATTTATCATCAGACGAGCGACTCATTCAAATCTCAGTATTCCATGGATGCCTTTCATCGGCAGGCGTCCGCTTTCCATCACGGCATTCGGCGCTATCGCCTGCTCAATGAAATGGTGTTGAACGGGAATCGGTATGTATTATGGTCGGATTCTCGAAAAGAAAAGTTATTGTACGTCCAATTCAATCACGCGAATGAGATCGCATCCATTCAGATGACTGTCACATCCTCTTCAAAGGAGACTAATCCTTTCACGAAAAACAAATACCATCTCCCATTCAAAGAAGAGTGGTTCGTCGTCTCCGAAGGGACAACCCTCGGAACTTATCATCATGATCCAACCCGAAAAAAGCGTGATGGTTATGACTTTTTGAAAACACAAGAGCAACAACCTTACAATCGTAGAAAAATCGGGATGGACGGCTCGTATGCGTTTGGGGAACGAGTGATTGCTCCATTACACGGGACGATTCATCAAGTCGTGGATGGGTTGTCAGACGAACTAGATGCTGATCATCCATTCGGTAATCACGTCATCATTCAACATGCGAACGATGAATATTGCCTTCTCGCCCATCTTGAGAATGGTTCCATTGCCGTGAATGTGGGAGATACGGTCAAAACCAAACAGTTGATTGGGCGCTGTGGGCGCTCCGGAATTACGCCTGAGCCACGCTTGCATATGCGTGTCATGTATCACCCGGATGTGGACAGCGCGACCGCCCTCCCGATTCAATGGAAAGGTCGATTGCGACCTATGCGTGGAAAAGTAGTCACTTCCCGCGAGGAAGAAGGATGGTCGTATGGGATTGCAGCCCTCGATTTTTCAGAACTGCTCCTTTATGTTGTTCAAGCCATTCCGCGATTATTTTTTCGCTTTTTTGGATAAGAAAACCCCTCAGGAATCTGAGGGGGTTCAACATCACATATCCAAATCAGTGAACGCGAGCGGGACAAGTTCTCCAAGCGTCACTTCTTTCACATCGGCGTTGCCGTTCGTGAGGAGTACTTTGAAGTCAGGATCGCCGAACTCGACCATGACTTGGCGGCAGATGCTACATGGTGGCAAGAAGTCTTCCGTGTCCCCAGACACGGCAACCGCTTCGAAGTCACCTTTTTTGTATCCTTGAGCGACCGCTGTGAAGATGGCCGTACGCTCCGCACAGTTCGTTGCTCCGAACGAGACGTTCTCGACGTTGACGCCGTCGATGACCGTACCGTCTTTCATGAGAAGTGCCGCACCGACGCGGAACTTCGAATATGGTGAATACGCATTGTCTTTCAATTGGCGTGCGCGCTCGACTAATTGTTGTTGGTTCATCTTAAGTCATTCCTCTCGAATATCGAATGAACTGATGCCAGTCCCCGTGCCTCTCATTTTGGGCAGGATTTATAGCATACACCCGCCTCAAAGAGAAGTCAATGACTTTTTACAAACGCTTTCATGGATAAACAAAAAAAGAAGGAGCGCTCGCCCCTTCTTGACTCTCTATACGTGGTCACACCAATTCAAGCTGCGCGACAGCCGCCTCTTCCGTTTCAGTCTGCACGTGATGACGCCCAATCGGAATAACGGAAGGTGAACCCGATACCGGGTCACACATGACCGAACAGCGGAGGTTGAAGACACGATGGATCAAATCACACGTGATGACGTTCGATGGCTTCCCTTCGGCAATCAACTTCCCTTTGTCAAGCGCGAAGATATAGTCCGCATAACGTGCCGACAAGTTGATATCGTGCAACACCATGACAATTGTCGTCCCGTACTTTCGATTCAAGTCCGTCAACAAATCGAGAATCTCGACCTGATACGTGATATCGAGATACGTCGTCGGCTCGTCTAAAAAGAGCACGTCCGTCTGTTGAGCCAGTGCCATCGCAATCCAGACGCGTTGGCGCTGTCCGCCTGACAACTCGTCGATGGGACGATCCGCGAACTCCGTAATGTTCATCATCTCCATCGCCTCGGCGACAGCTTCGTAATCGGCTTTCGTCCACCCCTTTAAGAACGATTGATGCGGGTAACGACCACGACCGACAAGATCGGCGACCGTGATTCCTTCCGGTACGACCGGGGACTGTGGCAACATCCCGAGGACACGCGCTAGCTTTTTCGGTGCCATTTTCGAAATCGGCTTATCGTAAAGCGTCACTTGACCGGCAGTCGGTTTGATGAGGCGTGCCATCGTCTTCAGGAGTGTCGACTTCCCGCAACCGTTCGCACCGATGATGATGCTGATTTGATTGCTCGGAATTTCAAGGCTGATATCGTTCAAAATCATCTTGTCCTCGTATCCTGAGGTGAGATGTTCCACTTTCATAATGGATGCCATTTAGAAGTCCCCTTTCTGGTTCATCCGGATCAACAAGTATAAGAGATAAGGCGCGCCGATGATGCCGGTGATGACACCGACCGGATAGCGTGCCGTGAAGGCGAATTGTCCGACGAGGTCGGCCGCTAGTACTAAGATGATGCCGACAAGCGCTGCCGGCAAGATTCCCGCGTGGCTCGTTCCGACGAGCCGTTTGGCAATCGGTCCTGCCAAGAAGGCAATAAACGCAATCGGTCCCGTTGTCGCTGTTGCAAGGGCGAGCATGAATACTGCCGCCACAATGAGTAGAAGTCTGGTCTGGTTCGTGTTGATGCCAAGCCCTGTCGCCGCCATTTCTCCGAGCTCGAGCATTTCAAGCTGACGGGTGAGTAACAGTACAATCGGTAAACAGATGAGTACCGTGATGATTAAAGGTGGCAACTCCTCAAGTTTCGCCCCATTTAAACTTCCTGTCAACCACCGCATCGCCATCGCGACATCGTTTTGTCGGCTGATGAGCAATAGATAATTGATGACAGCTGTTAGCATCGCTTGAATCCCAATTCCAACTAACACCAAACGACCGATGGAGAAAGCCGCCCCTTTGGATAGAAAATAGATGACCAGCACGGTGACGAGCCCACCGATAATCGAAGCGATCGAGATTATCGCTTCACTCGATTGTAGGACGACGATACAGAAGACAGCCGCCGCACTGGACCCCGTTGTGATCCCAATGACATTTGGATTGGCAAGCGGATTTCGAAGCATCGTTTGGAAAATCGTTCCCGCGGTACCAAATGCTGCACCGGCAAAGACACCAGCGAGCATACGTGGTAGACGCAATACTTCAACGGCGAACGTCGCCCCTTTTACGTCTTCCCCGAGCAAGACGCGGATGACATCCTGAACCGGATAAATCGTATTGCCCAACATGAGCATCAACCCGCTCAATGCTACCGCTATGATGGTCAAAAGAAGCGTCATCCCGACATAGCGACGGCGTCGCTTCATGCGACCTTGTCTGATTTGTTCAATCGCTGGTTGCATCATAGTCCTCTTACTTTCACTTTCATTGTCAATAGAATCAAGATCGGTGCCCCGATGAACGCCGTCACAATCCCGACCTCAAGTTCACCCGGACTTCCAAGCAAACGTCCCATGACATCCGAGAAGGTCAAGATGATGGCACCTGCTAAGGCAGACATCGGCATGAGGTAGCGTTGGTCAGGACCGAGCACGAGTCGAATCAAATGTGGGGCGAGAAGTCCGATAAACCCAATCGGTCCAGCGAGTGCAGTCGCAGCCCCACACAGAATCACGCCTGCGAACGAGGCGGTCAACTTCAATGTCCCCGTCCGAACACCAAGACTCTTCGCCATCTCCTCCCCGAGCGCAAGTGCGTTCAAGGAAGGTGCGGTCACTACCGCAATCACGAGACCGATTAGAAGAAACGGTAAAAATGTATAAATCGAATCCAGATTTCCCGCACCGACACTCCCTACTTGCCAAAAGCGGAACTGGTCCATGACGTTTGAGCGTGGAATCATAAGAGCCATGACGAGCGACGATAATGCTGCACTTGTCGCCGCTCCCGCCAAGACGAGTTTGAGCGGGGTCGCCCCTCCCCTTCCGAGTGAACCGATGCCGAAAACGAAAATGGCCGTCAATAGCGCCCCAACGAGCGCAAACCAGATGAACGCACTCGCCGTCGCGATGTTGAAGAATGCGATGCCGATGACGACGGCGAGCGCTGCTCCCGTGTTGACCCCAAGAATACTCGGGTCAGCGATTGGGTTACGCGTCACCGACTGCATGAGTGCACCCGCCACACCGAGTGCTGCGCCACACATAAAACTGAAAATTGTCCGGACGACCCGCTCCCGGACAATATCTGCCTCATACGACTGAACAGCCGGACGGAATAAACCGTCCAGCAGTTCATTCCACCCGACTGTTCGAGAGCCGAAGGCAAGGGATGCCACGATGCATAGCACCGTCAGTACGAGCGTCCCAACTAACAGGAGCGGGAAGTACTTCGGGGTATGCATCTGTTTCACCTGATTTTGCATCATTTTACTTTCGCAAGGGCATCCGATACGCGTGAAACGTACTCATCAATCGTATATTCAATCGAGAGTGGCGTCGGTGTTCCAGCCGCTGCGAGTGGCGTATTGTCTTCAATCAATACGACCGATCCGCGTTCGATGGCTGGTACTTTACTGTAGAGCGGGTCTGCTTGAAGCGCCTTCAACGTGTCTTCATTTCCGTATGTGACGAAGATGTCGACGTCGTTCAAAATGTCGGCGTTCTCTTTGCTGAGCTCGAGATAGAAGCTATTTGCTTTTTCAGCTTCGTCGACAATGTTTTGTGGGTACTCCATGCCGAGTTCTTCGATGAAGGCACCACGAGGATCACCTGTTGTATAGATATAGAATTTTGAAAGATCTTCTGCGCTCATCGAGACGAAAGCGGCTTTCTTTCCAGCAATCTCAGGAACGGCTGTCGCTTTGTCAGTAATCAACTGCTCCGTGTCTTTGATTAACTGTTCGCCTTCTTCACCAAGTCCCATTGCGAGTGAGTCATAACGAACCATGTCTTGCCATGAGGTGACCCAAGGTGTTTCTTGATATGCCACGACCGGTGCGATTTGGCTAAGCGTGTCATAGTCTTCTTGCGTGATGCCTGAGTAGGCGGCCAAGATGACATCGGGATTTGAATCTGCGATTGCTTCAAAGTCTAATCCGTCCGTGTCTTGATAGATGTTCGGGTTCTCTTCGCCAAGCGCTGTCAACTTCTCTGCTGTCCATGGGAGCATCCCGCTATCATCTTGGACACCGTAGTTCGCAGCTGAAAATCCGACCGGTACGACATCGAGTGCAAGTGCGACGTCATGGTTTCCCCACGAAATCGTTGCGACACGCTCTGGTTTTTCTTCGATGACAGTCTCACCGAACGCATGCTCGATTGTGATTGGATATCCTTCTGCTGACTCTTCCGTCCCTTCGTTCGTGGAAGCGTTCTCAGCTTCTTCCGAACCACAGCCGGCTAAGATGAGTGCAAACGCTGAAGCAAAAATAAACATATGTAACCACTTCTTCATTGTCTTGTTCACGTGTTTCTTCTCCTTTTTCAACTTCTCTATTTTCTCGATACTGATAATCATTATCAGTTATGAGTATAGACTTGCTATTCCTTCGTGTCAACTGCTATTCGATATAGAAAAATGAAAAAACCTGTCGTTTTAGGACAGGTTTATCAGGACTTTCGATGTTGTCGCATGACGTCCGCGATCGGTTCATCTTGTTTTTCAAGCTCCGATACGATCCGTTCATGGTCCACGTCGTTTCGGTTTTGGCTTAACTTGAACGTCGCCTGCATATCGGTGATGTCGATCCGAAACCCGACGACACCGTTCATTTGTCGCTTCACCGGTTCGGATAATGCATCCCAACGCACCGCATGCTCACGTTCGCCTTCATGCTCGTGAAGTAATCCGGCTAGTTCCTCAACCAACTCGCTTTCATTGAGAATCGTCGCACGTCCATACACGTGTATGGCTTGATAGTTCCATGTCGAGACGTCCTCATGGCCATACCATGACGCTGACACGTAAGCACTTGGTCCTTGAAAGATGACAAGAACGGTTTGATCTTCAATTGTTCGCCACTGCGGATTCGCTTTTGCGACATGGGTCGTCAGTTGACCGTTCGCCTCATCGAATCGTAACGGGACGTGCGTCGCAATCGGCTTATCCCCGTCATGCGTCACAATCGTGCCGAACGGATTGGCATGAAGAAATGTATAAATCTCTGCTCGCTCTGTGACGGAATATTGTTTTGGAATATACATGTCGAACCCCCTTTCTCCTATTATATTCTGAACAAGACGGGTATAACGACACAGAAGGAGGGATGTTATTTATGAAACCAACGATTAAAGCCATCGTCTTTGACGTATACGGCACCTTATTCGACGTCCATTCGGTGAAGGATGCCTGTGAACAAGAGTTCCCTGAAAAGGGAGCAGCCATCAGCCAAGTGTGGCGGACGAAACAACTTGAGTATTTCTTTTGGCGGCACATGATGGGACGCTATGAAGATTTCGATACAGTGACCCGGGACGCACTCCGTTACGCATTAGCCGTGCATGACGCACCATTCACAAAGGAAATCGAACAACGTCTGACTGCATCGTATGCGCACCTCACCCCGTATAAGGAGATCGAATCGGTCCTAAAAGAGATGCATGACGTGAAGACCGTCATTCTCTCAAACGGGACGGACGAGATGCTTAAGGCATTGCTTCACAACGCCGGTCTCACCGATTATTTTGATGAGGTTGTCAGCGTCGACGGCATCAAACAACCTAAACCGACGCCTGCCGCCTACATGAATTGGTTCAAAACGTCTGGTCTTCGTCGTGACGAGGTGCTCTTCTTATCGTCGAACGGATGGGACATCGCCGGGGCGAAAAACTTTGGCTTCCATGCGGTCTGGATCAATCGGAATGACTTACCATTTGAAGCATTTGATATAGAACCAGATGCCATCTATCCGAACTTGAACAACTTGTCAGAATGGCTTTAGTCCGTGAACGGCCTCATGAAAATGAGGTCGTTTTGTGCATCCTCTCCCATAAAGAATGTGTGGACACCCGTTTGTCCGAACCCGTTTCGTCGATAAAATTGAATCGCTCTTTCATTGTGTTCCCATACGCCGAGCCACATCTTTCGTTTGTGTAGTTCCTTCGTCAATTCGGTTGCTTGAGTAAATAACGCTTTCCCCACCCCTTGACCTTGAAATGCTTCTAATACGTAGATTCGTTCGATTTCAATCGCATCTTCGCCCATCGGTTCAGATTGAGCATCGCGTACGTTCACTTTCAAATAGCCTGCCAACTCACCTTTTACATGTGCAAAATAAAAATAAGAATCAGGATGTGCCAACTCATGCTGCAACTGCTCAGGCGCATACGCTTTTTCTAAGTAAGCGTTCAAATGTTCTTCTGTGTTGTGACGTGCGAACGTCTCCGTAAATGTCTGGATGCTAATGTGACGTAAGGCTTCTACGTCTGTCACTTTTGAGATTTCAATCATGTTCTCGCTCCTCTCAGTATTCTCGATACTTGCCTTTCTTCACTTCGGTCCAATCTGTTTCAACATTACGTCGTACTTTTTCCAAAAGGCGTAACAACTCCTCACTTTCTTTCTCGTCGAATCCTGATAATGCGACCGATGTAGAATATTCGTGTTCGCGAATGATGAGCGGGTACAATACCTCTCCTTTCTCCGTCACGTATAAACGTCTGATTTTCTGATTATCAAGATCTGGTCGCCTCTCAATCCATCCTTCTTGCTCCAGTTTCTTGATGGCACGTGCGGCGGTCGTCCTGTCTACCTTAATCAACTCTGCTAGCCGTTCTTGAATGATACCTGGGTGTTCAAAAATCCTAACGATGTACAAGTACTTCCCTTTTTCTAAACCGAGTGCCTTGAATTCAATGTTGCTGATTGAATCGAGGGCACGCGCAATCATCCCGATCTCTCGTAAATGGTCATGCATCATGAGACACCTCTGCTTTTTTGTTGCAAATGCAACAAAATACTTTATATAAGCGTATCGTAATTTGTGAGAGAATGGAAGTAAGAATTTTCGCTAAGAAGGAGATGAATGAAAGATGGGTCACCGAATCTATACCACGAGTTTCGCGAGCGTTTATCCACTCTACGTCGCCAAAGCCGAACGCAAAGGACGGACGAAGGAAGAAGTCGACACCATCATCGAATGGTTGACCGGTTACGATGAGACCGGACTCGAACGTCAGATAGCCAATCAAGTCGATTTTGATACGTTTTTCGCTTCAGCACCTCGTCTGAATGAAGACCGCGCCCTCATCAAAGGTGTCGTCTGTGGGGTTCGTGTCGAGAACGTTGAAGAACCACTCATGCGTGAGATCCGTTATTTGGACAAACTCATCGATGAGTTGGCAAAAGGAAAGAAAATGGAGAAGATCTTACGAGGAGGCGAATCATGATGGATGTGACGGCACTCGTCGACGAGGCACGGCTCGATTCATTTATTCATCTGCTCGAGGTCATCGATGATCATTTACCTGGCGGATTTGAAAAAACGACGGACGGACATGGTGTCCATTACGTCGTTCCACTCGATCGATATCCGTCCGGGTATCATGTCACACCGGGGACGCCACTACCGTTTATCAGTGTAATCGCGCAAAAGCGCCATGTCGGACTGTATCACATGGGCATTTACGCCGACCCTGAACTACTCGCTTGGTTCGAACGGGAGTATGCGAGTCGTGTCCCGACGAAACTTGATATGGGGAAAAGCTGTATCCGTTTCAATAACGTGAAGCGAATCCCGTTTGACTTGGTCGGAGAACTCGTCGAGAAGATGACTGTCGAGGAATGGATTCAGCACTACGAAGGACAACGAAATAATAAAAAAGAGTCCGACTAATTTTCGGACTCTTTTCATTTACACAGTAAATCGATTCGTCATCTCTCGCATCTCATCCGCCATATTCGATAATTCTTGAGCGGCTGCCGTAATTTCTTCCATTGATGCCATCTGTTCTTCAGTAGCTGCTGATGTGTTCTCTGTTTCTGTGGCAGTCGATTCAGTAATTCCTTGAATCTCATTCACAGAGTTCAACACTTCTGTCGCTCCCGCCGCCATTTCTTGTACAGCACTGGACACTTCTTCTATTTGTTGCCCGACTTCTTCAATGGCCACTTTAATTTCATCAAACGCAACACCTGTCTGCCGCACGTTCGTCACACTCTGTCCCATATCACCTTCTACGACATGCATCGTCTCTACGGCATGCTTTGTTTCTGTCTGTGTATGATGAATTAGAGAGGAAATTTGTTTGGTCGCATCGGCTGATTCTTCCGCAAGTTTTCGTACTTCTGCAGCAACGACTGCAAACCCACGTCCCTGATCTCCTGCGCGCGCTGCCTCGATTGCTGCATTTAATGCAAGTAAGTTCGTTTGCTCTGCAATTCCTGAAATGGTCCCACTGATTGTACCAATCTCTTGAGAACGAGTATTAAGCTGCTCAATGACTTGTTGCAACGTCTTCACTTTTTCATTCATCGCTTCAAGCTGATGTTCAAGCGTTTCGATTAGCTCATTCCCTGATTGTACTTTGTCCAATGCCCCTTCCGATAATACAGTCATCTGTTGAGCACGATCAGAGACTTGGTGAATGCCATTCGTCAATTCTGAAAGGGTACCATTTGAAGACTTGACCCGTTTCAACTGATGGAGTGAACCCGAAGCGATTTCTTCCATCGTCACAGCTACCATCTCTGTCGCTTTTGTCGTTTCTTCTACGTTATTTTTCAAATCGTCCGATGAAGTCGCCACACGCCCAGCAGTCGAAGTCACTCCACCAATCAACTCTCGTAAACTTTCTTTCATCTGATTGAATGACTGTGCGAGCGCCCCGATTTCATCGCGTGATGTGTATGTGCTATTGACTGTCAAATCCCCTTCACCGGCACGACTCATCAATACGTTCAATTCTTTCACCGGACCAACCACAAGGCGCGTGATGTAGACGCCTAATCCAATTGAAAGCGCAGCTCCCAAAATGACAAGACCCCAAAAGATAAACACAGCACGCTCTCGATCAGACCGCATCGTATCACTGGCCGTTTCCGCATCCACATTCAACTGATCCATAACTTCTTTCGCTGTCTCAACAAGCGCAAGTCGAATTGGTCGTAATTCTGTTCCATATTGTCGGTAAGCAGATTCATTTTCATTTCGTAATGCAGGTTGCAATACGACGTCTATGCTTTCCAAATATGCGTTCGTCTCCTCATTCAACTTTTCGATTCGACTCATTAATTCAGGATCTTCTGTCGAAATCGAATCATTAAATACTTCGAGATCGGTAACCATACTCTCCCGACGCTCTTCAATATTTTTTTGTAACTCTTCATTTCGAGCACTTTCGGTCGTCAACATTAGTTCTAACAAGTGACTGTCGATTGCACGATTATCGGTTCTCAACTGTCCAATGGCACGAATCGGAATCAATCTCTCTTCGTATATCTTTTCTCCGGCATCAGCCATTCTTCCAATCAACACATGACTTAACATTGAAATCATGACGAGTGTCACAACGAATAATGAAATCAATACGGTAAACTTCTTAGACATGCTTAAATTTTTCATCATTTTCCCTCCCATTCTATTTATCGTGTCGAATTTGTGAAAAATGAAGCAATGTTTAGAAAGCATTGACCTAAGTTTCGATTCGGATAGCTGCCTCTTTGCTCCATCTCGTTACACCTTTTGTAAGCCGGCTCGCATTTATGTTGCATGGAGATGCAGTATAATAACATCAGATACATTCGGTTACGAAAGGAGCGGACAACTTGTCACGACCACTCAAACTCACACTCTTTCTTCTCGTGTTTGGATCTTTGTTCTATATCACCCATTTCCACTATGAGTTGCGTCCGTCTGACATCCGGGACATCGTCTTGTCATTCGGATTTTGGGGTCCACTCTTCTTTATTTTTCTTTATGCCATCGGTCCGGTCGCATTTTTACCGACATCCGTCCTCTCGCTCGGAGCCGGACTCGCGTTCGGCGTATGGCCAGGTGTCCTCTATATCATTATTGGTGCAACTGCTGCTGCGACGACCGGTTATGTGATGGGGCGTTTTTTCGGACGCTCAGTCATCAACGTCGACCGCTATCCATGGTCAGAGAAACTGTTCACACAAATGGAGCGTCGTGGCTTTTTATATGTATTTGTCCTCCGGCTCATCCCGCTCGTCAGTTTCGACTTACTTAGTTATGCCGGTGGAATCTCACGTGTTCGCTTCCGCGCCTTCGTACCGGCGACCGTGCTCGGCATGATCCCAGGTACGTTCGCCTACAGCTTCCTCGGGGCGAGCCTCGCCTCAGGCAGTGTCACCACGATTTTCATTGCCGCGCTCGTCTTCGTCGGCTTGATTGTCGTGACGTACATCTTCCGAGAACCGGTTAAAAAATGGCTTGGATTGAATTGAAATTTTATGAGAGAGAGCATTATGCTCTTTTTTTTGTGCCTTGAACATGTAATTCATATAAACTTCTATACTATTCATCCGATATGTATAGAGCTACAACAAATGAACACGAGAATGTGAGGAAAGAATGATGAGTTTGATCAAAAGAAATCAGTTGATGTTGTTGACAACGTTATTGATTGTGATGACGTCGGTTGTTGTCCATTTGCTACATCGTTTCACGGACTTTGCCTATGCGTATACGGTTCTGCGAAACGGTGCGGACGGTTACGTGTACCCCGGAGTAACATGGGTCTTGTTCGCCCTTCCAATCGTCTTCTTTGGAATGATGATCGTCACAGTTAAGCGAGAATCCGTAGCATTTCCTTATTGGATGATGCTGACACTCACCTTCGCAAGCATCTCGACCGTTGCTGGAGGACAAGGACTTGTTGAATATCACTTCTCCATTTTTGTCGTCTTGGCGATTTTGTCGTTCATGCGTCGCATCGACTTGATTTTGTATAGTGCCGGAATCTTTGCTGTGCAACATCTAGTCGGATACTTTTTAATCCCTGAGATGATTTGTGGAACGAGCGAATATCCGTTCAGTTTACTACTCGTCCATGCCGTGTACTTGATTCTTCTGAGTGTTGTGCTTGTCGCCCAAATACACTTCCGTAATAACGAGACGCAACATGCCGAGGCACAGGAGCAAGAAACACGACAGTTGTTACAACAAGCGATTCATGATGTCAGCGCCCTCGTTCAATCGTTAAACAGTCACGCCGAAGAGCTTGAATCTGCCGCTAACCAGTCTCTTGAATCTGGTGAGCAAATCGCTGTCACGGTCGACCCGATTGTCGCGCATGCTTCATCCCAACAAGCCTCCATGGTGCAAGGGGCAGATGAAATTCACTCGATTCGGTCTTTGACAGCGCTCATTCAAGAACGAATGGCCCAAACGGCCGCAGCATCCTCGCGCATCGCTAAAGATGCCCTTGCTGGGAACAAAGACATGCGACTAATGGAAACAAAAGTACAAGAAATCATTACCGAATCGGAACAACTCGACCGGATTGTTGCGACGATGTCGAATCGTTCAAATGAAATCCAAGGAATCTTGCAACAAGTCGGTTCGATCAGTGAACAGACGAACATGCTCGCCTTGAATGCATCTATTGAAGCGGCTCGTGCCGGTGAGGCTGGACGAGGATTCGCCGTTGTCGCCTCCGAAGTCGGGAAACTCGCTGTCCAATCGCGTGAATATGCATCCGAGATGACCCGAGTCCTCGGTGGATTGATGGAAGATACGACCGTCGTATCCAAATCAGCGCATCTTTTCAAACAAGCGACCGAAAACTGTCAAACTGTCACGAACGATGTGACGGCTGTCTTTGGCCGTCTTACAGAAGATGTATCAGAAATCGACGAACAAATTGCTTCGATTCAAGAGACACGCCAGCGGGTCACGACACAGATGGAAGCACTCGAAACACGACTTGAATCGACGAAATATGCGGCGAATGAACTTCAACAACAGATTCACCATGTTGCCGCAGCAACGGAAGAGCAAGTCGCCATTCAAAAAGAACTCAGCTCGATGTCGGACCGACTCGCTCTAACCGCGAATTCGCTTGAAGACGTGACGACTCAACTCGAGGATCACGCCACTCGCGCCTAACACAAATGCCCTCGACCAAGTGGTCGAGGGCATTTTACTTATCGGTCGAGCAATTGACGAATTCCTTCTTGAAGAGGTGTGACCGGGCGTCCGAGAACCGGTTCGAAGTCACTCTCATGAATTTCGAGCGTTCCTTGACGAATGCTTCGCTGAATCCCCGCAAGAATCGCAACGACTTCTTCTGGCAATCCAGCCCCGCGCATCGTCTCTTCGTATGCCTCGAGACTCAACTCCTGCATCATCACTTCACGACCTAACACTTCACTGAGCGCGTCTACAAGATCTTGCTGGGTATGAAGTGGTCCTGATAGTTCATAGACCGCATTGTCTTGTTGTTCTTTTAACAGAACATTCGATGCGGCTTCCGCATAATCTTGTTGTAGAGCCCAACCGACTTTACCGTCCCGAGCCGCCGTGATCCATGGCGCCCCGTCAATTACCGCTTGAATACTTGATAACTCGTTCTCTAAGTACCAGTTGTTCCGTAAGAACGCATGCGGAATACCGGACTCGACAATCGCTTCCTCTGTGACGACATGTGGAGGTGCCATCAAGTTCTCACTGTCTGTCGCATCGGCTAGACTCGTGTAGGCAATGAATGAAACACCTGCCCGTTTCGCCGCCTCAACCGCGTTCGTATGTTGACGAATCCGCGTATCGTTATCGCCATCTGCCGAGATGATCAAAAGACGCTCGACACCTTTGAACGCTTCATCGAGTGTGTCTGGCTGATCAAAATCACCATGTCGCACATCAACGCCACGCTCTTTAAGAGACGCCGCCTTCTCCGGATTCCGTACACTTACAGCGAGCTCACTCGCATCAATCGACTTGAGTAGTTCCTCTACAATTTTCGAGCCGAGTTTCCCCGTTGCTCCTGTGACTAAATATTTCATAAAACCCCTCCTTTGTTCGCATGATTCACTCTTCCCGTTCATACGACCCGTCACACCTGTCACGTTTGATCCGAGACGATATGGATGTCCACCTGCTTCAATTCCCGCATGATGACATTCACAATCGACCCGCGCATGACTTCTTGCCAGCGTGTCCTTGCTGATTGTCCAAGAATCAATTGGGTAATGCGTTTTTCTCGTGCCGTAGTCGTTAAACTCTTCGTTAGTTCTTTCCTCGGTACATTCAAGACAATCACTTCTGCCTGGAATGATGCACCTTGCTCTCGAACTTCTTTTAGAATGGCAGTCTGCTCAGGTGTCAATTTTCTCTCCTCACCATGGAGGACAGACAAGATATAAAGTTTCGCTTTGAGTCGACTCGCCATGCGAAATCCTCGATAGATCAAATGTCTCGCATTGTCATTGAGCTGAATACAGACCATGATCCGCTCTTGGAGGAGCGTCGGATCAGACACCACATTTTTTCGGGTTCGATAGACTTGATCATCGACTTCATCCGCTACTTGTCGAAGCGCAATCTCACGCAGACTCGATAGATTGGTCAGCGTAAAAAATGACGACAGACTTTGTTCAATTTTGTCCGGTCGATAAATCTTCCCTTGTCTCATCCGCTCTTGTAACGTCTGCGGTGTCACATCGACGAGCAGAATTTCATCAGCCTGATTGAGGAACAGATCTGGAATCCGTTCTCTTACCTCTACGCCTGTGATGCCTTTCACGGTCAACAGTAGACTCTCAAAATGCTGAATATTAACGGCCGCATATACATTGATTCCGTTCTCTAACAACACCTGCACGTCCTGGTATCGCTTTGCCCGTACTGAGCCTGGGGCATTCGTATGAGCCAACTCATCAACGAGGACGATATCAGGATGAAACGATAAGATGGTCTCGACGTCTAACTCTTTCAGTTCGTGTCCTTTATAAAATAGCGAAAGAAGAGGGACGATTGGCAAATCGCCAATCATCGCCTCTGTTTCGTTTCGTCCATGTGTCTCAATCAATCCAATCATGACCGAGACCCCTTCTTGCTGACGAGCCCGTGCATCTGCCAACATTTTATACGTTTTGCCTACACCCGGTGCGGCTCCGATATAAAGTCGAAGTTTGCCTCGCATCAGTTCAACTCATCTAGTGCAAGATTCATCATCAAGACATTGACGTACGATTCACCGTCAGCCGTGTTTTGAATGACGCCTTCGACTTCAGCCGTCGCCATCGAACGTGCGTCGCTGATACGATCGACTTGTAACATCGCATGTTCTATCGAGATATGCGGATCAAGTCCAGATCCGGATGTCTCAATCGCTCCCGCAAGTTCGGGATCGTGTTTCGGACGGTCCGGATTACTTTCTGCCATGTTATCGCCGCCCGATTGACCAGTGAGTTGATCGACTGCTGTTGGTCGGCCGTGGAAGTAACCTTCCGAAACGAAAGGTTGTGCGATCCACTTTGATCCAATCTGTTCACCATCGCGTTCGATCAAACTACCTTCAGCTTGACTCGGAAATAGTGCCTGACCTGCTACTGTTAAAGCGAGTGGATAAGCCACACCGCATAAGATCATCGTCAAACTGACGACGATACCTGCTTGTTTTATAGAAGACATTCGGTCCACCTCACATGAATAAGTTTAAGACGATGTCGAGCGCTTTGATTCCCAAAAACGGGACAATCACACCACCGACACCATAAACGAGTAAATTTCGACGTAACAACTTCTCGGGACCGACCGGGTCGTAACGAACCCCTTTCATCGCAACTGGAATGAGAAGTGGGATGATCAAGGCATTGAACAAAAGTGCGGCCAAGATAGCTGACTCAGGTGAGCCGAGACGCATCACGTTCAACCAATCCATCTCTGGGATAAATGCAACGAACATAGCCGGCAAGATGGCGAAGTATTTGGCCACATCGTTCGCAATCGAGAACGTCGTCAAAGCACCGCGTGTCATCAGTAACTGCTTACCGATTTCGACCACTTCAATGATTTTGGTCGGATCCGAATCTAAATCAATCATATTCGCCGCTTCTTTCGCGGCCTGTGTCCCCGAGTTCATGGCGAGACCGACGTCTGCCTGTGCGAGCGCCGGGGCATCATTCGTACCGTCCCCCGTCATTGCGACAAGATGACCTGCTTTTTGTTCTGCTTTGATGACACGAATCTTATCTTCTGGTTTACATTCCGCTACGAATTCATCGACACCAGCTTCGCGTGCAATCGTCGCGGCCGTCAACGGATTATCTCCCGTGCACATGATGGTCTTGATTCCCATCTGACGCAAGCGATCGAAGCGTTCACGCATACCCGGTTTCACCGTATCTTTCAAGTGAATCACGCCGACAATCCGTGCATCTTCTGAGATGACGAGCGGAGTGCCGCCTTCTTTCGAAATCGCATCGACTTGATCCTGTAAGTCGCTCGGAATCATCCCACCTTGAGCACTCACCCAGTTAATGACGGCGGACGCCGCACCTTTTCGGACACGTCGACCGTCTGCCAAGTCGAGTCCCGACATACGTGTTTCTGCTTTGAATGGAATGATCACCGCATCTTGTTTCGGTGACTCATCTAATTCTCCCCAGCGTTCTTTTGCAAGCGTCAATACAGAGCGCCCCTCTGGTGTCTCGTCTTCCAAAGACGTCAAGACGGCGACTCCAAGCGCTTGCGAAGCTGTGATTCCTTCTACTGGCAGAACTTCAAATGCCATCCGGTTTCCGAACGTGATGGTCCCCGTCTTATCTAAAATGATGGTTCGAATGTCTCCAGCCGCCTCAACGGCTTTCCCGCTCATCGCAATGACATTGAATCGCGTGACCCGGTCCATCCCGGCAATCCCGATGGCGGATAAGAGTCCACCAATCGTTGTCGGAATGAGACAAACGAGAAGTGCAATTAAAATGGGTGGTGACAATTGGAAGCCGAGATAGTTCGTAAACGCAGGGAGTGTCAAAACGACGAGTAAGAAAATCATACTGAGCGAAACAAGAAGCAGGGACAAGGCAATCTCATTCGGTGTTTTTTGACGTTTCGAGCCCTCGACAAGGGTAATCATCTGGTCAAGGAACGATTCACCTGGGTTGCTTGTAATCTCGACCTCAATCCGGTCACTGACGACAAGCGTTCCCCCGATGACGGAAGAGAAGTCTCCGCCAGACTCTTTAATCACTGGCGCCGATTCTCCTGTAATCGCAGATTCATCAATCGAAGCAAGCCCGGCGATAATTTCGCCGTCTCCCGGCAGGTAGTCTCCGGCGCGCACTTCGACGATATCTCCTTTTCGAAGGAGCGACGAAGCGACTTCCTCAATCCCATCTTTCACAATTCGACGTGCCATCACATCATTTTTAGATGCTCGAAGGGTAGCTGCCTGCGCCTTCCCTCGTCCTTCTGCAATCGCTTCGGCAAAATTGGCGAACCATAACGTGACGAGCAAAATGAGCGTCACTGCCAAGTGAAATCCTCGCATCTCGTCCGACAGCATCGTATAAACGAGCGATAATAAGAATCCGCCCCATACGAGGAACATGACCGGTTGTTTCACCATCGTCCGTGGATCTAGTTTTTTGACTCCGTCCCACATGGCAGGAACAATCAAGCTCGTGTCAAAGCGGCGTGTCTGTTTTTCTAGTTCATTCATCTTCTATTCTCTCCTATGTTCAACGTATCATGAGCCATTCGGCGAATGGTCCAAGCAACAACACTGGTAAAAAGGTCAAGGCACCGACAATGACAATCACACCGAACAGAAGTGATGTAAATAGCGGCGTGTCGGTCCGAAGTGCCCCATCGTCCGTGACACGTGGTTTCATTTGAAGACTACCTGCCATCGCCACCATTAATAAAAGCGGAATATATCGACCGAAGAACATCGCAAAGCCTGCCGTGATATTCCAAAACGGAGTCGCATCCAATAAACCTTCGAATCCGGATCCGTTGTTGGCGACAGCGGATGTATACTCATACAAGATTTGTGAAATCCCATGAGGTCCAGCGTTCGTGATGGCCTCTTGTCCTGGCTGTACGACGAGCGCCAAAGCCGTAAATCCTAAAATAAGAAGTGGCGAGACAAGAAGCGTTAACGCGACAAGTTTCATCTCGCGTCCTTCGATTTTCTTGCCAAGCACGGTCGGCGTCTGTCCAATCAAGAGGGCCGCAACAAAAATGGTGATGATCACATACATCATCAAGTTCATGAAACCGGCACCGACCCCACCAAAGACAACGTTCAACATCATGTTTCCCATCAAGATGATGCCGCTAAGAGATGGAAGCGAGTCGTGCATCGCATTGACTGCGCCAGTCTCAGCAGCTGTCGTCACCGCGCCGTAAAGCGCTGTACCAATTGCCCCGAAGCGCATCTCTTGTCCATGTAAAGAGGGGTTCGAGTACAAAGTGGCGTACATGGCCACTGTTCCAATGACGAACAAGAAAAGCATGACACCAAAGTAAAGGAATCCTTGTTTTCGTTTCTTCGCCATCGACCCGTAGATGAACGGCAATGACATCGGTAATAAGAGCATCAAGAAAAGATGGATGTAATTCGTCCACTTGCTTGGGTTTTCAAATGGATGCGCACCATTTACCGCATAGTAGCCCCCACCGTTATTCCCGAGCTGTTTGATGACCTCAAATGATGCGATCGGTCCTCGTTGAATCGTTTGGCTCGCCCCTTCGAGCGTTGTGACGACAGCATTCGGACTAAGGGTTTGTGGGACACCAAACGCAATCAACCACATACCGAAAAATAAGCTGATTGGTAAGAGCACGTACACGATGACGCGTACAAAGTCGAAATAGAACTGACCAATCTGCTTTCCAAGAATCGCTCGAATGAAAGCCAGCGCCATCGTCAATGCCATCGTTGGCGCCACGAACATGAGTGTCGATAAGACGAACATCTGTGATAAGTGAGAGAGCGCCTCACCTGAATAGTGCTGTTGGTCTGTATTGGTCATAAAACTGATGACCGTATGGAATGCTAGATGCCAGTCTAAGTTGACGGCCCCATTCGGATTGAAGGGCAACACTCCTTGAAAGCGAAGCAACACATAACCAATCAATAAAAATAGTAAATTGAGTGTCAAAAAATCTTTTGCATAGCCAAACCATGTTTGCTTTTCACGCTCATTTATTCGAAGGCGACGTGTGATCCTCGTCTCGAGCGCTTTCCCTACATAGTTTGGTCGTTCTTGAATCGGTACAAACCGCCGTCCAATATAGCCACCTAACATGGCACTGGCTGTCATCGTGATTGTGATGAGCAAACTCAACGTGATGATGAATGTAACCCACATCGTTCGTCATTCTCCTCTGTCTTTAAAATTTTTCTGGTTTTAGTAATGCAACGGTTAAGTAAGAGAGATACCCAATTCCAATCGCTAAAAGCACGATATACATGTCGTCACCCCTGTTCATTCCAGTGCATCCGATCAATCGAACGAATCATCACATTCATAGACGCCACTAAACCAATGAGTAAAGCAATTGCGAATAAATCAACCATATAATAACCTCTTTTTTCATTTTTTTACTTTATTTAACATTAAAAAATATACAAAAAACCACAGGAGCAAGAAACGGCTCCAGTGGCATATCACTGCATGAGTCGGATCCCCCTAATAACGCCTACGAGGTTAGCTGTCGGATTCGGGCTTGCCTAGGTTGGCCCTACCTCACTTGAGGATTCACCCCAGTCCAGATTGGACAGTGGGTCCCCCGCTTCCGTCTCCGGAACTCGGCGAAAAGATTTCAACAATACGTATGAAGTTGATGAGATGGATGTTACTCCGATTCAAAATGACTGTAAATAACTTTTCATAAAAAATTTTTTAACTTAAATTGTCAGATTTATCCGAATGATTTTTGTGAAATGAATATGATTATTTATAAGTTTTTTTATTCCTAGTTTCTTCATACTTAATTTGCAGTTCAGAAAATCACGCATCGAAGTCACTCCGTATATTTGTGGTCACTTCTGCGATATATGTAAGAATAATCACTTTCAAGTGAGTTTGACCTTGAAATTACTCTTTCGTGACATCAAAAAAAATCGTTTGAAAACACTTTACATCTTAGGATGGATGTCCAAATCGTCGTCATTCGACTTATTGTTGATGGAGAATATGAATTAGGTAGGAGACGATCACGGTATGGAGCAATGGATTCAACAAATCATTGAACAGTTTGGTTATTTCGGAGTCATGTTTCTTATTTTTGTTGAGAATGTGTTCCCCCCAATCCCATCCGAATTAATCTTAATTTTTGGCGGTTTTTTCACAACTACAACCACACTCAATCCTATTTGGATGATTGTTGTGGCAACAGTCGGAGCACTCCTCGGTGCCGTTGTCCTTTATGGGATTGGACTTTTACTGGACCGAGAACGTCTCGAGTCATTCATCACCCGTTACGGCAAAAGAATTTATCTGAAAATAGAAGATGTTCGAATGGCTGATCGCTGGTTTGATCGATTCGGTCCAAAATTAGTATTCTTCGGTCGGTTCGTTCCCGTCGTACGCAGTTTGATTTCGATTCCAGCCGGTATGTCGAATATGCCGTTCCTTCAATTTATCGTGTTGACGACATGCGGGACGCTCATTTGGAATACGGTACTCATTTTTATTGGTGTTGTAGTCGGCGAGAATTGGCAAGTTTGGTTAGGGTATATCGAAATGTATTCACATGTGATGTATATGTTTTTAGGATTCACAATAATCGCTGTTGTCGGTTGGACGGCTCGCATAGTGTTAAGAAGACGCTCTACACATTGACCACTCCTTTTCGAGTGGTTTTTGATTTTTACGCTTGACTTTGAGTTCTTATGAACTTAAATTAAATATATAGAAGTTCATATGACCTTAAAAGGAGGAATTGTTGTTGACCCTACTCATCGGGTTCTTACTCATCGTCATCTTCATGCTCGCACTTGACCTCGGGGTGTTCCACCGTAAAGCGCACGAAGTCTCGCTCCGCGAAGCATGGACATGGACGTTTGTCTGGATTGGGATTGCCATCGCATTCGGAGGATGGTTGTTCTTCACGCAAGGAAGTACAGCCGCAACGGAATATGCGAGCGTCTACTTTATCGAAAAGGCACTCGCGATTGATAATGTCTTCGTCTTCTCACTTGTTTTTGCCTATTTCGCCATCCCACTCAAGTATCAACATAAGGTACTATTCTGGGGGATTCTCGGAGCGATTTTCTTCCGCGCTGTCTTCATCGTCGCTGGCGTATCCCTTTTAGAAAACTTCGGTTGGGTCTACTACGTGTTCGGAGCGTTTCTCGTTTATACAGGATGGATGATGTATAAGAATATCGGGAAAGACGAGTCACTTGAAGAAAACAAGACGATTCGTTGGCTCGAGCGACGCCTCCCCATCACACAGGACATCTCATCCGGGAAGTTCACGAAGCGCATCAATGGGAAGTTGTTCTTCACGCCACTCTTCATCGCGCTCATCTTCATCGAATTGTCGGATATCGTCTTCGCAGTCGATTCGGTCGCCGCGAGTTTCGCGTATTCACGTGACCCGTATATCATCTTCTATGCGAACATCATGGCGATTCTCGGACTTCGTAGTCTCTACTTCGTCCTCGCCAACTTGATCGACCGCTTCTACTATTTGAAACACGGTCTCAGCTTCATGCTCGTCTTCATAGGGGCGAAGATGATTTTCGGTGATGTGTACAAGATGCCGATTTGGATGTCTCTTGGAACCATCGTTCTCGTCATCTTGATTAGCGTCCTCTATAGTTTCTACAAAACGAAACCTGGTTCTTCCAAACACGTATAATGAATCAATCAGTCCATTTCGTCGGTGTTCTTTCTTTGAAAATCGGTTAATCATTGAGGTGCACAACTACAGAAAAGGGGATTCAATATGTTTGATCGGATTGGCCTCATGAGTATCGGTCTCGTCTTCGGGATCATCCTCATGTTACTCTTCAACAACCTGTTCGGATTGGTGTTCGGTGTCGTCGTTGGTGTCAGCCTCATTGCCGCCAACCAAATCGAGCGAAACAAACAAACGACATGGCATTAACCAAAAAGCACGCGCTCCCATTGTTTGAGAGCGCGTGCTTTTATGTCAAAACATTGTATACGGATTGATACTGTTAGCAGGAGATGAACTGCTATACACATAGCTGTTCCGATGCACTTCGAAGTGGAGATGATTCCCGAACGAGTTACCGGTATTCCCGACCGTTCCAATCGTTGCTCCTTTTGCTAACGTTTGTCCTGTAACGACATTGAGGCGATCAAGGTGTGCGTATACAGTAATATATGTTTGTCCATTCAACTGATGGCTCATCATGATGTGGTTACCGTAAGCCCCATAGTTCCGAGAAACGATGACTTTTCCATAAGCGGCTGACACGACCGGTGTTCCTCTTGGAGCAGCCAAGTCGATACCGTTATGGAACGTATAACCGTACTGCCCGCTCGCCGGACCATACTTTTGTGTCAACGTCCCTTTTGTCGGGATGATCATTTTCGCAGTCGATGTGGTTGAAAGCGTGGAGACACTGTACTTCTTCACATATGTACTGGATACGTAGCGGGATGTCCCGTTGAAATTGATTTTTGTCCATCCCCCGCTCACGCCGAGATATTTGAAGGATTGTCCCAATTTCGCACTGCCGACGATTGCATACGTCGTGCCCGGGCCCGAACGGACGTTTAAACTGTTAGTCATGACTTTGACATAATACGTGGTAGCAGCTTCAGCCGGGGTACCTGTCGGAGTGAAGATTCCGACTGTGAGAAGAACGGCACAGAAGAGAGAGAGCATCTTTCGTTTCATGATGTGGTAAATCCTTTCAATTATGTATTTAAATTTTTATTTTTTATATTATCTAACTGAAAAAATTTTACCACCAAAACGAACCGACAAATATGTCATTTATATTTCAAATAAAGGAAAACAAATTATAACTTACTTTCTTTATTTTTCCTTTTCAACATACAAAAAATGCACAGCCGTTTTCGACTGTGCATGTCTGTTACTCACGATTTTCCTCGGCGTTCTCCTCTTCATCCTCTAAATCTTCAATCAATCGCTTCATCTCTTCAATTTCACGGCGCTGTGCCTTGATGATTTCTTCAGACAATTCTTTCACGCGTGGGTCTTCAATTTCAGCGCGTTCACTTGTCAAAATGGCAATCGAGTGGTGAGGGATCATCGCTTTCATCCAACTGACATCATCGACGGTCGTCTGGCTACGTACGAGCCAAAGCGAGGCACTGAAGACGAGAGCACTGACCCCTAGGATGATAAAGTTAACTGTTTTGTTCTTATACATCCCCCACATGAAGAGAAGCATGACGAACGCCATGACCGATCCCATGATGAGTGCCATGTACAACCTCGTCTGACTAAAGAAGATATGATTGAACTGAAACACGTTCAAATACATGAGCCAATACATAATGAATGTCGAGACCGCAATCATGATTCCAAATTTACCGTACTGTTTCATCTTATTCATCCTTTCTTATTGTGCGTATAAAAACTCTTTTTCCTACTTGTTCTATACTCAAACCCGCCTATTTCTCCGTCTAATCGTACTCTTAACGCTTTTCACTTCTTTTTCACAAACATCGGGTACACTAGTGAAATTGAGTTCATGCAAGGAAGGAGAACGATGATGCAAGAGCGGACATTGCGTGACGTACTGGCAACACTTGATTCTGTTTTATCTTGGTCCTATCTCGATCACCCGGAAGAAATAACAATTCGCGGAATCGGAACGACACCAGAAAAAATAAATAAAATGTTTTTATATATATGCAAGCGCCCAATCAATGAACGTGGCGTCGATTTAGTGAGGGCCGCCATCCGAAATGGTGCAGTAGCCATCGTCACGGATCGACCGATTGACGCGAGAGTACCCGTCATTTACTGTCGAGACGTCGAACGCGCACGTGAACAACTACAGACTCTTTTCGCCATGGAAGGAAATCACGCAAAGCACACGGAACGATAATAATAAGAGGAAGGAGGAATGCAAGATGAAGATTCTCATCGTAGACGATGAAGAAAAAATGAGACATTTGATTCGTTTGTTTCTTGAAAGTGACGGCTACTTTTGCATCGAGGCGAGCGATGCCCGTTCCGCACTCGACAAAATCGAAGAGCGACCGGATCTCGTCCTTTTAGATATTATGATGCCAGAAGTAGATGGGATCTCACTTTGTCGTCAGTTAAAGACGATGGATCCGGCATTACCTGTCGTCTTGTTGACGGCACGTTCAGACAATGAGACGACCATCCAAGGATTAGATGCTGGAGCGGATGATTACGTCACCAAACCGTTCGATGGGAACGTGCTCCTCGCTCGTATTCGTGCCGTCTTGCGCCGGACCCGTGTCGTCAACATCCAATACGGACCACTACGTTACGATGAGGAGAGCGGACGCGTTTTGTATGAAGAACAAGAGATTGTCCTCACACCAAAAGCGACGGCCATCTTAAAATTGTTCCTTCAGCACCCGAATCGCCTCTTCAACCGACTAGATTTGTTTGACCTTGTCTGGCCCTATTCTGCAGAATCCGACCCACGCACCGTTGATGCGCATATTCGTATGATTCGAGAAAAGTTAGGCGATGCAGGATTCCCGATTGATGATTATTTAAAGACGGTATGGGGACGTGGCTATCGATGGACCGAGGAGCGTTCCGGATGAAGCGAGGTCGTAACAGTCTACCGTTTCGCATCAGCCTCGTCTTTCTTCTATCCACCCTATTGATTGAAGGTGTGTTGTTTCTTCTCCTCTATCACACGCTTCTCGGTGAACGTGTTGTAGAAGAAATCAATCGCCTTGAATCTCGGGCCGAGAGCCATGCGAGCGTATTAGCAATGAATTTTTCCGAAGAGACGATTGATCATGTAGCGACTATGGAAAGTGAGACCGATACGAAAGTCGCCATCACTGATCCCACGCATCATCTTCTTCAGACTTCACGCTTCTTTCCCCAAGTCCTTGCCGATACAGTCGATTCGAAAAAACAAACTGGCTCCTTCGACGACACGACTGTCCTAGAGAACGACTGGGAAAACGAACCGTATTTGATCGTTCGTACGCCAATCACAGATGATACCGACAGACGGTATGGATACGTCTATATGTTTTTACCGACTGAAATCATTCATGGAATTAGCCATCGGCTCCAGTGGCGATTCCTATATATCACAGCGATCGCGCTCGTGACGACCGTCTTGACGTTCATCCTCTTGAGTCGATTGATTTCAAAACCGATCCAATCATTAAAACAAGCAACGGAGAATGTATTGACAAACCCAGACGATTTACAGTTACCGACCAATCGTGTCGACGAAATCGGTGAATTAGCGCGTGCCATCGAATCGATGTCAGTGGAACTATCCAGACTACGGCGGGAACGTCGTCAGTTCTTATCCGACCTATCGCATGAAATCAAGACCCCTCTCACGTACTTGAGGGGTTACGCCGAAATCGCTTCGAAAGAAAGTACGCCCGAATCGTTACGCAAGCAATCGATTCAGACAATCTTAGATGAAAGCCGGTCGCTCACAGAACTCGTCGAAAATGCGTTTCAACTGGCACAGCTCGATGAGAACACGTTCTTATTGCATCGAGAAGAAGTGACCGTCACAACGTTTTGTGCGGACTTACGTCGAATGCTCGATACAATGTTCCGGATGACGACGATTCGCTTCGATGCTTCGTCGAACGCGGGACAACAAGACATCGCTCTTACATTGGATCGGCACCGGATGCTCCAAGTCTTCCGCTCAATCGCCCATAATGCGATTGAGCATAGTGAGGCCTCACATGTCTCCCTGCGTTCAAATGTCACGGACACTCACCTGATCCTGACCATTACAGACAATGGGAAAGGCATTCCCGAAGAAGATTTACCGCACATTTTTGACCGCCTGTATCGTGTGGAAAAATCACGGTCCCGACAGACTGGCGGGAGCGGCCTCGGACTCGCCATCGCTGACCAAATCGTCAACCGTCACGGTGGAGAATTGACAGTCACGTCTGATGTATCGGGCACTTCTTTCACCGTCACGATTCCACTCGACAAAAAGACGCCTATCCTATAATGGAAAGGCGTCTTTTAATCAATTGAGCTCACCTTTGTCGAGGCGCATCTCCCATTCCCCGTCTGTAAACTCATATACGCTGTTATCCGATGTGACAAGCAACATGCGCTCCTCGTTGACTGCCAATTCGATTGGCACAACGTCCGCTTGAAGCTCTGGAAGATTGAACGTCTCTGTCGACTCATCGTCTAAGTTGAAACGAACCCCTTCGAAAGAACCATCTGTCTGTCGTACGTATGCCAGCTGCCCCTCATCCGCTCCGACCGTGACAACTTGTTCTGCTTCAACAAGTGGCTCGAACGAATCTCCAGAGTCATTCGAAACGAGGATGCCGGACGGCCCGTACAAGAAGACGCGCTCCGCATCCGTCGCATCGGCGACGATTCCTGCCACTTGCGCTTCCTCTATCCCTTGTACCTGCATCGGTTCAAATGATTTCCCACCATCGATGGAACGATAAAATCCCGGCTCTAGCTCCGAGGTCGCTTCCTCCAAATAAACGTAGAGTGTACCTGTGGCATAACCGGCACTCATATAGTGGAAATCTGCCTCGCCTTCAAGCGACCGACTCTCGAGTACCGCCCCATGATTTTTTCCATGCATGACCCCAAGTGGATTTTTGAAATCTGTCCGACGATCGGGGTGACCGCTCGCATAAAATCCATCCTCGACGACTTCAAATCCCATGTAGTCATGGCGATTTGTCGGCAGCGTATACCAACCATCTTCTCGATATTCCATCAATCCGGCATGCGTCGCGATGACAAGACGTTCGTCGTCTTGCCAAAATCCAGCTCCGTGGATGTGGGAGACCGTTTCATCGGATCCCACACGTTGCCACTCGTCTTTTGTAGTTGTCGTCACATTCTCGGATTGACTCGTGTCCGACGGTGCGTCTTCTGTTCCACACGCCGACAGGAGCAGTGGAGTCAGGAATAGTGATAGCATTAACGTTCGTTTCATCTCGATCCCTCCATCATTAGCATCCCATCTAGCATACTGACTAAAGGTGAAAGAAATGTTAAATCTTCAAAAGTCGAGCATTGATTGCGACAATAACTGTGCTTATACTCATCAAGACGGCACCGATGGCTGGGGACAAGATGATTCCAATCGGAGCCAGCACGCCTGCAGCAAGCGGGATGGCGACGATGTTATACCCGGCTGCCCACCACAAGTTTTGAATCATCTTACGATACGTGTTCTGTGAAAGCTCCAAAATCGATAGGACATCTTTCGGATTACTGCGGACGAGGACAATATCTGCCGTTTCGACGGCAACGTCTGTCCCGCTCCCGATTGCGATGCCGACATCCGCTTGTGCTAAGGCAGGTGCATCATTGATTCCATCTCCGACCATCGCTACTTTGCTGCCATCTTTTTGGACGTCTTTCACTTGGTTTGCCTTGTCGTCCGGTAATACTTCGGCATACACGTCATCGATACCGAGCTGACCCGCGACCCAATGCGCGACCTTCTCGTTGTCACCCGTCAACATGATCGAGCGAATGCCTTTTTCATGAAGTGCCTCGACGGTCTCCTTCGCTTCTTCCCTCACCAGATCGGCCATCGCAATCATCCCGACCCATTCTCCGTCTTTCAAAACAAAGACGACGGTCTTTCCTTCTTCCGAGAGTCGTGCAAACGTCTCCTCATCAATTTGAATGTGTTGATCGCGGATATGTCGCGGACTGACGACTTGAACACGCGCACCGTCAACCGTTCCTTCCAATCCGACACCTGTCATCGAACCGAAGTCGTCGACAGCCGCCAGTTTCAATTCCCGTCTCTCGGCTTCTCTTAAAATCCCTTGCGCGAGAGGATGTTGCGACTCACGCTCAACTGCTCCTGCGAGTTGCAACACGTCTTCTTCCTTATAAGACGAGCTCGCCTGTATGTCTGTGACTCCGAAATTCCCTTCCGTCAGCGTACCGGTCTTATCGAAAATGACGGCATCGAGTCGACGCGCCTCTTCAAATTGAGTCCGATTGCGGATGAGAAGACCTTGTTTCGCCGATAATGCTGTCGAAACAGCGACAACAAGAGGTGTCGCCAGTCCAAGTGCATGGGGACATGAGATGACCATGACCGTTACCATCCGTTCAACCGCCGTCCCGACCGAATATCCGAGCATGAACCAAACCGTGAACGTGATGACTCCAGCGGCAATTGCGATATAGAACAAATATTTTGCCGCCCGATTCGCCAAATTTTGAGCCCGTGACTTCGATTTTTGTGCCTCACTCACCAATTCAATCACTTTTGACAAGTACGTTCTTTCTCCCGTACCAATCGTTTCAATCGTCAAGCTCCCTTCTTGGTTGATCGAACCCGCAATGACATCTTCACCTTCTGTTTTTTCGACCGGTACCGATTCGCCGGTCAACATCGACTCGTCGATGGTCGTTCGTCCTTTGATGATTTTCCCGTCCACGGGTACCTGCTCCCCCGGTTTGACGAGGATTCGGTCTCCTTCCTTCAGTTCAGAGATGGGAACGTCTTCCGTTTCTTCCCCATTGATGCGATGCGCCTCGTTCGGGAGCAGTTGTACGAGTTGTTCTAACGCATTTGATGCCCCCATGACCGAACGCATCTCAATCCAGTGACCGAGTAGCATGATCACAATCAGTGAAGCGAGTTCCCAAAAGAAGTCATGCCCACTTCCGTATCCAAAGACGACAGCTGCGCTATAAAAGTAAGCGACGCTAATCGCCAAGCCAATGAGCATCATCATGCCCGGGCTACGCTCTCGTAGCTCTTCCACACTTCCTTTTAAGAACGGCCATCCGCCGTATACATATACAATCGTCGCCAATACAAATAAGATTGTCTTTTCAAGCGGAAAATCGAGTTCAAACCGCAGCCATTCTTGAATCATGTCCGATAACAATAAAATCGGAATCATCAGTCCGAGCGATATGAAGAAACGTCGTTTGAAATCATCAATCATATGCTCGTGTCCGTGTCCGCCATGATGAGACTCGTGACTTCCCTTATGATATTCATGATGTTGATCGTGTGCATGTTCCATCATTCATCCTCTCCTTTACACGAATTGTATACCCCCATATGGTATATAATTAAACAGATTTGGACTTTCATGTTTCTTTCACAATTAGGTGGTACAACAAAGTGAGGACTGAACAATGAAGGAGTGTTATAGAATGAAATCGAAAGGAATGTGGTTTCTGTTGACGGGGATTTTAATTGGGGGCATCTTCGTTTTACTAGTCGTCCTCTTCAACGGGACATGGAACCATAACAACAATATGGACCAAAATCATATGATGGGAAACGATTCGGCAACGGGTCAGATGGGACACGGAGCGAGGCAAGAGCTCCAAGCATCGGATGAACCGACACAGCCGCTTCCGATTCCGACCGCCTTACAGCCAGATCGTGTCACGGAAGACACGGTCTACTATACGGTGGAAGCAACTAAAGGCACGTCACAATTTTTCAAAGACGGCAAGAAATCGGAAACATTCGGTTATAATGGAGACTTACTCGGACCAATGATCGAGTTACCGAAAGGAAAAACAGTCGTAATCGATACCATCAATCGATTGGATGAACCGACAACGTTCCACTGGCACGGACTCGTCATTCCTGCCGACATGGACGGGGGACCTCATCAGACCGTCGCACCAGGTGAACGGGCACAAGTTCGACTCGACATCGACCAAGAACCTAGTACGCTGTGGTTTCACCCCCATCCGATGGGTTCGACAGCTGAACAAGTTTATAAAGGGCTTGCCGGTCTTCTTTATGTGACTAACGATACACCGAATGGTCTCCCGAATGAATATGGAGTCGACGACATCCCGCTCATTGTACAAGATCGACGCTTCACTCCTAACGGTGGGTTAGATTATGATGCCCATATGAACGTTGACGGAACGACCGGGGATACAATTCTTGCGAATGGAGCCATCAACACGACGTTCGACGTTCAAACCGAGACGTTACGTGTGCGACTAGTCAACGGTTCGAATGCGCGCGATTTTGATTTTACGTTATCTAACGAGGCCGAGATGACGCAGATTGCGACAGACGGAGGACCGTTAGAGCGCCCGATTCCCTTAAGAACCATCACGTTGACACCAGGTGAACGGGCCGAAGTGCTGATAGATTTTTCACAAGTTGAAGATGTCGCCGCCTTAAAAGCGGACGGAGTGACATTCACTACGTTTCGTGTCGGTGAACTCGACAAGGCGTCCATTAAGATTCCGGTGACCGAGACGATGGAGCGCTCGACAGATAAGACGGCAGATCGACGGCTCACCCTTTTTGGAATGGGTAACATGGTTTCAATCAACGGAAAGACCTATGATCCGGAGCGTATCGACATCGAAGCGAAACGCGGAGACACCAAGGTATGGGAAATTGAAAATAAACCAGATATGATGGGTGGGATGACACATCCCTTCCACATCCACGGCGTCCAGTTCCGAGTCATTAGTCGAGACGGCAACCCACCATCCGATCAGGAAAAAGGGTGGAAAGATACGGTAGCCGTCGCTCCAGATGAACGAGTAAAGATTGAAATCACCTTCACGAAAACCGGCACATTTATGTATCATTGCCACATCCTCGAGCATGAAGAAAATGGGATGATGGGACAAGTAAAAGTGACCGAATGACCGACACCTCTCTGTTCTATCAGCGGAGAGGTGTTTTGTATCCGTCCCGATTTCGATACGTTTCTGCTAGGACTATTGCCTGTATAGGGATTCCTTCTCGAATGTCGTATACTTATTGTGAATGCATGTACAAATGTTCGCGAGGAGGTAGGTCCATGCGCCGATTCCATAGGATTAGGCAGAAACGCTCCGCTCGTCAAAAACAGCAACGCCACACGTTCTCCATCGCTTCCATCGTGGAAGAAGTACAGGATGCGATGTGTTATATCGATTTCTCAAGATGTCGTCTGTATTCGAATGATTCTCTTCGGCAATGGTGCCCTTCGATGACAACACAATCTTTTGACACATTGGAAACATTGACTCGTTATTTATATGCCACGTTGGAACAGCATGGGGCGGATTCCGCACAAGTCATGCACCTCATCCAGGAATTGCTCGAATGTGCGACTGAAACGGATCCAAGGATGACCTCACGTCGTCTGCGCTTTAATGACAAGACGCTACATTTGATTTTCAACTTCACGCGCACACCACGTGGCGTTTTCATCATGTGGCGCGACCAAACAGAAGCTGTCCGCTTTGAAGAACGTAAAGACAGTTTCCTTGCCGAACTGTCTCATGATTTCCGCACGCCATTGACTGCCATCCATGGCTATACGGAGTTACTCATGACACGCCATCAAGGTTCGGAAAAGTCGTATCAGATGCTAACACAAGTCAAACAAGAATCGGAACGGCTGGAGCGGCTCGTCGATAATTTCCTCGATTATCAAAAAGAGCGCTACACGGCTGACCAACTGACCGTGACGACGTTCGCACTCCGTCCTCTTTTAGAGGATGTCATGTCGAGCTATCAGACGACCTCCCCGCTTCATACAGTGACATTTGAAACGAATGATGTCTCGATTCAAGCAGATGAAGAAAAGTTACGGCAATTGCTCCATAACCTCATTGGTAACGCCATCAAGTACTCTCCTGACGGCGGTACGGTCCATACGAGAGTATTTGAATGTGCTGGCACAATCATCTTATCTGTATCCGATACCGGCATCGGGATTCCGGAAGAAGCACTTCCATACGTATTTGATGAATATTACCGTGTCGAATCCGCTGCCCACCAATCGATCAAAGGAACCGGTCTCGGTCTACGAATCTGTAAACGAATCGCTGAAGCCCATGGTTGGGGAATTCATGCGGACTCGGTATACGGGGAAGGCACCACCTTTACGATCGAGCTCCACACCAGACAGAGTTGTTCATTGCAATCATCACCTAAACATTCGGTTTCGTTCGACTGATTTAATCGGTCGAACGTTTTTTAATTTGTTTCGATTCAAGAATGAAGCGCATTCGTTTTGGGAATAAAGAAGTGTCGAAGAGAGGAGGAAATGAAGATGAAACAACGTGGCTACTTATCGATTCCCGTCGCGGTCGTATTCGCCGTCGTTTTCGGGCTCACCCTCGATAATTGGTGGCTCGGCATTGGAATTGGCATCGCTATGTTTTTTGCGTTTCGAGGAACAAAGAAGAAAGCGTGAAAAGATAATGAACATTTACACACCTTCAGATTGACAATTATTTGAAGACTGCTACCGTTAATGTATAGTCTATGAAAAAGGTCGTGAAGGAATGACGCTCACCGTCTTGTTGCTCAATGCTTGTGTCGCATTCACCGGATTTTATATCATCTCGAAGATTTATCATTCTTCGCTTTTTAATTCGTACCGTCTTCGTAGTTCTGTGATTGGAATACTCGCCGGTGCACTCGGTCTGTTTTTGATGTATAACGCCGTAGAAGCTAACGATATGGTCCGTGTGGATTTACGTCACTTACCGCTCGTGTTGCTTGCTTTTTATGGTGCTCGTTTTCCTTTATTCATTGCGACACTTGTCATCGCCAGTACACGATTCTTGTTCGGAATGACCGAGCAGGCCATGATTGCATTTATCGCGACGTTCATCGTCAGCATCGGGATGCTCTGGATTCATCGGCTGCTTCGGGAGCGACTCTTCTTACAGAGTATCTTTTTGAACGTATGGGCGCTCTTCATTATTTCGATTGCCGTCTATATCAATATGGGTTGGAGCACAGCCTATGTATCCCTCGTCTTGTCCATTTGGATGATTGGCATGCTCGTCGGTCTACTCTCGAGCATCCTCACCATCGACCTAGAACAAACGACCCGCCGTGCCATCGAGTACAAACAGTCGTCTGAACGAGACCATTTGACCGGTCTATACAATCGACGTGTGTGGGATCGATATACGGCTTCCATCGGTCAAGAGAATCGGACGTACAATGTACTCGCGCTCGATATCGATCATTTTAAACATGTGAACGATACATATGGTCACGGAAACGGTGATCTCGTCTTACAACAGTTCGCCAACATCTTAAAAGTCGAGACGCGTGCCCATGACACTGTCGCACGAATCGGTGGCGAAGAATTCGTCATCTTGATGTACGACTTGACGCCAGAGAAGGTAGACAAAGTGGCCAACCGGATACGAGAACGGATTGCTGCTGAACTATTCCACTTGAACGATTTTCCACCGATTCAAATCACGACGTCCGTCGGGGTCGCACACGGGACCTCGCTCCCCATCAAGCGGATGGTAGATCTCGCTGATTCGGCGCTCTATCAAGCGAAAAACGAAGGGCGTAATCAAGTTGTCATCTCAACCTATGACACACCAGAACCGATCATGACATGAATGAACCCCGCTCCTTCTCAGGAGCGGGGTTTAGTCTACTCATTTTGTAAACCGTTCAACCTCATCTGTCATGATGGCCGAAACCGTTATCGGGGGAAGGTCCTTCACGTCGTTGATCGTGTAGAGCCGTGTCTCGAGCGTCGTCTGTTGTATCTGATCCCATGCTTTCGAACCGATAAATGCAGGCTGGGCGTGAATCGCCTCGGCCCGAATCGTTTCAGCGAACGAGACGGTGTCCGACTCACCCGTGAGTGTCAACACTGCAAGCCGGGCGACTGGTGCCGCATCTCGCATTCGGACGAGCGTTTCACGATTGAATGAGGAGAACACGACACGGTCACCGAGTTCAAACTCGTTGACAGCAAACCAAGCGAGACGTTCAATCCCTGGATACGCATATTGATCCGTCTTCAATTCGATGTTCAGGGTGACGTTGCTTCGTTCAATCAGTCCGAGCACCTCTTCTAACGTTGGGATGCGTTCATAGCCGTCAATCTTCAACTGGCGCAACTCCTGAAGCGTCATGTCTTTCACCCATCCCGTTCCATTTGTCGTCCGGTCGACGGTTTCGTCATGAATGACGACGAGACGCCCGTCCTTCGATAGCTGTACGTCCAGCTCGATTCCGTCCACATAGGGAAGAGCTGCCTCGAACGCGGACAATGTATTTTCCGGGTAATTGGCGCTATAGCCGCGATGTGCGTAAATCAACATGTCACTGCCCCAAGGTGGAAGTCGTCTCATCGGCCGCACGCTTCAATGCTTCTTCGACCGACACCCCTTGATACAAACTTTCCATCGCGTTGACGACACTTTGACGTGATTGCGGGAACGTCGAGATGAGCGCTCCTTGTGTCGCCGGTGATGGTTTCGTCTCACTGAGTTGGTCGACCGTCACTTTCAGTTGTGGATATTTCGCCCACATTTCTTTTACGATCGGTTCATTGTATGCTTCCGGATTGATGGCGAAGTAGCCTGTGTCAACATGCCACTGTGCTTGCGCTTCCGTTGAAGCGACATACTTCATGAACTCCCATGCGCCTTCTTTCGTCTCTTCGGCAATGCCATCACCCATCCAGAGCGATGCCCCGCCGATGACGACGCCTTGACGCTCCGCTTCATTCGGTACCGGTAAGTACGATGCGCCGATTTCAAAGTCCGCGTTGTCTGCTACCGTACGGATTCCTGCTGACGAATCAAGGTACATGGCAACTTTTCCAGATTGGAATGCCGCGCGCATGTCGTCCCAGTTTTGACCGACGTTTAGGAATGTCTTCTCATCGTACATCTCTTTGATGAGATTGAACGCGTTCTGTCCTTCTTCGCCATCAAACACGGCTTTCGTCGGGTCTCCGCTTCGTCCATTGTCATTGTCGACATACAGTCCACCTTGTGCGGCCAAGAGCTGTTCAAAGAACCAACCGTAGTTGAGCATCGTGAAGCCGGTCTGACCGTCCGTTGTCAACTTCTTCGCCGCCTCTTTCAACTCGTCATATGTGCGTGGTGCTTTCTCTGGATCGAGCCCTGCTTTTTCAAACGCCTCTTTGTTATAGATGAGGATCGGTGTCGAGGAGTTGAACGGCATCGAGTATTGCTTCCCATCGACCTGATAATAACTCAAGATGTTCTCTTCCCATACGCTCGTGTCAAAATCCTCTTTGTCGATGAACTCTTGAACTGGTGTGATTTTGTTCGAATCGATCATGTATTTCGTCCCGACCTCGAACGTCTGCATGATGGCTGGCGCGTCTTCCGAACCGGCGACCGCATTGAATTTCGTCAACGCTTCCTCATATGTTCCTTGGAAGACCGGTTTGACTTCATAGTCGTCTTGCGAAGCGTTGAACGCGTCGACTTGACTGTTTAAAGCCGTCTCCAAGTCCCCACTCATCGCATGCCAAAAGACGACCTCTGTCTTTCCGTCTTCTGTCGTCGCCGCGACTGGTGCCGCTTCTTCACTGCCACATGCCCCGAGTAATAACACCGAACTTGCCAACCCTGCGAATAATCCTAACTTTTTCATTTGTCATATCCCCCTATTATTTGATAGCGCCTTGCGTCAATCCTTCTTGCAAGTGCTTTTGTCCTGCGAACAACAATACAAGTGTCGGAATGATAATCAAGATGACTGCTGCCATGACGACGCCCCAATCCGAGGCGACTTCGTTCGACTGCATCTGTTTGATGCCGATTTGGACCGTCCGCGCCTGTTCCGTGTTCGTGACGAGAAGCGGCCATAAGTACATATTCCAAGTCGTCAAAAAGCTATACACCGACAATGTGACGAGCGGTGTCTTCGAGACCGGCAAGACGACGTTCCAAAAGAATCGGAAGCGACTGATCCCGGCAACTTGGGATGCCTCGTACATTTCATACGGAATCGTTTTGAACTGTTGCCGAAGTAAAAACGTCCCGAATGCGAGTGCGAAGAACGGCACAGACAGTCCCCAAACACTATTCAGCCAACCGAGCGACTGGATTGTCAAAAAGTTCGGGACCATCGTCGCTTCCCATGGCACCATCATCGTTGCCAGGAAGAGCATAAAGATGAGCCCTTTTCCTTTAAAGTCGATGAAGACGAACGCGAATGCTGCAAGACTCGATAATACTACCTGTCCGACCATCACGAGGAGCGCGACAATCAAACTGTTGAGCAGGTACGTCATCATCGGGATGCGTTCGAACGCGGCCACATAGTTTTCCAATGAAGGTTCACGTGGAAGGAGATGTCCCTGGAGCACTTCCTTCCCGTCCATCAGACTGATCGAAAACGCATAGGCGATTGGAAACAGCATGACGACGGCACTCAAGATGAGTAAGACATAGACGCCTATATTCCGTAATCTCATTGGTAATGCACCTTCCTTTCGACCAGTTTGAACTGTAGCCACGTCAACAGAAGGACGGCGATGAATAAGAGCACGGCCTGGGCACTGGCACTGCCGACGTTATAATTGATAAACGCATCTTTGTAGATGGCATAGACGATGACATTCGTCGCATTCGTCGGTCCACCTTTCGTCAATAAATCAATCTGTCCAAACGTCTGGAAGGCGTTGATCAGCGAGATGATCCCGACGAAGAAAAGTGTCGGTGACAACATCGGGATGGTGATGGCCCGAAGTTGCGTCCAATAACTCGTCCCGGCAATGTCCGCACTCTCATACAACGTCCGATCGATGTTCTGCAGACCGCCGAGTAGAATCAAGAACGTGAAGCCGATATTCATCCAAACGGTCGCAAGTGACACGGAAAGGAGCGCATATTGTGGATCGAGGAGCCACTGTACACCGCTTGCCCCCACTGCCTCGAGAAACCGGTTGAAGATACCGATCGACGGATTATACATGAACATCCAAATGACCGATGACGCCGCGACGCTCATCCCCATCGTCGCCGAGAACGCCGTCCGAAAAATACCGATCCCTTTCAGTTTCTCATTGGCGAGGAGTGCGAGACCGAGCGCAATCAAAATCGTGAGCGGGACCGTCAAAAGGACGAATCCGACTGTCGCCTGAATGCTTTGCCAAAATGCCGCACTCGTGAACAAATTGCTATAGTGCCCGACTCCGACAAAGTCGAGTGGTGTCCCCTGTGTGTCGGTCCGGAAAAAGCTTAAATAAATCGTTCGCAACAGTGGATAGACGAGGAAGACACCAAACAAGATGATAGACGGAGACAAGTACAACAATCCGCTCGCTGCGTCAGATAGCCGCGTCCGGACTTTCTCTCTCGGTAAGGCGACCGTCATTGGAACACCTCCAACGCCTCAAACAGTTTCGGTTGTCGTGGCTCAATGCGCTGTCCGTTCGTATCAAATAGCGACATCTGTTTCGGATCCACATAACACGCCACTTTTTCGCCGACCGTGAGCGGCCATTGCCCCGGCCATTTTGCCAACCATTCATTCCCCCCGATGTCAAAAGCGAGAATTGTCTCGGTCCCGAGCACTTCAATATTCTTCAGTTCTGCGTAAAACGTCACATCTTCATCCGCCGGCTTGATTTGCTCAGGACGGACACCGAGTGTCGCCTGTGACATCTCCGTCAATGTGTTCGGATCAAACATTCGCCCGTCTGATGCCATCCAGCCTTTTTCTTGTCGTGTCACGTCGACTAGATTCATCGGAGGTGATCCGATGAAAGAAGCGACGAATGTATTCGCTGGTTTATTGTATAGGTCGAGCGGCTTCCCGACTTGTTGCACTTCCCCCTCATTGAGGAGCATGATGCGGTCTGCCATCGTCATCGCCTCGACTTGGTCGTGGGTGACATAAATCATCGTCAATCCGAGTTTGCGCTGTAACTGACGGATCTCTGAACGCATCTTTGCCCGTAGTTTCGCATCCAAGTTCGAAAGCGGCTCATCCATCAGGCAAATGGGTGCCTCGGTCACGATGGCACGTGCCAAGGCGACACGCTGTCGCTGACCACCGGAGAGTTCGCGCGGTTTCCGTTTTAAGTAATCGGTGAGCCCGAGTGTCTCCGCCGCCTGTAGGCAACGCTCCCGCTGTTCAAGCTTCGTCAGTCCTTTCGTATGTAGACCGAACGTGATATTTTTCTCAACCGTCATATGTGGGTAAAGGGCATAGTTTTGGAACACCATCGACAAGTGACGCTCACTCGGCTTCATCCCGTTTGCTGCCACTCCGTCGATGCGAAGCGTTCCGCTTGTGATGGATTCGAGCCCGGCTATCATCCGAAGCATCGTACTCTTCCCGCAGCCGGACGGACCGACGAGTGCGAAGAACTCTCCTGCTTCAATCGTCACGTCAATCCCTCGAATGACTTCCGTCTCCCCGAATGATTTCGCCAGTTGTTGTAGTTGTATCGATTTCATGCTAATTCCTCCTTCTGACTTTGTACGTGCCAAAGTCGTTCATCCCCGGTCGATACGGCGAATGCCCCATGATCGAGGGCGCGATGCACGTCAATCGGTTGACGAATCATGCCACCTGTCACAATCGGAAAAGAGACGTCCCGGGAAATCTTCTCGACGACGCTCGGAATCAGACCAGGCATGAGTTCAATCGCATCCGGTTGTTGCGCCTCGGCGAGCTTGAGCCCGCTCGTGACCGCGTCCGAGTCGACGAGAAAGAGTCGTTGTACCGTCAAGAGCCCCGCTCGCTTCGCATGCTGGAGCACGGATGCTTTCGTCGTGACAATCCCATCGGCGCCGACACGTTTGGCGAGGTAATCGATCCCGTCCCGGTCGAGGCTGATGCCATTGATTCGCTCAGCGTGGAGGAAGACCGTTCGATTCTCTCGCTTCAAGTGCGCCACATAGCGGTCGAGTGTACTGAGCGTTCCCATCATGAGAAACGTCGTCGTCACATCTGTCCGTAAAAACGCCTCGATTTGTTTTGGACTTTTGATGGAGGCAATCATCCGTTCTTGTCCGATTCGTGCAATCGCTTCATTCACTTGAATCATCCTCTCTTCAAAAAAGGACCAACAGAAACGACACGTCATCGACGTACGGGCTTCTGTTGGTCTCTCAAAGGTTCTACCGGTAACTATTCACTTGGAGTGAGGGGGTCTCACAGCTCCTATCGTAACGAACGATTGTAAAGACACGATAAAGAAATCGCAAAGTTTCATGAAGAGAACGTAAAAAAACCGATTCACGGGGAATCGGTCAACGTCTGTTCGGCTTTCGCTAAGATATCGGATTTCACATCATCATCCCGTCCTTGCCAATTGCGGACCATCATCTTCATCCGCTGGTTGTTCGAGAATCGTTCCTCGTGACGATCGATGAACCGCCAATAGAGGGCGTTGAACGGACAGGCGTCGTCTTCTGTCGTATGTTTCGGGTTGTATGCGCAATCCCGACAGTAGTCACTCATCCGGTCGATATATTTTCCGGAAGCGACATACGGTTTTGTGGCGAGCTTTCCACCGTCCGCATGAAGGGCCATCCCAAGAACGTTCGGTAAGACGACCCAGTCATAGGCATCGATGTACATCTCGTTGAACCAGTCGCTCGTCTGTTGCGGTGAAATCTCGAACAATGTCGCATAGTTTCCGAGCACCATCAGTCGCTGGATATGATGATTGTGGGCATGCGCGACGACCGGTTTCAAACTTTGATGCAGACAGTTCAAATCCGTCTTCGCATCCCAGAAGAAGGACGGTAAGTCGCGTTCATGCTTGAACGTGTTCACGTCTTCATAACCGGGCATGACAGCGAGATAGACGGCGCGCATATATTCCCGCCAACCGAGGATTTGCCGGACGAATCCTTCAATCGACGATAGCGGTGCATCCGCCTGACATGCCGCATCAACGACTTCACGCGGTGTCAGTAGACCGATATTGATGGCAGCTGACAACAGGCTGTGCGACATCTCGGGTTCATCCGTCATCATCGCATCTTGATACGGGCCGAACGTCTCAAGACGCTCTTCTACGAACCGTTTTAGCGCACGTCTCGCCTCATGATGTGTGACCGGCCAATGGAACCGGGTCACCTCTCCTGGATGCTCCGAGAACGTTGACTCGACTTTTTCGATGACGTCTTTCGTGATCGAATCTGGACGGAAATGGATGGCAGATGGAAACGATAGTCCTTCTTTCGGTGGTTTTCGGTTATCCGTATCAAATGACCATTTTCCACCGCGAGGCTTCCCGTCTTCGAGTAATACGTCGAATCGCTTACGCATGTAACGATAAAAACGATCCATCCGCCACGGTTCATTTCCGAGCGTCTCGGTCGCTTCCTTTTTTGATAAGTAGAAGAGCGGGACATCCGTATGTTCGACAAGGTGATGTTTCTTACCGAACTGTTTCAGTTTTTTCGCCATCGGTTCGTCCGTGACGGCGGTGATATGAATTTCGTCCGGATTGTACTGTTTCACATGGTTGTCCCACGCCTCTTGGAACGAATCCGCTTCGTGGTAATCTACGGTATATCCTTTATCACGCAATTCTTCCGCAAAGTGGCGCATCGCAGAGAAGATCAGGACGAGCTTTTGTTTATGGTACGGACGCCACGATGCGCGTGATGTCGCCTCAATCATGACGATGACGTCATCTTCTTTCATATCCTTCAACATCGCAAGTTCGTGCGAGAGTTGGTTGCCGAGTATCCAAAATGAACGCATGTTGTTGACTCCTTTGTCTCATCGATGTGCTACAATCGAGCTACTTTCGAAGTGAGGTGATGATGTGTTACCACAAGTGCTACTGAAATGGATTGACAGTCAATACGAGAATCCAAGGGGTCCCGTCGGAAAGTATATCGGGGAAAAGATGGTACGCCAACACCGGGTCGAAGTCGAATGGACGATTGAACAGTTAGACATTCAACCTGGTACAACCGTTCTAGAGCTCGGGTGCGGGGCCGGCGATGCGATGGCGACCATCCTTCAACGACATCCTGACGTACATGTCATGGGTCTCGACCGTTCGAAGACGATTCTCGATTCAGCACGACAGCGTAATCATGCTTCGATGCAAACAAAACGGGCAAAGTTGATTCAAGGAGATTTGCATCAATTTGAGATGATGGACGCATCCGTCAATCACGTGTTCAGCGTTCACACACTATATTTCTGGAGAGATGTCACGACCGTTCTGTCTGAAATCGAACGCGTCTTGAAACCGAATGGCACATTTGTCATCACCTACTGTGACGGGAAAGGTGATGTCGAATGGAACGACATCTCCGATATGATTCGGAATCAATTTATCCCCGCAGCGGTGAGTCTCGGATTCAAGGACGTATCGGTACAACGTGGACCGGACTCCCGTGATTATCATACGGTCGCCGTTACGGGATGCAAACCGAACTCTTAATCACTACCCGTTTTTCATTCGATCCTTTCACGCCAATCGGTTCGTTGGTGCTGAATGCGAAAACAGAAGGCTAAACCAATCGTAATCCATCGGTTTAGCCTTCTGACGTTATTTATAAAACTTGTACGTGTTCTTCCCGCTCGATTTAGATTGATACAGTGCAATGTCTGCCTCTTTCAACAATCGACCGAGGTCCGCCTGTTCGTCGGAATCATATTGAGCGATGCCGATGCTCGCTGATAACGGGAGATGGTCGTCCCATTCTTTCAATACAGACAAGATTTGTTCAGCATACCCAATGACAGTCTCTTTTGATAACGCATGTGCGATTTTTATAAGAAATTCATCCCCACCTAAACGATACACTCTCGAATCAGGTATCGGCTCCATCAAACGTCTCAGACGAAGCGCCACTTCTTTCAAGACGAGGTCCCCTTCATCATGACCGAATGTGTCATTCACCCATTTGAACCCATCTAAATCAATCAAGAACAGTGCCCCACCTTGATTCGGATTCGTCTCAAAATAGTTATTCAAGTAATGTCGGTTATAAAGATCCGTCAATTCATCCCGTGAGGCACGACGTTCGAGTTCTAAATAGTAACTGAACATACGAACCACGCGCTTCAACAAGCGGACACTTTTTGAATCGTACTGGGCGCTTTTATGATTGGCGACACAGAGCGTACCGAAAATATCCCCGTTCTTCGTCAGAATCGGGATTCCCAAATACGACTTGATGTTCACTTCGCGCAGTAATGCCTGAAGTCGCGTCGATTCAATCTGCGATTCGATGTCTTCATACATCAAAACTTCTCGTTGATTGAAATCGATTCGATTACATACCGTATCCTTCAAATCAAAGGACATGCCTTCTTCAAGTAGGATAGGAGAATCTTGTGAGGACAGTTTGAGTATATGTTGGGTGTCATTCTCAATTGACGTGAGATAGACTAGTTTATCTGGTACTATTTCTTTTGCTAACTCAATCAAGTCAATCGCTAGCTCATCGAAATTCCGATACATTTGAAACTCATATGAGTGCATATGGCACCTCCACGCTAAAAATCATCCACACTCATTATATCGAACAGTTTGGTCTTTCCCTGTACCGATATATAAAAAATACCTCACGACGTCCATCGCGTCGTGAGGTATTGAATAGCGTCCTGATTGATTCATTCTTACAGCGAACTCTTCACACTCGAAGTGAGCGCTGCATCGAATCGTGCCGTGATTTGATGCGGACGGGTGATGGCTCCCCCTACAACGACCGCGTGCGTTCCTAAATCCATACAACGCTTTGCCATCTCAGGTGTCAAAATATTCCCCTCGGCCACGACCGGCTGTGTCACGTGATCTAACACATCTTTTAAAAACTTGAAATCATCATGGTAGAGAAGAGATCCTTTCGTTTCGTCTGTATATCCGTGCAAAGTTGTCGAGATATAGTCGAAACCAAGGCGATCCGCCTCAATGCAGTCCTCGAGGGTCGCGCAATCAGCCATCAACAATTGATTCGGATAAATCGAGCGGATAGCGTGAACCAGTTCTTGGAGTGACAGGTTTCCCGGACGAGGACGCTTTGTCGCGTCGAGCGCGATGGCGTCCACACCGACTTCCATCAATTCCTCGATCTCTTTCATGGTCGCTGTGATGAACACGTCACTATCTTCATAGTCACGTTTGACGATACCAATAATCGGAACAGTCACGTGTTTTTTTATTTCTTGAATATCCCTCGCTGAATTGGCTCGAATTCCTTTGGCGCCACCTTGAACGGCCGCAATAGCCATCCGTCCCATAATGAATTCACTATGGAGCGGTTCACCTTCTAAAGCCTGGCACGAAACAATCAATCCAGTCGGTAACGTTATCATAATAGTTATTCACTTCTTTCTTTTAAACGATCAAGCGCTTTAAGTGTTTGTAGATAATGCGCTTTTAATGCTTCATTCGTCTCCATCAATGTCTTCGTCACCGCGTCGGCTGTGAAGAGAAGTGGGAGTTGTGTATTAATCAAGAATGCCTCACCGGAGGCACCGGCAGTCAACAACCGATAGTCGACAAGTTCAGCAAGTGGTGAATGTTGATAACCGACGAATGCAACTGTCGTACACCCCGACTCTTTCGCGAGTTGCATCGCCTGGACGACTTCTCGACTTTCTCCACTATTCGAAAAGGCAATGACTACGTCTTCTGACGTGACAATCGATGCGTCCATGACCATGCTGTGACTGTCGAAAGCGGTAGTCGCCAACAATCCCATCCGTCTCAATCTGTATTCCATTTCCTGTGCCACTAGTCCGGCGTTGCCTAATCCGTATAAGTGAACGGATCGGCTCGATGTAATCTCTTTACAAATCGCAAGTAGTTCATCCTGATCAATTAAATGAGCGGTCGTCTGAATCAATTCAATGTATGACCGCTGCATCGGTTCGAGCGAAGTCGTTTGGGGCAAATTCGTTTCCGTCAACGTCTTTTGCATCATGAGCTTCAGTGAACTATAACTTCCCACTCCGATTTTTTTGCAAAACCGCGTGATTGTCCCTGGTGAAGTCGCAATCGCATTTGCTAAATCGGTAATGTTCATTTCGATTGCCTCATTCATGTTCGCCATCAGATAATCCGCAATCTTTTTCTCACTGCCCGTCATTTCTGAATACACGTGTTTTATTTGCTCCCACACGGTTCTTCCCTCCAACACATTCGTTATTCGCCCCGGCCTAACGCCTCTTGGACTTCATTCTTAATAATTGTAACAGAAGGACCGTAGATTACTTGAATTCCATTCCCTTTTTGAACCACCCCGTGAGCGCCCGTCTCTTTCAACAAGTCTTCACGGACATGTTGATTGTCGTTGACGGTGACGCGGAGGCGTGTCGCGCAGCAGTCGACCGTCTCAATATTGTCGTCGCCACCTAGTGCCGCAATGATGGCTGACGTACGATCCGACGCCGCAACGTCTGCTGTTTTTACTGTCTCATCCGATCGTCCAGGTGTCATGAAATTGAACTTTGTGATGAGGAAACGGAACGTTACGTAGTAGAGCAAGAACCAGAAGGCACCGATGACCGGTACGAGCATCCAGTTCGTCTTGTCATTCCCTTGTAAGACCCCGAATAAGATAAAATCAATGAACCCACCAGAGAATGTTTGACCAATCGTAATCTCAAAGATGTGAGCCATCATAAAAGCAAGTCCATCAAAGATAGCATGTACTAGATAGAGGACCGGCGCGACAAACAAAAATGCGAATTCGAGTGGCTCTGTGATTCCCGTCAAGAATGAGGTGAGTGCTGCCGAGAACAAGAGCCCGAACACGACTTTCTTTTGCTCCGGCTTTGCACAGTGATACATGGCAAGCGCCGCACCGAGAAGACCAAACATCATCGTAATGAATCGACCCGACATAAATCGTGCTGTTCCTTCATAGAATTGTGTCGTGTTCGGGTCAGCCAACTGCGCGAAGAAAATCTTTTGTGTTCCTTCGATCAATGTTCCGTCAATGACCATCGAGCCCCCGAGCCCAGTGGTCCAAAACGGAATGTAGAAGATATGGTGCAATCCAAATGGTCCAAGCATCCGAAGGACGAACCCATAAATAAATGTTCCGATATATCCTGTTTTTTCAACGAGACCACCTAACGAGAAAATCCCGTTCTGCACCGTCGGCCAGATGAAGTAGAGCCCAATCCCTACACCAATCGCAACGAATGACGTGATGATTGGGACAAAACGTGATCCGCTGAAGAACCCGAGGAACTGTGGAAGCACTTGCTTGTTGTAGCGGTTATGCAAGAGCGCCGTGACAATCCCAATCAAGATCCCACCGAACACACCAGTTTCAAGCGTTTGAATTCCGAGCGCCATCCCTTGACCGGCACTCGCTAAGTTCGTTTCCATCAACTCTCCAGTAATCTGAAGCATTGCGTTGATGGTCGCATTCATAATCAAATACCCAAGCATCGCTGCCAATCCGGCCGTTCCTTTATCAGACTTCGCGAGTCCGACAGCGACACCGATGGCAAACAACACAGCCAAGTTCGCGAATACAATCGAACCGGCAGCCGCCATAATGGTGAATAGATGTTGCAACCAGTCGATGTCGAGGAACGGGTACGCTTGCACCGTATTCGGGTTAGACAAGGCGCCCCCAATTCCTAACAGTAGTCCAGCGGCCGGTAAGACAGCAATCGGCAACATGAACGATTTCCCGAATTGTTGCGCTCGTTCAAAGAGACGTGACATGAATAAATCCTCCTTAAAATCATTTTCACCTGAATCATAATATGAAAAATATTTTTATGCAAGCGTTTACGGTAAAACAGATTTTAAAAAGAGTGACCTCGTTTGGTCACTCCAGATTACCCTCGACTTTTCCGCGTCAACGTCAATCCACCAAATCCACTGATGACAGCGATGTAAAATCCTAAATCATAGAACCAGCCGGTATTGTTCACTTCATACACACGATACGTATCATTGAATAATCCTAAAATGAGTGAGATCGGTGCAATCCATCCGTGCCAAATACCCCAGAAAAAACCTGCCGGATCCGTCGTGTACGTCCCGTCACCCGGAACACAACCTCCGAGTAGTGTAACAAGTGTCAGCATGATGAGTATGATTCCAAATCGTTTCATCTTTCATCCCTCCTATAATGGGTATTCCCGTTTCTCCTAAAAAAAGCACTGACAAACGTCAGCGCCAAAGTTGAACCGTATTCGCAAACTCGATATCTGTCGCCAATTCACCGTCAAGTGCATGAAGATCGAAATCTTCCCCATCGAGCCATTTTTGGAAGTCGAAGATGACCGGGTCACGGTCTCCACCGAGCGCAAACCAGGTCTCGAGCGTTTCAGGGAAATAAGCAGCCGTATGAATCGTTCCCGCCCAACTCTTGTACAATTCTGAAAAGACGCCCTTGTCGGTGTCGTTCATGAGACGGAATGCGCTCTCCGCATCTTGAATCAAGTGTTGCACGACTTTGATTTCCATCATGCGACGAGTCGAATCATCAAGATGATAGCGATTCTCGTGTTGGAGTAGTTCAAAATGGTTTGTACAGATATTCGATTCCCGTACTTGGATGTCTCGAGGCGTCGCCTCGATTACACGTGTTTTCGATGATTTGTCATGGACGACGTATGTGAATGACCCGCGATGCGGAATCTCTTTTAATAAATCGACTGCTTCTTCCACCGTCGCACATGTTTCTAGAATGATTCGTCCAATCATTTGACAGACAAACCCGTCCCCGGGTCGACGACGATTGATGAAATTGTAGCCCATGGCAAGTCCTTTTTCATTCATTCCGTCCATACGTCCGGTGACACGAGAGACCGGTCCGATGACCGCATACCCGTCATCCGGTTGAAAGACGTTGTATCGACCGTCATACGTCATCGGGTGATAATCGTAATTCCGAACGAGAAAGTTATCCCCCGTCAAAATCGAACAGCCGCTGATTGGATTGTTGACTCGAAAATGTCCGAAATGAAGTAACGTGTCATTGAGCGACAGCTTCAGCTCATCTTGTAACCCAATCAACTCTTCCCAAATCTTTGGAGCAAATTCATCGAAGGCAGCCTTTGCCTCAGTGGCATCAATCTCAAATCGCGGAACGCGTAGTTTCCACTGATCCGTCCGATTTTCGAGCAATTGACTGCGCTTAATATATTTTCCTTGAAATCGTCCGAAGTCATAATGACTTCCCCGAAACTGTGTCAGTTCACTAGAGAATTGTTGCATGAAAAAACCTCCCTTGCGCCCATTATAGCGGACGCACGAGAGGTCTGTCTGAAGTGAGACTGTTTATAACTTGAACTGTTGACTCATTCGTTGCATGTCCTCTGCCGTGCTCGACAAATCTTTTACGAGACGATTCATCGTCTCACTCGTCGCCGACATCTGTTCCGTCGAAGCAGCCACTTCCTCATTTCCGGCCGTACTTTCTTCTGAAATCGAAGCAATTTCAGACAGTCCATGTTGAATGTGGTCCTGGTTCGTCTTCACTCGATCGAGTTGGCCACGCATCGAACTCGTCAATTGTTGCATGTGACGAACGCTCTGTTCGATTTCAGTGAACGCACGCTTCGTTGATTCAAGTGTCGCTTTCCCTTCCTCTGCAGCCGTCATGCTCTCTGTAAAGGTTTGACCGAGCGCAATCGAGTTTTGTTTGACGCTTCCGACGATTTCCGAAATTTCACTGACAGACTCAGCGACACTATCCGAAAGTTTCCGAATCTCCGAGGCGACGACGGCAAACCCTTTTCCGTGTTCACCGGCCCGAGCCGCTTCAATCGCTGCATTGAGTGCAAGCAAGTTTGTCTGTTGTGAAATTTGACGAATCATCGTGACCAGTTCCGTCACCTCGTCCGCTTGTTGTTCAAAGTCGCGGACTTGTCCTTGTGATGTTTTCACTTGCGCATGAATGTGAGTCATTTGATTGACGGCACTCTCCATGTAACGTAGACCATCCATCGTCACCCGACTGACGACTTCCGCCTGCTCACTCACTTGTTCTCCGTCTGATGTCGTTTGCTCGACAAGTGTCGAAAATTCATTCATATGTCCGTAAAGACGCATCGTCAAGACACTTTGATTCTCAACACCGCTTGCGATTTCTTCCATCGTATAGGCAATTTGGCGAGAGGCATCATTTACCTCTTCTGAGATACCTGAAACGTTGCCACTCTCATCCCGTACCGTCTGTGCCGACGTTTGAATGCCGGAAATCAAATCTTTTAACATATGTGTCATCTTATCCATCGATACCGTCAGACGTTTGATTTCGTCATTAGATTTTAACTTAATACCTTCAACCGCAGTCGTCGCTGTCGCCAAATCACCTTCAGCAATGGATGTGGCCACACGTTCTAGCGCTTGAAGTGGACGCAATTTCCAGCCAAGATAACGCCAGATGATGATTCCCGAAACGACAAGGAGCACGAGTAAACCGATTAAGATTGGAACTAAACTCTCTTTTAAGACATCTCCTGTAATCGCGGAGACCTCAGTAGCAGCTTTATCAATTCCGAGTACCCCAACTACCTCGTTCCCTTGTTTAATCGGGACGAGCACCGTCACATACTTCCCGTACTCCGGATCATCGATGACATCTGTCGTGACCGTCTCTCCTTTGAATGCGGCCGTTGCTCCTTCATACGTCATCGCTGTAGTCGGAGACCCGATTTCTGCGGCATCCGCCTCGCTCAATCCGTCCACGATCATTCGAACTTCCTCACCCTCTGTGGCGATCGTGTATACATACATCGCTCCAATTTGCTGACGATATGCATCTAAATATTCACGAAACTGCTCATACTGCTCATTTTTTGACGGATTCGTTACGAAGGATGCATAGGCATCGACATCCAATGATTCACTAATCCGTTCACCATCTTCAATTAACGTCGCATGTAACGTACTGAGTACGGAATGCTTCGTACTGAAGTATTGCACTACTCCAAACAAAATGATGAGCAACGTGACGAAGACCAACATTGATGCTAGAATGCGCGTCTGTAACGACTCTGATTTCTGTTTCATCTCAAAATTCCTCCATTCTCTCCTTACTCTTTTTATCGGATAGAATAGACTTATCTCCACAAAAAAACAGGCGATTTTCGACAACATCGCCTGTTTCTTATTCACCATTTGTCGAATTAATGACTTCGAGTGGTATCGTGATTTCCGATTCACCTTCTTCAACGAGATGGAAGAGTGGAAGTGTCTCTGATACGAACAGATCCGGGTCTACGTCCGTCTGATACTCATACGTCCGAATATCCTCTTCACGCTCTGCAATCAGTTCACCAAACGGAATCGCAACGCGTTCGCCTTCGACCTCATAACTCATGACCGTCGTCGGATCAAGACGACGATTTTCGAGCATTCGAATCGTGAAGAGCATCGTCGTGTTATTCGTTCGCTCAAGAGAAACGGCGATTGCATCGGACTGTCCTGCACGTTTATCAATCATCGTTTCATCCACATTTTGTTCGTAAACGACGTTCTCTTCACTCGACTCTTCTGTCTGGAGCTGCTGACAACCCACAATCGTCATCAAGCCAACTAATAATACAATGACTAAAGCACGCATCCCATTTCTCCTTACTTCAAGGCGAAAGTGAGTTCTGCTTCACAAGCAACTTCTCCGTCGACCGTGGCCACGGCACGTCCTTTACCAATTGGTCCACGAATTTTCATGATTTCTACCTCGAGGCGAAGTTGATCACCCGGGACGACTTGGCGTTTGAAACGGCAGTTGTCAATCCCTGCAAAAAAGGCGAGCTTGCCTCGATTCGATTCGTCTTTCAACATTGCAAAAGCACCGACTTGTGCGAGTGCTTCAACAATCAAGACACCTGGCATGACATTATAGTCTGGGAAATGCCCGTTAAAGAACTCTTCATTCGCCGTGACATTTTTTAATCCAACAGCACGCTTCTTTTCCTCGACTTCAATAATTCGATCAATTAACAGAAACGGGTATCTGTGTGGGATTACTTCTTTGATTTGCTCAATTGTATACATCCATCCACCGCCTTTAAGAGGTTAGCCAAAAATCGGTGATATGGCGCCAGGTCTCGATGTCAAATACATCTTTCCAATCGCCTCCGCCAATGACGCTATATCCGATGACCGCTCCGAGGGCGAGCATCGCGATTGCCAACACTAAAACAACGAGCACGCGCAGTAAAATCGGGAATCGACGATGATTCGATAATCGCGATTGCTTTTTCTGCTTCGTCTCTTGTTCTGGTGAACCTTTTTGTTCTTCCGAACTCGTCTGTTCATCGTTCGCCACGTCCAACCATCCTTTCAGCTAAAATGATTATATCATATTAGTACCTGGTATTAAAATGCGTAAATTGCTACCTTTTTAGTGTACCCTATGCAGAAAAGTCGAACAAGCATCCTTCCCTGATAGAAGTCGAACGATTTATTTCTTTCCCTTCAAATATGCTACGCTTAGACTATTCAACGTCAGGAGGTTTGTCTATGTGGAATGAATTTAAAAAATTCGCAATGCGGGGGAACGTCATCGACTTGGCGATTGCTGTCGTACTCGGTGCAGCGTTCACTGCAATCGTGAACTCACTCGTCAACGATATCTTTATGCCGCTTCTCGGAATCATTATTGGAGGAATCGATTTTTCTAGCTTAAAAGCAAGTGTACTCGGAGTGGACGTGTTATATGGCAATTTTATTCAACAGATTGTGTCCTTCTTCTTGATCGCCATCGCCCTCTTTTTGATTGTCAAAGTCATCAATCGTTTACAGCGTGAAAAAGAAGTGGAGGAAGCTGCTATTCCGACACCAACGAAAGAAGAGCAACTGTTGACAGAGATTCGTGATCTGCTAAAAAATCGTTCTTTATGAATGCGAAGGCGCCCGACTACTGTCGTGGCGCCTTTTCAATGAGGTGACGCACGCGTTGGACCGCATTCGTCAGCAACGGAGCTGCTTCCCAAATCGCTTCTTCTAACGTCATGATCCGAGACACGATTGGAAAAATGGCGACGATGCCGGACTCCATATGCGATGTGTAATCGGACTGTCCGGTGAAGACGAGGGTCGGGACCCCATGCGTATTCGCAAGGCGTGCCAACCCATACGGTGCCTTTCCCTCAAAGCTTTGCGCGTCAAATTTACCCTCTCCTGTAATCAGCCAATCTGCTTTTTCTAACTGTTCTTCGAGCTTAGACCAACTGACCACTTCTTCGATGCCACTCACGTAGATTGCACCAAGCTGCAATAGCGCAAAGCCGATGCCGCCAGCCGCCCCTGCTCCAGGAAGTGCTCTTCTATCCACTTCAAAACAGTTCGCGTAGTGATCGAGGATCCGGTCATATCGCTTCACTACATCTGCCGCCAATCCTTTCTGGGGTCCGAACACATAGGCTGCTCCGCTTCCACCAATCAATGGGTTCTGTACATCGGAAGACATTCTCCATACGACCTCGCGCGCACGCGGATGAAGACCGGACCAATCAATTGATGCCACTTCTTCTAGTCGATGGGGAATGGTCGATAACACAGAGCCGTTCGCATCAAGAAAACGAACACCTAACGCTTCGAGCAATCCTTTCCCACCATCCATCGTTCCGCTCCCTCCGAGCCCGATGGTGATGATCTTCGCCCCACGCTCTAGCGCTTGAACGATCTGTTGACCGACTCCGACTGAACTGTAGCGCCACGGATCGACATGAGCGAGGAGTGTCAATCCTGCTGTTTCCGCCACTTCGATTACCGCGTGCCTCGTTGACGGCTCGAAACCAAAACGTGCAACGCGCTGTATTCCATCCAAGCACACGACATTTTCTTCTATAATGGTTCCTTCTGCATGTGTCGCAATCCAAGCATCCAAAAAACCTTCTCCTCCGTCAGAGATCGGTATGATGGTGACCTCATGCCCTTCAAGCGCACGAAGGACCGCTTGATTTGCTTCCATACTCGAAAGTGAGCCTTTGAATGAATCCATCGCGACTACAATCCGCATTGATGCTTCTCCCCCTTTGTCTATAAAAAAACCGCTTCTCGGCTCGAGAAGCGGTATGCGTTATGGACGTAACGCCGTGACAAGCCCCATCATCTGATCGCTCATCGACATCGCCCGTGAGTTCATTTGATATGCTCGTTGTGTGATTGTCATATCAGTCATCTCTTTCGTCAAATCAACGTTCGATGACTCGAGTGTCCCTTCAATCAATAGATTTCCGAGTGGACGATCGACTTCGGTCTCCAAATCCGCTTCGAACACGTTATCACCGAGCGGACGTAATTCCGACGTATTGCGGACTTCTACGATGTCGAGACGTCCGAATTCTTGTTCAACGCCATTCACACTCGCAACGACCACACCGTCTTGACGAATGCGCTGATTCGTCGCATCGTTCGGCATCGTGATTGGATTACCGTCATCTCCAAGAAGCGGATTCCCGTTCACATCAACGAGCGTCGTCTCGTCACCGACTGACAATTGCATGTTTCCACTTCGAGTCACCCCGACACCGTTCGGCGTGTCCACGACAAAAAATTGACGGCTCGCCTTTAAAAAGACGTCCAATCCACGATCTGTCGTACGTACTTGTCCGATATTGAACTGCTGTGTAATATCGGCGACATGTCCCCCGACTCCAATCCGAATCCCGTTCGGTGTGTCTCGACCGACTTCGAATTCAGGACGCGGTTGGTTGTTATACGCCTGCGACAATAGCGAAGCAAAATGCCCCTGTTGACGCTTAAAGCCGACCGTATCGACATTTGCGATATTGTGACCTGTCACATCTAATTGACGCTGAAGTTGAGACAGAGAGTTGACCGAGTTATAAATGGACTGCATGGTGTTCCTCCTTAACGAATACGAGCGATTTCGATTGCCCGCTCGGCACTTTTATCATACGCTTGGACGACCTTTTGATTCGCCTCAAACTGACGATACGTCATCATCAAGTCTGCCATCGTCTGGTCGAGGTTGACGTTCGCTTCTTCAATAAATCCTTGTAGTACTTCGACCTGGGCCGGCGCCGGGGCATCACCCGTCACACGCCAGTCATTGCCGACTTGTTCAAGAGTCGTCAAGTCATCGATTTGGTAGGCACCAAGAGTCGCCACGTTTTGTCCAAGCGATGTGATGACGCCATCTTTCCCAACTTGAAACTCACTCGATGGTAATTGGATTCGTTCCCCTTCATCAGAAAGGATATATCCGCCGTCCGCAGAACGAAGGAAGAGCGTCTCATCGATCGAGAAGCGTCCATTTGTCGTATATAACGTCTCGCCGCCTTGTTCGACTGCAAACATCGGGGCTCCCGCAAAATCAGTAGGTGCCTTTAAATACAGGTCGGTCGGGCTACCGGATTCTGTGATACTCCCAGCTGAGAATCGGGGCATTGTTTCTTGAAGATAGACGCCCATTGATAGGGTACCTACTTCTCCCTTCACGCGCGATTTCGCGTTATCCGGATTGCTGACTTGTGCAAGAAGCATCTCCGGAAACGAACGTACCACGCCATCAGACGCTTTGAAGCCTGGTGTTCTCACATTACCAAGGTTGTTGCTCAAAATCTCTTGTTGGCGTTGCAGGGCATTCATCGCTCCCGCTGCTGTATATAATCCGCGTAGCATAATCGTCTTCCTTTCATCCTATAACATGATTCACTCTCTATATCGTACCAAACGAGCGTGACATTCACCGTTTTTTCAAAAAAAGTTCATCCCATAAATTAGGATGAACTCTCTTCATTGACATGGTCGACCATCGGTAACTCGACAATCATCGTCGTTCCTTCTCCTAGTTGAGATTGAACAGAGATGGTACCACCGTGCAGTTGAACGATTTCTTTACAGATTGCTAAACCTAATCCGGTTCCACCAATGCGTTTACTTTCTTCCGATGCCGAACGATAAAATTTATCAAAGATTCGTGTTGCATCTTCTTCCGAAAGTCCTAACCCTTCATCCGTGATCCCGATTTGAATCGTGTCATCTTCACACGTGACATCGACTGTCACATTCCCACCGCGTGGAGAATACTTGATGGCATTGTTCAAGATGTTCGAGAATACTTGACGTAATTGGGCCGGATCTCCCGCGACGAATAGCGATTCATCACAATCAAAGTGGAAGAAATGATGCTCCGTCGACCCTGCGTGGATTTCGAGTAGATCTGATAATAAATCATATAGACTCTCTACTTTAAAGTCAGGTACGCTCATACCCGCCTCCATTTTTTGAACATCTAGCAAGTCACTCACGAGTCGTTCGAGCCGCTTTGTCTCACTCGCAATCATGTCTAAATAGCGCTCTCGCTTCGTGTTTTCCAATTGACGACTTTTGAGCAGTTCTGAAAAACCAAGAATCGAGGTAAGGGGCGTCCGAAGCTCATGTGATACTGTCGCTACAAGCTCTGTTTTCAAGCGATTGATTTCTGTTTCCTGGGTAATATCTCGTGAAACGAAGATGACACCTACACGTTCATTTTGAAGATCAATCGGTTCGGCGTACATGCGAATCGTTTTCTGACCCTCATGCATCGTATACGTGAACGCTTCGTCGAACATACCTTCTTCTTTAGCACGCTTCGTGAAGCGATTCAGTCCCTCTTGATCATCAATCTGGTTCATGAACATCGGGTAATACATCGCAATCGGGTATAGACTGCCCCGTTCTGTTGATGGAATCGGATGTTCATATAACTCAAAGAGCGCACTGTTCCCAAAGCGTTCATTCGTCTTGAGTTCCGTGTAGACGATAGAATCGCGCATCGTGTGCAAAATTCGAGCGGTCTTCTCTCGTTCGAGATTCACTTGATCTTGTTGGCTCCTAAGTGAGGTCGCCATCTCATTAAACGCTTTCGACAGTTGTCCGACTTCGTTTTGTAGCGGTTTAATCGGGATGAGCGTTGCACTCGGATTACTCGCAAGTCGCTCACTGTTAACCATCAGCGTCTGCAGTTGATTGGTCAACCTTAAAATATATGGCTGCAACCCGACAAACAATATGAACAATGCCCCGAGTAGAATCAAAAGCCACATCCATTGGGCTTTCACCAACTGTTTTGACAGCGCATCTCGCAATTCACTTTCTTGAAAATCAAGATTTTGTCGATAGTCGGTAAAGACCGACTCCATATCGACGATGCTCGCGCTCATATCGGCAGCACTACTTGAGTTCAATTTAAATCGCGTCTGAGTCGACGTTTCATTTTTCGGCATGAATTGCCCGACCGTACGCATTTGCAGGAAGGATTCATCAATTTCTCCTGCCTGCTTCGCAACCACATATTCTTCAAGTGCCGGCATGACGCGTGTTGTATAAATGGAGAAGAGAAGTCTCGCATCCTCTGCGAACTGTACTTCTTCCGCGTTTCTTGCTTGTGTCTCGAACCATGTCGTTTGCTCGTCGATGTTCGTTTGAGCTGTTCTTACTTCTTCTAATAGCGCACTTTCTCCTAGCAGGACGTGCCCTCGTAATTCATATTGCATCGATTGCCACGTTTCAAACAGGTCTGTCGCCCGTGCACGTTGCTCACTGATTCTTTCTAATTTTACGGTCGTCTCTTGAATCGATTGCTGTGTATAAAAATAGGTTCCAATTGACGTGAGCGTCACTAAGGCAATCAATATATAGAAAATTGTCATAACTTGTCGACTAATGCGTTGTTCAATCCAACGTTTCATGGAATGCCTTCTTCCTTCACTCTTAGAATGCTTCACCTCGTACGGTGAATGACTTTTTCTGTTCAAACAAAAAAAGTTCGGGTACGATGATGAGACGGAGAGTCACTTCAAAAATCCATTCACCTAATAGGAAGAATAACGGAAGGACCTCACAAGAAACTCACAAAGATTGAAGGGAATGTGCACATGACGCGTAATCGAATGACGTTTATCTTCATCCTTGTGATGTTGATTGGCGTCAGTCTCACTTTATTGATTCGACATCAGTCGATTAATCCAACCGTCACCGTTGACAAGGGCGAAGCTTCTCTTCTCTCTTCTACTGTTGACGAAGAGATTTTACGACTAGACGGCTCATGGCGTTATGAGTCAGGAATTGTCAGCCAAGTTGATCGTCGCTCCTATCGAACCATTCCGTTTACAACCCCTTATCGTGAATCTACCTACGAACTCGATATCGCGTTGCCAACCGGTACGTATGCCTTGCTCATTCCAAAGTCCCTATCATCCTCTAAGATTTTGATAGATGGGAAAATGGTTGAAACGATACAAATTGGAAACAATCGTCTCGTCGAGCAGCCGTCTCTCCTCCTGCTCGATGATGAGACAAAACAATTCCGACTGACGATTCAACATGAACGACAGGCAGGTAATTTCGCACCCATCGAAGAAAGTATATTGGTCGGACCGTTACATGCCATCATGACCACTCAAAATGCTTATGCCGGCTACGAATTTTTCATGTTGCTCATTTCACTTTTGATTGCCATGTTCTATGCCATCGTCTATCTCTTTCACCGAAATGAACGGTTGTATGGTTTCGGAACAGCTTTCTTTTTTTTGACGAGTTTTTCAATCATGTCCCGAGACGGCATGTGGATCTCGGGTAGTGATAAGTTGACGTTAAGTTTAGCCTTACTGAGCATCATCATGTTAATCGAGTTTTCGCGATGTTTGGAACGTGTGTCATTTGACCGGTTTTTGGCCATTTCGAGATATCCACTATATGGATTGACTGTACTAGCCATCTTCCTGCCCTCTTCCGTTTACGAAGTGTATGAATACTTTGTATGGATGATCGTTTTATTTATCACGTTCTTCTGGGTCGGATTGAATATTGGATGGCTTCTTGAAAAGTACAAGACAGGCAATCCGCTCGAGTTACTAACCTTCACGCTCGCCCAACTCGTCGGGTATATCGGAATCATGACGTCGACGTTCATCGTCTCGCCCAATCAGCAGCTGTACGCCAATACGTTTACCATCATCTATTTCCTATTGATGTTTTTACTTCTACCGATTCACTTGTCTACCGACAAAAGGAAAAAGCAACAAGTCGAGGTGTTGGCTTCTCAGCACGAGATGTCCTTCTTTAATGCTCAAATCAAACCTCACTTCCTTTACAATACGTTCGGGAATGTGATTGCACTCTGTTACACATCTCCACCCGATGCTGCTCGTCTACTCAGTCACTTGAGCACTTATGTCCGCTTCATTTTTGAAAATGGTCGAACTGAAAATGAGATATCGATTCGTCAAGAAGTCGATATGATTGACTCGTATCTCGCCATTGAACAGACACGGTTTCGTGATTCGTTCTACGTCGAGAAAGAAATTGATGAATCTCTTCTCGACTGTTCGATTCCACCTTTATTGATTCAACCACTCGTTGAAAATGCCGTGCGACATGGTCTCTATCGACACCCAGGACAAAAGCGATTGACACTTTCTATCCAGGAACGAAACGGAATGATTGAGGTTTATGTTCAAGATACAGGGAGTGGGTTTGATCCAAACGTATCAAACAAAACATCTGGGATTGGGATTTGCAATATTAAAAGTCGAATCGAACACCTTCATGGTGCAACGTTTGACTTAGCTTCCACTTTGAAAAAAGGCACCACCATTCACCTGCGTTTACCAAAACAGGAAAGGACGAATCATTTAGATGCGTACGATTTTAATTGAAGATGAACATCATATTTTAGGAATGATGGAGCGGATTGTAAAAGAGGAGCCGTCTCTTGAGTGGATTGGTTCATTCCAAAGTCCGGTTCAAGCTCTCACTTTTATTCAAGAGCACCCGGTAGACCTTGTCTTTTTAGATATCGAGATGCCTGAAATGACGGGACTCGAATTGGCGACCTATTTGCCGGAACGGACACAAGTCGTCTTCACGACCGCCCATCAACAGTATGCCGTTGAAGCGTTCAATTTGCATGCCACGCATTACTTGTTGAAGCCCATCACAGAGCAGATGATTCATAACGTCATTCCGCGTATCATCCAGCGCTATGAGGCGATTCAACAAAAGAATCTCAATCAATCTTGTCGCATACAATTTCTAGATCGTTTTTCGGTACGAACACAAGATGGAAATCTTGTGAAGTGGCCAACACAAAAAACAGAGGAGTTATTTGCCTACTTAGTTTTTCATCGTAAGCAGGTCATTAATAAGTGGGTGCTTGCCGAAACCCTTTACCCGGACATCGATGAACCACAACGCGCCTTACACAACGTATACAACACGATTTATCGATTGAAAAAGACGTTAGCTGAACATGAACTCGATATAACTGTTAATACAATAAATAATGGCTATTCTATCGAACTTGGTGATTCCTGTGCCTGTGATTATTACGATTGGCTTGATGCACCTAATCCTTCAATTTCTAAAACAGACTTAAAAAATCGTTTATTTGTTGATAAAGACTATACATGGCATTGAAAAAAGACATCTCACACTTAAAGTGAGATGTCTTTTTTTTTATTGTATCCATCGAACGTTCTCTATTAGCGCCCAGTAAACCCTCCGTCAACGTGAAGATGTTGGCCATTCACCCATGCGCCGTCTGGGCCCATCAAGAAAGCGACGAAGCGAGCCGTATCTTCAGGCGTCCCCATTCGCTTGTAAGGAAATAATGGTAGCAAGTGTTCGCGAAGTTCGTCATTGATCCAACCCGTATCCGTCGGTCCCGGATCGAACGCATTCACCGAAATGCCGTATTCTCCTAATCCATTCGCCAACGCAGGTGTGATGGCAATCAATGCACCTTTCGTTGCGATGTAGGCCAGGTTATTCGCATCCGGTCCCCCCGATACGAAGAACAGGATTCGCCCATCTTGATGTCCCGCTTGTTTATAGCGCTCAATAAACGCAAAGGTGAGTCCGAGTGTCCCTTCGTTATTCACCAGGTAATGTTTTCTCAATACGTCGGTTGTAAAGTTCTCAACGTTGACATGTCGCTCATAGGTCGCGTTATGGATTAGCCTGCTCGGTATACCAAGTTTAGCTTCCATTCGATCAAGTAATCCGACCTCGTCTCCTGAAGCCAAATCGTATGCCTCATGCTCGACACGGGTCCCTTCTTCAGTCAGTTCTTGAACCAATCGTTCGATGAAGCCAATTTCTTCCCCGATTCCTTCTTTAGCGTCAAACGGACTCCAGTGCGTCAAGTACAAGTCATGTCCTTCAGAAGCAAGTTTTCGCGCAATCGCAGCACCGATGCCTTGATTGCGACTGACGCCAGTAATGAGTGTAAGTGGTTTGTTCATGATGTCCTCCGATTCTATTTGATTATTCTGTTCAGTCTATTAGTGAATCGGTGCCATCATGATTCCCCTCTCATTGATTAATGATTTCATTATATACAATTTTTCCCACGAATGACCTATATATTCGTATCCTCTTTAGATATGATGGACATATATGATTCATCACATCGGTATTGGGAGGCGCTTATTTGAAAAAGTTGATCATAACGACATTTTGTACATGGATATTGAGTGCTTTGCTCTATGCTGCCTTGACGGATGAATCATTTGTCACGCTTACCCAATCCGTCGACGTCAATCAGAACGTGTTGGAGCGCTACTTGACAACTCAAGTCATGTCTCCTAATTTCGGTGGGGATGTTTATGCCAGCTATCAAATCCTCGGGACGAGTACGACTCGACAGGAAGTGTATGTATGGGTGCTTCTACAAGAATATTATCCTAACCATCAACAACTTGAGCGAGGGACCGGAATGTCTGCTCCAATCGTCTTAAACATTGACCATTCCTCAGGGGTCTCTCGGATTGTCAATCATACGTTACCTCGAGATGGCTCATATTATCCTAGCGACTTACATACCCTATTCCCATTACATATTTCTATCGGCTTAATGTCTCACCCAACAGGACTTACCAACCGTCTCCAACGTCAACTTGAATCAGAGTTACCCCTTCCTGTTTCAAATACATATTGAAAGGATGAATCCCATGAGCCTCATTCAACAAATTAAACAAATCTACATCCCTGTCAAAGAGTTAGACCGTGCCGTTCAATTCTATCGAGACACGCTTGAGGTACCCTTTCTCTTTCAAGCAGGATTGCTCGCATTTTTCGACTGTGGGGGCATTCGCCTCATGTTGTCCCCTCCAGAGAATGATGTTTTTGCAAAATCAAGTCCAATTCTCTATTTGAGTATCGCATCCATCGATGATGCTTATGCTCAGTTGAAAAATGCAGGAGTGACTTTCATTGATGAACCACACTGTGTGGCAAAAATGGGGACGACAGAAACGTGGATGAGTTTCTTCAAAGATTCTGAAGGTAACGTGTTGGCACTCGTCTCCGAAATATTGAGTTGAACATACAAAAAACAAGCGACCGCACGCGGTCGCTTGTCTGTTTATTTCAATCGATCTAAGTTTTCGAGCATGATCCCCGTTCCGTGCGCGACACTGAGTGTCGGCTCCTCGGCCATCATGACCGGCAACATGACACGCTCTGCGACGAGTTGGTCAAGACCGTGAAGGAGTGATCCCCCACCTGTCATGATGATTCCGCGGTCGATGATATCCGCTGCAAGTTCTGGTGGTGTCTGTTCAAGGACACGCTTCGCTGCTTCGACGATTTCATTAGCTGATTCAGCCATCGCTTCACGAAGTTCTTCTGACGTAATGGTCACCGTACGAGGCAATCCACGTACCATGTCACGTCCACGAATATCCATCGATTCGTTACGCCCTCCTGGGAAGACCGTCGCGATTTCTTTCTTGATTTGTTCAGCCGTACGTTCTCCGATGATCAGCTTGTGCTTCTCTTTGATGGCACGAAGGATGTCCGTATCGAAGCGATCCCCTGCAATCTTGATAGTCTCACCGCAGACGATGTCTCCCATTGATAAAATGGCGACGTCGGTCGTCCCACCACCAATGTCAATGATCATGTGACCAACCGGCTTCCAAATATCCATGCCTGAACCGACTGCCGCAGCTTTTGGTTCGACGGCGAGGAAGACTTCTTTCGCGCCAGCTTTCTCAGCAGCTTCACGAATGGCTTTTGCTTCAACCGGCGTGACGTTCGCAGGTGTACAAATCAGCATGCGGATGCCTCCGAAGAAGCCTCGGACTTGAATTTTCTCGATGAAGTGACGGAGCATTTCTTCTGTTGTGGCGAAATCGGCGATGACTCCGTCACGGAGAGGACGGATCGCCACGATATCACCAGGTGTACGACCAACCATCTCATACGCTTCTGAACCGACTGCTAGTACTTTTCCTGTAGAGCGTTTTATCGCAACGACTGAAGGTTCGTCTAAGACGATTCCTTTCCCTTTGACGTGAATGACAACGTTTGCTGTCCCTAAATCAATCCCGATATCTTTTGAAAACATGATGTATAGGTTCCTCCGTTCGTTTCTTCATTGAAAAGAGCGAGAAGAGTCTCTCCTCGCCCTCTAATTCGTGCTCGTTTCTTAGTTCTGAACCATTTCTTCAGCAACTTCGACAGTTCCTTCAATACGCTCGATGTCAGCACCGAGTGCTTGAAGTTTCTTGTGGAAGTCAACGTATCCACGGTCGATATGATATAAATCTCCAACGCGTGTCTCTTCTTCCGCGATGAGACCTGCTAGAATAAGTGCTGCTCCGGCACGAAGGTCCGTTGCGACAACTTCCGCTCCTTGAAGGCGTACGCCACCTTTGACGATTGCTGAACGTCCTTCAATCTTAATGTCCGCGTTCATACGACGGAACTCTTCGACGTGCATAAAGCGATTCTCAAACACCGTTTCCGTGATGACAGATGTACCGCCCGCTTTCAAGACGAGTGCCATCATTTGTGACTGCATGTCTGTCGGGAATCCTGGGTGTGGCATCGTCTTCACATCAACCGGCTTCAATTCGTCTGGTGCCGTGACACGCATGCCTTCTGCCGTATCCTCGAAGTGGACACCCATTTCTTCCATTTTTGAAATCAATGGACGAAGGTGCTCACGTTCTGCACCGATGACTTCGATGTCACTACCTGTGATCGCACCAGCAACGAGGAACGTACCTGCTTCGATACGGTCTGGAATAATCGAGTGTTCTGCACCGCGAAGTGTTTCTACACCTTCGATGCGGATTGTTTCTGTACCTGCACCGCGAACGTGTGCGCCCATTCCGTTTAAGAAGTTCGCAAGGTCGACGATCTCAGGTTCTTTTGCAACGTTCTCGATGATAGTCGTACCCTCTGCAAGCACAGCTGCCATCATGATGTTCTCTGTCGCACCAACAGATGGGAAGTCCAAGTAGATTTTAGCACCTTGGAGACGGCCTTCTACAGAAGCTTCTACGAATCCGTTTCCGATGACCGTTTTCGCACCCATCGCTTCGAATCCTTTTAAGTGGAGGTCAATCGGACGTGAGCCGATTGAGCATCCGCCCGGCATTGCTACACGAGCGTGACCGAGACGGGCAAGAAGAGGTCCCATGACGAGGATTGAAGCACGCATCTTCCGCACGTACTCAAGCGGTGCTTCATCTTTGATGTCGCCCGACGCATCGACAGTTACTTCATTCTTTTCTTCATTGAACGATACCTCTGCACCGAGGTGACGAAGTACTTTGTTAATCGTGTACACGTCAGCAAGACGTGGTACGTTTTGTAAGATTGACTTTCCTTCGCTAGCTAATAGAGTGGCAACCAATGTTTTGAGTACGGCGTTTTTTGCTCCCTCAACGCGCACAGTACCTGACAGTTTACGTCCTCCACGGACTACGATCAAATCCTTCATATCTCTCTTTGTCCTCCAACTTCATTGTTTTTTTATATAGTGCGTCGATATCCGAATCCGGATGTGATGATGTCGATTATTTGAATGGTTTGCAAAACGTGATGATTTTTCATTCATTAATCAATCTGAATAATAAATAAGTGCAAATTGAATGAAAAAAACATCATGTCAGACGAATTTATCCTACATGATAATCATATAGGAGTCGTTACAGCAGGATTACAGTTTGTTAAATATTCTGCGACTACTGTATAGGTGCGAGCGCCTGCGCCAGTCGAATGTACTCCAAAAAGAACTGGGCAATCAGTGAACCGAAGACAACCGCTACGAGAACGCGCAAGACAGCAGCTTGCGGACTCCTCACTTGATTGAGCAACTTATCCCATTTGACGGGTAAGAGTGCCCACCAAGCGACGTAGATCGCTATGATATAAATCGCTAGCGAAAATACGGTATTGACCATCGACGATTCCCCTCTTTTCTAAAATTCGTACCATTTTTAATCATATCATGACATGTTAGAGAAAAAAAGACTTAGGGTCTTAAGCTTCGAGCGGTTTGAACCATTCGATCAACTCACTTTCTCTACAAGCACACCAAAAGGGACGTCATCAGCAGTAAGGTCTTACTACAGTAATTGACGCCCCTCACATATTTCAAACATTATTCAATCGATTCGTCAAGGCTACGAGACCAGCGAATCGCTTCGACGTAATATTGAGACCAATCCGAATCTGTGTTATGGAGCGGAATCGTCAACTGTTCGTAGTCGATGACATCCTCTAACAACTTTCGCAAACCGTTCTGTTCACCGAGTAACGCTGCCTTTACAGGAGGCGCCACCGGAAGCTCTGCAATCAACGTTTGCATTGCCTCATCGAGAATGACGTCGAGTGATGAAAAGATTCCCGTAATGAATGCATCAAACGGTAATACATCTGTCAATGTATCCTCCGCAATCAACTCCATCATTTTTCCGCGAATGACACTCTGTTTAATCAGTTCTTTCGATTCAGACGTCTGCATCTCTCGAAGAAGCATCAAATAAGACCATCGTTTCAACTCATCTAGTCCGATTCGCGCGACGGCTTGCTCGATTGATTCAATCGTTCGACGACCTTTTTGATACACCGTATTGACCGTACGGAGCATCTTATAGGATAGGTCGACACTTCGCTCAATTTGCGCTGAAATCCGTCGAAAACTCGGTTCCGGACGATCGAGCTCTTTCAACATTTCAATGAGCGTGTGACGCAACGGATGCACTTCGGCCCCGTGCACCACGATGGGACGACTAAAGAAGTACCCTTGGAACATTTTATATCCGAGTCGTTTCGCAATCTCATACTCTGCGGGTGTCTCGATTTTTTCCGCCAAAAATTCGACTCGGTGTCCGAGCGCATCAATCAATTTTTGCTGTTGATCGACTGGGGTCGCTTGATAGTCGATTTTGATGATGTCGGCGAGTCCAATCAATGGGCGATATTTCTCTTCAAATACGAAATCATCCAGTGCAATCGTATAACCTTGACGTCTTAACGAGCGGAGAGACTGTAATACTTTCTCCGTCGGTTCGACATGTTCGAGCACTTCGACGACGAGCGATTGACGTGGTAGCAACGAAGGCACTTCCCCTTCAATCAACGTCTGAGGGAAATTGATGAACGCGCGCGTCCCTTCTGTCAATTCCCGAAAATTGAACACAAGGTAAGCGTTATGAATGACGTCAGCTGTTGCCAACGAATCATCTACGTTCTCAAAAATATTATTTTCGCTGCGGCGATATAACAATTCGTAGCCGCAAACGCGTAATTGTTGGTCAAAAATTGGTTGTCGCGCAACGTAAACTTTCATTCCCTAATCTCCTTTACGGTAGTTCCCACCTTTATTATCGGTCTTCTTCCATATATTTTTTACTAGTCCCGTCATTTAGAAGCACGACAAAAGACCCATCTTTTCCAAAAAACAACAAAAAAACTCCCACACTTTCGTGTGAGAGTCATTCTTATTCTTTCATATCGCGAATGCTTAAGCGGTTGATCGCTTTTTTGAGCGCAAGTTCCGCACGACGGAATTCGAGTTCCGAGAGCTTCGTGTCTTGAAGACGACGCTCGGCACGAACTTTCGCCGCAGAAGCGCGATCATAGTCGATCTTATCCGCCATTTCGGCTGTTTCAGCTAAGATCGTCACCGTGTCGGGACGAACTTCCATGAAACCGCCGCTGATTGCGATCAGCGTGCGTCCACCATCTTCGTGGCGCAGCTTGAGGACTGAGACGTCGAGTGGCGTCACCATCGGGATGTGCTTTGGCAAAATACCAAGCTCACCAGTGACCGATTTGGCGATGACCATTCGTGCGTCTCCTTCAAAGGCTGCACCATCCGGGGTGACGACGTTGACGTGAACAGTATTCATCGTCTAGTTTCCCCCTTCCGCGTAGGTCTTAGACCAACGTCTTCGCTTTTTCGATGACGTCTTCGATTGGACCGACGAGACGGAATGCATCTTCAGGAAGATCGTCGTGTTTACCTTCGAGGATCTCTTTGAAGCCGCGTACTGTCTCTTTGACTGGCACGTACGAACCTTTTTGGCCCGTGAACTGCTCAGCCACGTGGAAGTTTTGTGATAAGAAGAACTGAATACGACGTGCACGGTGAACCGTGAGTTTGTCGTCTTCAGACAACTCGTCCATCCCGAGGATAGCGATGATGTCTTGAAGTTCTTTGTAACGCTGAAGCGTCTGTTGAACGTTACGTGCAACCTCATAGTGCTCTTTCCCTACGATTTCAGGAGAGAGGGCACGTGAAGTCGATGCGAGCGGGTCAACGGCTGGGTAAATCCCCATCTCCGAAAGACGACGCTCAAGGTTTGTTGTTGCATCAAGGTGGGCGAACGTTGTTGCCGGAGCCGGGTCCGTGTAGTCATCGGCTGGTACATAAACCGCTTGAATCGAAGTTACCGATCCTTTTGCAGTCGATGTGATTCGCTCTTGAAGCATACCCATTTCAGTCGCAAGTGTCGGCTGGTAACCTACCGCCGATGGCATACGTCCGAGAAGGGCTGAAACCTCAGAACCTGCTTGTGTGAAACGGAAGATGTTATCAACGAAGAGAAGAACGTCTTGTCCTTGCTCGTCACGGAAGTACTCTGCCATTGTCAAACCAGTCAAGGCAACACGGAGACGTGCACCAGGTGGTTCGTTCATCTGACCGAAGACCATCGCTGTTTGCTTGATAACGCCTGAGTCCGTCATCTCGTGGAACAAGTCATTCCCTTCACGCGTACGCTCACCGACTCCTGCGAATACAGAAATCCCGCTGTGCTCTTGCGCGATGTTGTTGATGAGTTCCTGGATGAGGACGGTTTTCCCTACACCGGCACCACCGAAGAGGCCGATTTTACCACCTTTGATGTATGGTGCGAGAAGGTCGACGACTTTAATCCCTGTTTCAAGGATTTCAACTTTCGTTGACAATTCGTCAAATGTTGGCGCTTGACGGTGAATCGGTGCACGAAGCACGTCAGCTGCCACTTCTTTATCATCGATCGGGTTACCGAGAACGTTGAAGACACGTCCAAGTGTCGCTTCTCCAACTGGTACCGAAATCGGTGATCCTAAGTCAAGTACTTCCATACCGCGGCGAACGCCGTCAGTTGAGTCCATCGCAATCGTACGGACCGTGTCGTCACCAAGGTGAACAGCTACTTCGAGCGTCAAGTCGACACTAACATCGTCCGCTGTCGCTGCCACGTGTGTGACTTTGAGAGCGTTGTAGATGTTCGGTAAGTGGTTGTCGAACTTTACGTCGATAACTGGGCCCATGACTGCGACTACGCGGCCTTTCATGCCGTATTCGTTCATCGTGTTAGCCTCCTACAATCTAGAGGGCGTGCGCTTATTCAAGCGCCGACGCACCTCCGACAATCTCTGTGATTTCTTGTGTGATCGCTGCTTGACGCGCGCGGTTGAATTTGAGTTTGAGTCCGCGAATGAGTTCATCCGCATTGTCTGTCGCACTCGACATCGCCGTCATCCGGGCTGCGTGCTCTGACACTTTCGCATCGAGCAATGCGCCGTAGATGAGTCCTTCCGCATAACGTGGGAGGAGCGCCGCTAAGATCGTTTCTTCTTCTGGTTCGTATTCATACATCACATTGGATGCGGACTGTTCGATATCCCCGAGCGGGAGCAATTGTTGAATCTTCACTTCTTGGCTGATGACCGAGATGAACGAGTTGTAGCAAAGCTTCAATTCATCAATCTCGCCCTCGCTGAAGGCACCTACCGTCTGTTTGACGATTTCTGCGACTTCAACAAAAGTTGGTTGGTCGTTTAGCCCTGTCATCGCGCTATACACCGGAATGTTGCGTGACTTGAAGAACTGGACACCGACTTTCCCGATTACGTAAAGACGATACTCATCTGTTGATGTGTGCTTGTCTTTGAGTTCACGGTACACGTCACGCAAGACGCTGGCGTTGTATCCACCTGCGAGTCCGCGGTCTGACGTGATGACGATATAACCAGTCCGTTTGACGGGACGTACTTGAAGCATCGGGTGTGTCGCGCCTGATGTACCACCGGCGATCGACGAGATGACTTCTTGCAACTTGTCCATGTACGGCTTGAAGTTGGCGTTGTTCCCTTGGGCCCGGTTCAACTTTGATGCCGACACCATGTTCATCGCTTTCGTGATTTGCTTCGTGCTTTGGGTCGAGGTGATCCGCATCTGGATCTCACGTAATGATGCCATTTCGATTCACCACCTTAATAGACGCTCGTCACCGGATTAAACCGATGGCGAGAACGTCTTTTTGAATTCCGTAATTGCGTCGACCATTGCCTCGTCTGAAGGAAGGTTTCCTGTCTGACGGATTTCACGGCAGAGGTCTTTACGGTTTTGGTCGAGCCATGCGTTCATTTCTGTTTCGAAACGACGGATGTCTGTGACTGGGATGTCATCGAGATGACCTTTCGTGAGTGCGTAGATGATGATAACTTGCTTGTCTACAGAAAGCGGTGCGTTCAAGTCTTGTTTCAAGACTTCAACCGTACGCTGACCACGGTTCAACTTCGATTGTGTCGCTTTGTCGAGATCTGATCCGAACTGAGCGAACGCTTCGAGCTCACGGTAAGACGCGAGGTCAAGACGAAGTGTACCAGCAACTTTCTTCATCGCTTTCACCTGTGCCGAACCACCAACACGTGATACTGAGAGACCGGCGTTGATTGCTGGGCGTACCCCAGAGAAGAAGAGGTCCGACTGAAGGAAGATCTGACCGTCTGTGATCGAGATAACGTTTGTCGGGATATATGCTGAGATATCCGATGCTTGTGTCTCGATGAACGGAAGTGCTGTCAATGAACCACCGCCGAGTTCGTCGTTCAACTTCGCTGCACGCTCAAGAAGGCGTGAGTGGAGGTAGAAGACATCCCCTGGGTAGGCTTCGCGGCCTGGAGGACGACGGAGAAGGAGCGAGAGCTCACGGTAAGCTGCCGCTTGTTTCGAAAGGTCATCATAAACGACGAGGACGTGTTGTCCGCGATCCATGAAGTACTCACCCATCGATACCCCTGCGAATGGTGCGAGGTAAAGAAGTGGTGCCGGCTGTGATGCCGATGCCGAAACGACGATTGTATAGTCGAGCGCTCCGTTTTGACGAAGCGTCTCTACTACGCCACGTACAGTCGATTCTTTCTGACCGATAGCAACGTAGATACAAATCATGTTCTCTTCTTTTTGGTTGATAATCGTATCGATGGCAACAGATGTTTTACCTGTCTGACGGTCACCGATGATGAGCTCACGCTGACCACGACCGATTGGAACGAGGGCGTCAATCGCCTTAATTCCTGTTTGAAGTGGTTCGTGAACCGATTTACGTGCCATAACGCCGTAAGCTTTACGCTCGATCGGGTTATAGTTGTCAGTCACGATTGGTCCAAGACCATCGATTGGTTGTCCGAGTGGGTTGACGACACGTCCGAGGAGTGCCTCACCAACTGGAACTTCCATGATGCGACCTGTACGTTTGACAGAATCGCCTTCTTTGATGCCTTTGTAATCGCCAAGGATGATAATCCCGACGTTACCTTCTTCTAAGTTTTGCGCCAAGCCCATTACGCCGTTAGAGAACTCTACGAGTTCCCCCGCCATAACGTTATCGAGTCCGTGTGCACGAGCGATACCGTCACCTACTTGAATGACTGTACCTGTCTCGCTGACTTCGATTTCAGAACCGTACGAAGCGATTCGTTCTTTTAGCAGGGCGCTGATTTCTTCAGCTTTGATTGTCATTGAATTCACCCCTATTTCTTACGCATTCAACAATTCACGCTCAAGGCGTGTAAGTTTCGTTTCGATCGTATCATCGTACGTCGTGTATCCGACTTGGACACGGAGTCCACCGATGACTTCTTCATCGACGACGTTATTCAATTGGAGCGTCTTCCCGAGCTTCTGTCCGAAGACGAGTTCGACGTCTTTCAAGTCTGTTGCCGACAATGGGTAGGCGCTTGTGACAATACCCTCTGCAATTCCACGATAGTCGTTGATCAATTCGCGGACGTAACGTGGCAATGCGCGAACCTCTGCCGCACGGTCATTTTCGACCATGACGAGAAGTGTGTTCACGACAATCGCCGTCATATCACCAAAGCTGTCTTTTAAAAGCTGTGCAAGCTCGCTGTCACTGACTGCCGGATTCGTTAAGAGATCCATGAGTTCAGGAGTCGCGTGGAGCACTTCATCGAGCAGACGCACTTCCGCTTCGACTTGGTCGAGCGTGCCTTGTTCCCGCGCTAAGTCGAAGAGCGCTTTGGCATAGCGTTTTGCTAGTGATGCGTTCATCAGTTCGCACCTTTCGCTTTAGACAGGAAGTCTGTAACGAGGGCACGCTGTTTCGCTTCATCGCCTTTAAGGTCTGATTGAAGGACGTGGCGTGCTGCCGAAAGTGCCTGTGTGACGACTTCCGTTTGAAGAGATTGTTTCGCAAGCTCACGCTCGCGCTCAATCGCTTTCTCTGCCTCGATTTTAATTTGTTCGGCTTCCAAACGCGCCTGCTCCACCAAGCGTGCTTGTTCTGCTTCTGCTTGTCGACGGCTTGCATCGAGCATTTCTTTTGACTCAGTACGTGCTGCACTGAGTGCGTCACGTTGTTCAACGACATAATGTTCCGCATCTTTGCGGCTCTTTTCAGCGAGTTCAATTTCGTTCGCTACATACTCTTCACGCTGTCTCATCATTCCAAGGAGTGGTCCCCAAGCAAATTTCTTCAACAGGGCCAAGAGTACGAGGAATGTGAAAATTGTAAAGATCATATCCAGAATGCGGAGGCCTTCGCCGCCAGCACCAGCTGCAATCATCATCGTATCCATGCATACCCTCCTCTTGACTAAATAAGTGAGGGAGACGTGCTCCCTCTCATGCTATTCTCGTTAACTCGGAATCAAGAGTTGAGGAGAAGGAAACCGACAGCCACACCGATGATCGGGAGGGCCTCAACCAAACCGATACCGATGAACATTGTTTGACGAAGTTCGTTTTTGAGTTCTGGTTGACGTGCTTGTCCTTGTACTGTTCCGTATACGATCAAACCGTTACCGATACCAGCTGCGAGTGCTCCAAGTCCGATAACAAGTGCTGTTGCGAGAAGATTAAGTTGTTCCATTGTGTATATTCCTCCTAAAAGTTAAGTAAATAATTTGTTTGTAACGCTTTGGCGAGATGTCCGAATCAATGTTCGGCCGAAGCTTTGTGCCCGATGTACACCATTGCAAGCGTCAGGAAAATGTAGGATTGGATAACCCCGATAAAGATTGAGAAACCTTGCCATAGAATCATTGGGAAGACCGCAAAGATTGCACCGAGCGGGTTGAGTGCGCCTTCGGCTGTAATCGCGAGTCCCAAGATGATGGTAATCATGATTTCACCGGCAAAGATGTTACCGTATAGACGCAAACCGAGCGTCAACGTGTTCGCAAACTCCTCGATCAATTTGATCGGAAGCAAGAACCAGACTGGTTTTACGAATTCCGCCGAATAGTGTTTCAATCCGTGCAGTTTCACCCCGTAATAGTGCGACATTGCAACGACGAGTGTCGACAACGCCAAGGTTACGTAAGGATCGGCTGTCGGTGAGTTGAACCACAAATAGTGTCCGGAAATGACGTTAAACGGTAGACCCATCAAGTTTGAGAAGAGAATGAACAAAATCAACGTCATCCCAAATCCAATAAAGCGTCCTCCTGTCTTCCAGTCCATCGCACTTGCGATGATTCCACGTACGAACTCCGCGAAGAATTCCATGAAGTTTTGTTTGCCAGTCGGCTTCATTGCCAAACGTCTTGTCCCCCAAATGGCGAATACGAAGACGAGTAACGCTGCAACTAGCACTGTAATGACGTTCGTCCAGCTCCCGTATAACGTATAGTCCCCAAAGTGCAGAGAATATGTGGGAAACTCATGACCCATTAATATTCACCTCTTTTCCTGCTGAGCTGGGCAAGTGTAAACTCGCCAAATTGTATGATGTGGCCGGCGATTAGACCAGTTACCACCGCGATGACGGACACTCGATCCTCGTAGAGAAGACCGACTATCACTGCTAACGCACCGACCGCCATTCTTGAAACGGTCCCGTGCGACTTTGGTCGTCGTCCATGCTCGATGACGTCATACATACGTATGACACTTCGATTCTGCATATGTAGAATGATGAGACTCCCGACCCCGCCGATGAACAATCCGAGAAAAACGGCTTTGTACATCGGGACGATGAAGGCGCCAACTAACAAAATTGCAAACCAAATGGTAAACCATTTCGTATAACGCTTCATCAACTCTTTTTGTGCTTTTCTGTCTGCTTGAATCGTATTCATTCGTCCTCTCCTGTCAATAAACTCCGAAGGGTGAGAACTAGCGCCGTAACCCCGAACACGAGTCCAAGGATAATCGACACATTCCAACCAAACGTGCCCCAAAATTCACGTCTTTCGCCGTACTGTCCGACGAGATAACCGATGACAATCGGTCCAGCAAGTGCTGTCGAGATTTGTGAAGCGAGCGAGGCATAGGATAGATAACGATTGTCTTTTTTCGCCATCCAAATCCCCCTTTCGAGTCTCACGTGCTCCCTTGTTCTTCACGAATTCACACTCGCGTGACCATCAAAAGTCACACAAGTTCAGAGTAATAGAAATGGCATAAGAAGTCAATGAATTTCACAATTATAAAAGCGCTTTAAATCAAGTCGTATCAATAGTTTTACGCACTTCATAAACTAAACGATTGAGGCACTTTTTTAAGAAAGTGTGAAGAAACGTTGAAATAAAAATGTTGACTTTATAACATTTCACAAACGTAATCAGATGAAGAATAGTTCAGTTATACCCCCACGTTTTGGAAAATTCAATCGGTAAACGCTTACGTTCACAAAGAGTTACGAAACGACGGTTGACTTCATTTTGAAATCGTTTTCAACGTCCTGTATCAGTATACCGAGGATGTTTTTACCATGTCGAGCGATTTTGCCCATTTTTTTGTGAGGAATCTCATACTGTTCAAAATCCCTTTCTCAATCCTGGTTTTATATTCGAAATCGAGGGATTCTACTTAAATAAGAAAGAATAGATAAATTCCATCCCAGTTCGCCATTCTTCTCGCTCTAGTTTTGTGTCTATTTTGTGACATCCGTAAATGATAAATATTATTCAGTGTCAATCGTAAAAAAAGCGAAAATCGCATAGGCGATTCTCGCTTTTAAGTCATTACTTCGTACCAAACAAACGGTCACCCGCATCCCCAAGTCCAGGAACGATATAACCGTGGTCATTTAATTTTTCATCGAGTGCAGCAAGATAGATCTCTACATCCGGATGTTCTGCTTGTACACGCTCTACGCCTTCTGGTGCTGCGCAGAGGCATGCCAACTTGATTGACTTCGCTCCGTGTTTCTTGAGTGATGCAATCGCATCAACAGCCGAACCACCTGTCGCGAGCATCGGGTCAACAACGATAAAGTCGCGTTCTGTGACGTCTGTCGGAAGTTTCAAGTAGTATTCGTGTGGCTCAAGTGTTTCCGGATCGCGGTAAAGACCGATATGACCGACTTTTACGTTCGGCATCATTTTGAGGAACCCATCCACCATACCAAGTCCTGCACGTAAAATAGGGACGATTCCCAATTTCTTGCCGGCAATCATCTTTTGAGTGGAAACAGAGACCGGTGTCTCGATTTCTACGTCTGTTAGGGGTAGGCTGCGCGTGATTTCGTATGCCATAAGTGAAGAAACTTCGTCGACGAGTTCACGGAACTGCTTCGTCCCCGTCTCTACTTTACGCATAATCGTCATTTTGTGCTGAATCAAAGGATGGTCATAAACATGTACTTTTCCCATCTTGCTTCACTCCTCTCTCATTCTCTCTCGAGCATTGTACCCTAACTCTGTTGAGATGGGTAGAGCCAACTTCTATTTTATCAAAGGTCAGACGCCACTTATGGTTGAATGACCTGGAAATAATCATTGCCCGGAAGTTCATACGATTGAGATGTGTGTTGATCGACTAAATAGAGTTCTGTTTCCGTTTTCCATACGTCAAAGGATTGCTCAGTCAATTCTTCATACAGATGCAAGTCTCCGATTTTGATAGCTGTAGACGGTTTTTCATGCGGCTGAATATGAGACAAGGCGTCAAACAACTCTTGCGTTTTCGGTCCGTCTAGCCAGATTGTATCTTGATCCGATTCAAAAACTGCCAGGCGCGTTTCCCTTTCGGCGGGGCGCGTGGACATCTTGTTTGTCACTGGACGACGGACATGCCCCCAAATTTCAAGGACCGTTCCGTATGTTTTCGATAACGATAACGACGTCTCTTCAGCCACATCCCCTTCAATCGGTCGATCAGATAAGATGATGCGTTTCATGAGTTCGCGATGATTTCCCTTTAGCGAGAGCTCTTCTTTCGGATCGACTTTCATATAAGGAGCCTCATATATATTCGGTAGGATGAGTTGTTTGAGCGAGGACGCCTCTCCGATTTGTAGGGTGAGACGATCATCGGCACGCCTCGTCAAGAAAATATACCCTTCATTCTCTCCGCTTTGAAACGGGAATAGTTTTGGTTCAATGATCGGGTCAAGTGTACGCCCATTTCGAATCGTCTCGAACGTCACATAGATCGCTCCCGTATCCGGTGTCGTATAACGGAAAGCCGAGTCGGGCATCACTTCTTCATGCGTCTCGTTCAATGTGAACGTACTTGTAATCGATTCAAGGTCATCGATGCGCTCAAACTCAATTGTCGAGACCACTTTCGATTCTTGAAAGCGCTCTTGTTCGAGCGCTTCAAACGCTTGAATCGGCTCCACGGCAAACGTTCGCTCCATCAACTCATTGCTGTTCGCGCAGGTCACGTAACGTTCATCACCCGCCGCAAAATATTTCACCGTTTTGGAACCGAGTACTTCATAGAGCGGATGATGAAATGTCACTTCTGCCACCTTGGCTCGTCGCTCTGGTAAGACATCTGTCGGACGACGCTCACAGTATGTAAGTAGCTTCTCTTGTGTTTGTTTCATTAACGGTATCTCAGGATCTTGCTCGACTCGATAGGAAGACAAAGGACGTAACTCAATCGCGTTCAACGTCTCGGCACCACATCCACTCAACAAGATACAACTGAGCAAGATTCCCCAATACGTGCGCATTGATGTTCCTCCTCATTCCCAATTAGGTGGAAACCACCTAAATTTTTCTTGTACATCATAACATAGAACCTATTTTTGTGATGATTTCAGAATTATTACGTTTCTGATGATTTGACGAAAGCGGTCCAACTCATTTTATGCTTCAACGTCTAGCAACAAAAAAGAACTAATCCATTAAGAGATTAGTCCTTTTTATCACTTCATTAGTCATCTTCTCGCTCATCCTCGGATGAGTCATCTTGAGATGAGTCGTCCTGCGAAGAATCATCTTGTTCATTCTGGTCGTCCTCTGATTCACGATCGACTTCAATGACCGCCCCATCTTGATTTAGTTCAAGTTTGACAGGGTCGCCGACACGCGGAGTGTCATCATCGATTTCAGAGCGTGCGGCAAGTGGATATACGTTGTCTTTCCCATCGATCTTAATCGTGACTTCTTGATTTGTGAGTTTGACGAGCGTGCCGTAAATATACGCATCATCATCACCACTCTCACGGTCCACTTCCTTCACTTCATCATCTCGGTTCAATTCGAGTTTTACCCGGTCACCCACTTGCGGTGTATCGTCATCGATTTCATGTGTCGCCGCTAAAGGGTATGTCGACTCTTTTCCATTGAAGCTGATAGTGACATCTTCTTTCGATAACTTCACGAGCGTCCCGTATAGTTCATAGTCGTCTCCATCTCCCACTCGCGCTGCTGACGAATCATCTGATGCGCTACTTGAGCCATCCGATGTAGCAGGGTCATCTGGGTTGTCCGTTGATCGATCGTCACTCGCTTGATTGATTGCTTGTGGAACAATGACCGTATCCGTCTGATTCCCGTTTACGTAAAATCCAATTCCAACAATTGCCATGACAGCTAATAATGCGCCGATAATCCAACCGATGCGTTTCATGTTTGTTTCCTCCTCATGATGTGTTCTTCTTATTTTCATCATAAGCCTCTTCCGTGAGAGCATATTTAAGGCTTCATTAGAAGTTGATGAGAAAATGCGAAATATTCATCATCGAGTCAGAAAAAATATACTGCCATCCGGATGATTCGATCTACTCCCGATCGTCCACTCATTCAAGTCCGCCACTTCTTTCGCAATCGCGAGACCAAGACCGCTCCCACTGCGATCGCGCGCTTCATCTAATCGGTAGAATCGATCGAACAGCCGATTCCTCACATCATCCGAAAGAATCGGTCCTCGATCGCGTACCTCAATTCGATCACTCTTCAAATGAAGGCTCGTCTCTTCCGCATACTTCAAACTATTGTCTAATAGGATGACAAGAATCCGCTGTAACGACTCACGATGACCAAACCAGCTTCCTGTAGATTCAATAGGTAAATGGACGCCGTGCGACCGCAAAAAACGTTCTCCTATTGATTCCCCAAGTTCAGCTAAATCGATTTCTTCTCGCTCTACCTGTTCGAGTGCAGCAAATCGATTCAATTCGAGCATAGGTTCAATCAAATCATTTCGCATTTGACGCGACTCCGTTAAAATATGGTCAATCGCTTCGGCACGTACACTCTCATCTTCTTGTCCCCATCGTTGTAATAACTTCGCATAGCCCTCGATGACGGTCAACGGTGTCTTGAGTTCATGTGAAACATCGGCGACGAAACGACGTTGTTGCTCCATCGTCCCTTCGACTCGCTCAATCATATGATTAAATCCGTCCGAAAGAGTCGTCACTTCATCTTTTCGGTCAGCCACTTCGATTGTCTCTAACTTACCGGACTCCGTGATCCGTTCCATCGTCTCTGTCAATCGGCGTAACGGTGACAGACCTTGACGTAAAATCCACCACGTCCCTAGGAACGTCAAGAGAACAGCAAAGAAGAACATGACGAGAAAAATGGTTGCGAGCGCTTGAATCGTATTGCTCACATCTCGATCCTGAAAGCCGAACGCTAGTCCATCCGTCGTCGCGACCACAAACCAATCATCGATGAGGGCCGGTTCCCCGTAATTGATGGGAAACGTCGTTCCGTCTGGCACTTCTCCTCCGATGATTCCCCATTCGCCGTTTTCTTGACGTTCTAACACGACACTGTCCTCATGAAGCGACAATACCGCATCGCTATTCCGGACATCTTCTTCCAAGAGATTCAACGCCTGCAGTAACACGTCAAAACGCGAATCGACAATTTCCTGTCTGGCGACGAACCAGGTTACGCCAAAGGAGACGAGAAGAAGCAACAACATAAACCCTGTCATCGCCCACGCAATTTTTGTTCGTAGCATCGGTCACTCACCACGCTTCAACATATAGCCGACACCACGAACCGTTTGAATCCAAGAGCCGGTCAGTTTTTTCCTTACGTATCGGACATACACGTCCACGACATTCGTATCCCCATAGTAGTCGAATCCCCACACGTGTTCGACGAGTTGGTCACGCGTCAAAACACGCTCCGGATTCTCTAAAAAGAAAACCAACAAGTCAAACTCACGTCGAGTCAAATCTACTTTCTTTCCGTCACAATATACTTCATGACGATTCACGTCGACAGTCAATGTGTCGTACGTCAACACCTGTTCGGAATGGTCCTGACGAACAAGCTGGCGCATTCGTAAAAATGCCCGAATTCGTGCGAGCACCTCTTCTATTTCAAATGGTTTCGTGATGTAATCATCTGCGCCAAGATCAAGCCCACTCACTTTGTCGTATCGATCGCCACGGGCCGTCACCATCAGAACCGGTAACAATGGCCGCTCTTCTTTCAGACGACGGACCACCTCGAGTCCACTCATTTGAGGTAACATCACGTCAAGCAACACGAGGTCGACATCGTCAGAGAGAGCTCGTTCCAAACCGGTACGACCGTCTGTCGCCACCATGACCGCATATCCCGCATGCTTCAATTCCAACTCCAGTAATCGCGCAATCTTCGAATCATCTTCTACGACGAGAATCGTCTGCATCCTGCTCACTCCTTTGAAAAAACGCCGAGCAGTTCGCTCGACGTATTGTTATTCATTTCCCGAATTCAATCCGCAAAAAACAGACGAACGCCTTCTGGAACGGCTTGCTCGATTCGTCTTTCTAAATCATCTTCCCATTCATCCCACTTCGTATCGACTTGTTCCATCTGCTGTTCGACTTCCAGCGCCGCTAGCGATAGTTGCGACAGGCTGGATTGTCCAGGTGAAGTGAAGAACAAAAATCCGGCAAGTCCGATTCCCATAAGTCCGATCGCCAATAAAGTTGTTCCAATGGTTTTCATTACACGTTTCATACACGCATCCCTCCTATCTCAAATCATACGACAGGAAAACGAGAAATCGTGGTGTACTTCATTAGAATTTCATGAGAAAAGGCGCTACTCATGTAGCACCTTATTCTTCGAGCACGGACTTCGCAATCGGTGCCCAATACGTCCCTTCCATCTCAGAAACGGTCGTCAACGTTTCACGGTACGCCGGGTCATTCGCTTTTTTCTCGGCAATCCCTTTCATCCAAAGGACATCTGCCTTGTAACCGGATTCTGGATACGACTCGAGATAAGCCGCATAGTCCGCAATGTCCGCTTGTCCCAATTTATTGTCGACAAGAAGTCGATAAAACCCAACTGCTTGTTCTTGTCCGACTTTCGCTTTTCCACCTAATAGGCGGTCGGCTTTTTCATACTGTTTATCTTGAACAAGTGCTTCTACCTCAGCCAGCGGTACAACATCCGTTGATGTGTCCGGTGCTTCTTCAGTTGATTCCTTTGGCTTCTGTTCGTCCGAATCTTGAAGTTTCTCATTCTCTTCTTCGAGTCGGGCGACTTCTGCCTCGAGCTCTTCAAGGCGTTCTGCGAGTGCTTCTTCTTCCGTTACGGTCTCGACAACGACTTCGTCCGGCTCGTCCGGCGTGACGACGGGCGGTTCGGCATCTGGCCAAAATATGAGCGCTCCAGCCGCAAGACTGACCACTAGCGGAAGCCCAAGCCATTTCTTATCGAGCTTGAACGCCTGTCGCCACTCGGCTAAATCAGAATGTTGGATGACAGCCGACGAGAACGAACGAAAGCGGCGCTTGGCCGCTTTTCTTCCGTTCGCCTTCACTTCTAGCGCAAGACCTAGTCGATGGAAAGCAGCAGGCACTTTCATCCCGAGGAGCGGCACGATTCGTTCGCTCGCTTCTTCATAATAGCCATGGTCAAGGAGCGTCGTGATGACACCAAACTCACTGGCGACAAGACGGAAAGAAGGATCGTATTCCCCTTTACGAGCCAACCATTCTGTCATATCGAACAATGGAAGTTCGGATAGCTCTCGTTCTGCTAGTGTCCGAATATCCATTGACTCAGCCTCGTTCAGGGTAAAGCGGGAACTTCGCCGTTAACGATTGCACGTCTTGAAGTGCTTCCGCGATTACCGCCTCGTCTTCATGTTGTTTCAGCACACGCCCGATGAGACGTGCCACTTCTTTCATATCCGCTTCTTTGAAGCCACGAGTCGTCATCGCAGCCGTTCCGAGACGGATTCCGCTTGTGACAAACGGTGATGCCGGGTCGAATGGAATCGTGTTTTTATTGACCGTGATTCCTGCTGCATCCAATGCATGCTCAGCTGCTTTACCTGTGATGTCGATTCCTCGAAGATCGACAAGCAAGAGGTGATTGTCCGTTCCGCCCGATACGATTCGGAGCCCCTCTTCTTCAAGGCCTGCCGCAAGTGCTTGTGCATTCGCAATGACTTGACGTTGGTAATCTTTGAATTCCGGTTGGAGTGCCTCACCGAACGCGACCGCTTTTGCCGCGATGACGTGCATGAGCGGTCCTCCTTGAATCCCTGGGAAAATCGACTTATCGATCGCTTTGGCGAACTCTTCTTTACAAAGAATCATTCCGCCACGTGGTCCACGGAGCGTCTTGTGCGTCGTCGTCGTGACGAAATGCGCATGTTCGACCGGGTTCGGATGCAGACCTGCTGCCACGAGTCCAGCGATGTGCGCCATATCGACCATAAGATAAGCATCGACACTGTCCGCGATCTCACGGAACTTCGCGAAGTCGATTGTACGTGGGTATGCCGACGCTCCCGCAACGATCAATTTTGGCTTATGTTCCTTCGCAAGTGCAGCGACGACGTCGTAATCGATGTGTTCTGTCTCTTTGTCTACACCATATTCGACGAAGTTATATTGCACACCTGAGAAGTTGACCGGGCTACCGTGCGTCAAGTGACCACCATGAGACAAGTTCATTCCGAGAACCGTATCTCCTGCTTCAAGCACCGTGAAGTAGACCGCCATGTTCGCTTGTGCACCCGAGTGTGGTTGTACGTTCGCATGTTCTGCACCGAACAATTCTTTCGCACGGTCACGCGCCAAGTTCTCAGCAACGTCGACAAACTCACAGCCACCGTAATAGCGGCGTCCCGGATATCCTTCGGCATATTTGTTCGTCAATACGCCTCCTTGCGCTTCCATGACCGCTTCTGAAACAAAGTTTTCTGAAGCGATGAGTTCGATGTTGTCGCGCTGACGACCGAGCTCGTGTTGCATTGCCTCAAATAATTCCGCATCCTGCACTTTCAACTTCGTCGTGTTTACCATGTGAAGACCCCCTCTAAATGTCTAAAAATCAACACCCCCATCGTACCACACGCTTGTTTTTTTGGGTATCGCAATAATCTGATGAAAAGTTGGGTATCATTAATAAGAATGTAACTGTGAGGAGGCCACTTATGATTGAGACAAAAGAACTGACGATCACACCGTTCGAACGGACACGAACGGTCCGAATCTACACACCTGCCGACTATGAGACGTCCGAAAAACGATATCCGGTCCTCTACATGCACGACGGACAAAACTGTTTTGCTGACGAGGATGCGAGCTACAACATGAGCTGGCGCGTCGGTGAATATTTAGACGCCTCGAAGCGTGACTTGATTGTCGTCGCCCTCGATAGTGCACCAGGCGAACAACGACTCGATGAGTATGGACCGTGGGAAAACCCTTATATCGGTGAGAGTTTGCTCGGAAGTGACATCGTGCTCGGCGGGCAGGGTTCGGCGTATATCGAATACATCGCGCAGGAATTGAAACCTCAAATCGATGCTGACTATCGGACGATTCCGGAAGAAACAGCGATGATGGGAAGTTCGATGGGTGGGCTCATCTCGATATATGCAGCATGTGTATATCCAGACGTCTTCAAGCGTGTCGCTTCCCTGTCCTCTGCATTTTGGTTCAACCAAACCGAGCTGGAACAATTGATTGAAGCGAGCGATTTGAAGGGCGTCGAGCGTCTTTACTTGGACGTCGGCGCAAAAGAAGTCGAGGAACCGATCGAAAATGGACCGACGAACGAGATGTATCGTGAGTCGAGCGAACGCGTGTACAACTTGTTAAAAGACAAGGTCGAACACATCCGATTCGAAGTGATTGAAGAAGGAGTTCACAACGAGCTCGCCTGGCGTGAGCGTTTCCCGATGGTCATCTCCTATCTTTTTGGAGAAGATTTATAATTTGAACAAAAAAGCATCGCATTCGGTCGAAAAACCTAAACGCGATGCTTTCTTCATTTATTTGGATACTGAGCCCGTGGCCCACCAATCAGTTTCGGTCTCGTGACTGCGAACGTGACGTACGCCTCTCCGAGATGCTTCGATGATAACCGAACCGGTATCGCGACCGGTTTCAAATGCATCCCAATCAATGTCGAGCCGATATCAATCCCGGCATCTGCTTGAATCGATTCGACGACACATGGTTCATCAAAGTTGGCATAAGCCTTCTCTGACATCGCTCCGCCCGCGGACCGGATCGGGACGACCGTCACTTCTGTGAGACCGAACTGTTTGAGTGTCCGGCGCTCAACGGTGAGGGCACGATTGATATGCTCACACCCTTGAAACGCCAAATGGACACCTGTCTTCTTTCTAAATTCAAGGAATGCTTCCATCAATTCGCTTGCAACATCAATGGAACCTGCCTTCCCAATCGTTTTTCCGAGCACTTCACTCGTCGAGCATCCGATGACGAGAATGCGCTCATCATTCAAAGGAAACCGTTCGTGAAGCTCCGTCAAAAATCCGAGAAGTTCCGTCTTCATTTGACTCACTTCGATTCGTAAGCACTCATCTTGTCGACACGGTTTGAATGGCGACCGCCTTCAAAGTCCGTATCGAGCCACGTCGTCACCAAGTCGAGTGCAAGACCAGGTCCGATGACACGCTCGCCCATCGTCATGATGTTCGAATCGTTATGCTGACGTGTCGCTTTTGCACTGAATGAATCATGGACGAGTGCCGCACGAATCCCTTTGACTTTGTTCGCCGCAATCCCGATTCCGATTCCCGTACCGCAAATCAAAATCCCACGATCGAATTCACCTGCCGCTACCGCTTCTGCGACCGGGATGGCCACATCCGGGTAGTCAATCGAGTCCGCTGAGTGCGTCCCGAAATCTTTATACTCATGTCCGAGTTCCTCAAGCAAGGCTACGATTTCTTTCTTCAAGTTGAAGCCGCCATGATCAGCGCCAATTGCAATTTTCATTCGTTCATTCCCCCGTCTTCTTTGGTAGGCGTCTCGGTGGTTTCGTCACCTTTGACCCATCATTCGTTAATTTTAACACAAGTCGATTCACGAGTGGTTCGAGCTCGTTTCGCACTTGGCGATACACATTCATCGAACCGCCAAACGGATCGTTGATGTCTCGTTCAAGCCCCGTCACGAATTCATAGAGCGTGTACGTCCGCTCAGACAAATCCGGGTATGTATCCCGAATTTGTTCACGGTGTGCGCGTGTCATCGTCAAGATGATATCCGCCCAATTCCCTAACACTTCATCGAACGTCTGGGTGACATGATCGAGCTCAATCCCACGTTCTCTGAGAACTTGCAGTGCATTTTCTGAAGCATCGAATCCTTGCATCGTCCGTAGACCAGCTGAGCGAATATCAAACTCATCCCCGGTCATCTTCGAACGGAGCAAGGCCATCGCCATCGGGCTTCGGCACGTGTTGCCACTACATATGAATAATACGCGTTTCATTGACATCGCGTGTCCTCCTCTATGTCTTTAGGCATCTTTCGTCGGGTGCACAATCTTTCCGCCCGCTGCTTTGTATAAACGGTTATAGACGGCAAGTGCGACTCCGACCGGTTCAATCGTGTTCACATAAATCTCATCCACGTCTGTTTCATCAAATCGACGAAGCGCGTCGTATAAACGTTGCGCCGCCACTTCCATCGAGGTCCCAAGTGAATACGTGACCTCAGCCGGTGTCGGGTTCTCGTCGAAGACAAGTGCACCGATTCGCAACCCCGCTTGCTTCCGCTCCTCGATGACACGTTCTAAATCTTTGCGTGTGCCATCGACTAAAAAAACAGGTGCCGTTGGGGCATAGTGCGTATACTTCATTCCCGGCGATCGTGGTGTGGCTTCATCGTTACTCAAATTGGCATCTAAGGCGACCGGTCCAATGACAGCTTCCATTTCTTCTCGCGTCACACCACCTGGTCGTAAAATCGTTACCGTGTCCCCCGTACAATCCACAACGGTTGACTCGACTCCGATTCCGGTAGGACCCCCATCCACGATTCCTGCGATTCGTCCGTTCAAATCATCCGCGACATGTTGAGCAGTTGTCGGCGAAGGTCGTCCGGAACGATTCGCACTCGGAGCCGCAAGCCCTAACCCTGACTTACGAATTAACTCGAGTGCTGCCGGATGATTCGGCATCCGAAGTCCGATGGAATCGAGGCCCGCGGTCACGAGCGAAGAGGCTCGTCCGTTTGAAGGCAAGATGATCGTCAAAGCGCCTGGCCAAAACGCATCCATTAAGCGTTTGGCAACAGTAGGAATCGAATCGACAAACAAACTCGTTTGGTCGATTGAAGCGATATGGACGATGAGCGGGTTATCCGACGGACGACCTTTTGCCTCAAAAATCTTTCGAATTGCCACATCGTTCATGGCATCTCCAGCGAGACCATAGACGGTTTCTGTCGGCATGGCGATGATTTCACCCGCTTGAAGAAGACGTACCCCCTCTTCAATCTCATTCGAATTAATCCATTTCGTTTCCATACGCAATCCCTTCCCTTACGGCATAGACGATACGGTCCTTGCCGTTTATATCTTTTAAAATACCCGTTTCTGCTTCAGGATAACGTTCAGACAGTAATGATTTCACATCTTGTCCTTGGTTATACCCGATTTCAAACGCAATCAAATGCCAATCGGCACGTAAGACGCGCACCGATTCCAATATTAATTGCCGATACATGTCGAGCCCATCCTTCCCTCCGAAGAGCGCAAGGTGCGGTTCGTAGCCGACGACCGTCTCATCTAACAGCTCATCGGCCTCGATGTAAGGCGGATTTGAGACGAGAACGCGAATCGAGTGGTCCGCAATCGGTGCGAGCCCGTCTCCTTCATAAAACCGTACAGTTGCGCCAAGTGTGGCTGCATTTCGTTTAGCGACTTCAATCGCCTCACGCGAAATATCGACCGTCTGTACACGTACGCCGAGCTCGAGGCTCAAGGTAATCGCAATGGCCCCGCTTCCTGTCCCGACATCGACAATCTCATCATCCTTGATGTGACGAAGTTGCTCAAGTACCCAGTCGATCAACTCTTCCGTTTCTGGTCTCGGAATCAACACATCCCGGTTCACTTCAAACGAGCGCCCGTAAAACGGAGCATGTCCAATCACGTGTTGTACCGGTTCTCCGATCAATAAACGCTCGATTCCCGTCTCGAACCGTGTCGCTTCATCTGAAGACAATTCATCCGACAAACGAACGAGGAGACCGGTACGATCGACTTGCAACACATGCATGAGCCACCATTCGGCAGCCGCACGGTCGCGCCCAGCTTCAACTAGTCGTTCTTCCGTCTGCTTAAGTAGTGCGGCAATCCGCATCATTCCGCATCCTCCATGAGACGTGCCTGTTCGTCCATGATGAGTGCGTCGATAATGTCTTCGAGTTCACCTGCTAGGACACGGTCCAACTTCTGAAGGGTCAATCCAATTCGATGATCTGTGACACGACTTTGTGGGAAGTTGTATGTGCGGATCCGCTCGGAACGGTCACCTGTTCCGACAGCCGATTTTCGTTGCGCAGACAACTCTTCCATATGTTCGCTTTGCATTTTGTCATACAGGCGTGCTCGAAGGACCTTCATCGCCTTATCCTTGTTTTTATGCTGCGACTTCTCATCTTGACATGATACGACGAGCCCTGAAGGAATGTGTGTCAAACGGACAGCTGATTGCGTCGTGTTGACCGATTGTCCCCCTGGACCAGATGAAGTGAACGTATCAACTCGTACATCTTTCATATCGATATGCACTTCGACATCCTCTGCTTCCGGAAGAACGGCAACCGTTGCTGTGGACGTATGAATTCGTCCGCCCGATTCAGTCGACGGGACTCGCTGCACACGATGGGCTCCGTTCTCAAACTTGAGCTTTGAATAGGCACCTGCCCCGTTGATCATGAACGTGACTTCTTTAAATCCACCGAGTTCGGTATAGTTCGCGTCAATGAGTTCCACTTTCCAATTTTGACGTTCAGCAAATCGCGTATACATCTTATATAAATCTCCTGCAAAGAGTGCCGCTTCGTCTCCGCCTGCTGCTCCTCGGACTTCGACGATAACGTTCTTGTCATCGTTCGGGTCTTTTGGAAGCAATAAAATCCGCAGTTTCGCTTCTAGCTCTTTGACTTCTGGCTCGAGGAGGTTCATCTCTTCTTTTGCCAATTCACGCATGTCGGCGTCGAGCGTCCGGTCTTCAAGCATCGTCTTCGCTTCCTTGAAAGCTGTACTTGTTTCTTTATACTGACGATACATCTGTACCGTCTCTTCTAGTTGTGCCTGCTCTTTCGAATATTGTCTCAACTTCGTCGAGTCACCGAGCACCTCAGGATCGGCGAGCATTTCATTCAATTGCATGTAACGATCTTCTAATACACTTAAACGGTCAAACATGATGATCCGTCCTTTCTCCGTCAAATCAAACTCTATCTATTATAGCAAAAAAACGGACCGCCGAGGGCGGTCCGTCGATTCATCAGTCTACCACCGTATGGCGGACCGGATGTGGTTTGTTCGGTACATCATGACAATGTCGGCATCGTGGTTCGTAAGACTCGGAAGCCCCGACCAAGATGACCGGGTCCTCATAACGAGCAGGTTGCCCATCGATCAGACGTTGTGTCCGCGACGCAGGCGCGCCGCATGACAAACAGATGGCCTGTAGTTTCGTCACGAACTCCGCGCGTGACAACAGTTCAGGCATCATCGTGAACGGTTCGCCTCGAAAGTCCATATCGAGCCCAGCGCAGATGACGCGTTTGTCTTCGTTCGCAAGTTGTTCGATGACATCTACAATTCCTTCATCAAAGAATTGCACCTCGTCAATCGCGATGACCTGTGTTTCTTCACGAACGGCATCATACAAGTCTTGGCTTGATGCGATTGGCACGGCCACGACCGAGTTCCCTGTGTGTGAGACAACGTTCTCTTCATGATACCGGTCGTCGATTGCTGGTTTGAATACTTGGACCGGAATCTTTCCATAATGAGCACGGCGGACTCGGCGAATCAATTCCTCCGACTTCCCCGAAAACATACTCCCACAAATCACTTCAATCCAACCATATCGGTTCGTCACATGCATCATTGTTCTTCGCCCTCTCCATCGATAATCGCTTTCCGATTATACCTATCTTTCGAGTTGAGGAAAAGGGTTGACTTCTCCTAAATACTGATTGAAAGAACTCCGTCCTTTATTCATCAGCGTTCGCCTCTTTTTGTTCATCGATTAATTTCAATTTTCGCGCGAGCGGTCGAATCGTGAGACCGTGCAGTGTAACGGAAATGAAGACGAGACCGAGTGTGAGCGGCAACATTTGCTTCGCATCGTCAATCCCAAGATGCGCGACTTCTTCAGCAAAGAATCCCGCGACCGTCATCGCGACAATCCCGCGTGGGGCAATCCAACCAATGAACCCTCGTTCCGCTAGCGGCAAACCTCCACCGATGGTCGACAAGTAAATCGCAACTGGGCGAACCAAGAACAGGATGCCCGCAATCGTCAAGAGAAGCGGCCATTGGAAAATATTCAACAGCTCTGCCCGAGACAAGGAAGCCGTCAACAAGATGAAGACAGATGAGATGAGCAAGATTGAAATATCTTCTTTGAATGATTGCAGTTCTTCGATGATTTCTTCATCCCGATGCTTCGTATTGGCCATCGTCATCCCCATCGCCGTCACGGCGAGAAGCCCGACTTCATGCATCATAAGCTCACTGAGTGAGAATAAGATGAGGACAGCCGTCAACGTAACCGAGGCACGGAGATAGCGAGGTACTTTTTCTGCCACAAACCATCCCATCAAGAGATGGCCGAACAAGTAACCGAGTCCAATCCCTACAATACAGGCACCTGCAAAGAGGAGTTGCATCCATAAATCCATACCTTCATATACGATGTATCCAAGTCGAACGACGAAGAGTCCGAGTAATGCTCCAACAGGGTCGACAATGATGCCTTCCCATTTTAAAATCGCTCCGACTCGATCTTTCAAGTGTGCCTGACGCAACAACGGAATGACGACAGTCGGACCCGTCACGACGAAGAGCGCCCCCATCGTCCAGGCGACGACCCAATGTAACCCTCCTACATATTGAATGAGTAGCGACATCCCGACAAATGAGAGCGCGACTCCAATCGTGACAATCCGGACGATCGACCTCCGGAACTGATTGATTTCGCTAAAGTGAAGCCCAAGACTTCCTTCGAATAAGATGATGGCGACCGCAAACGAAATGATCGGACTATATAAATCCCCTAATAATTCACGCGGATCGAACAGCCCGAGGATCGGACCCGCCAATACTCCAGCGAGCGTCATAATGATGATTGCCGGGATTTGATAACGCCATGCCAACCATTGAGACATGATGCCGACCCCGATCAACAAGCTAATACTAATGAGTATAAATTCCATAACGGCCCCCTCACGACATACTTTCGTCTCTTTACCCGTGTCGATGCAACAAAAAACCGCCAAGGGCAATCCCTAGGCGGTGAGCATACAACTTTACGATTAACGTTGGTATTTCTTGTTGAAGCGCTCGATACGACCATCTGCAGATGCGAATTTCTGGCGACCTGTGTAGAACGGGTGCGAATCAGAAGATACATCGACACGGATGAGTGGGTACTCGTTTCCATCTTCCATCGTGATTGTCTCGTTAGAGTAACGAGTTGAACCAGTGATGAATTTGAATTCTGTCGTCGAGTCCATGAATACGACTTTACGGTATTCTGGGTGGATTCCTTGTTTCATTGCTTTTCAACTCCTTCGGCCCTAAGTATTCTTTCAACCTAGAGAAAGTTCACTAGAATATAATATCACCCTACTATAGGTTTTACAAGTCTGTTTTCGTTTTTTTCACCGGTCGTCTTTTTTTCTTATCTGCCTCTAGCGCAGCAAAAAAGTCGAGGTTTGTTTTCGTCTCACGGACACGGCGTAAGAACTGTTCGACGAAGTCTGGAGACTCGTTCATTGTACGACGAATCGTCCAGAGCGAATCGAGTTCGTCCTTCCCTAGTAACAACTCTTCTTTCCGTGTTCCCGAGCGACGAATGTCGATTGCAGGGAAGATCCGGCGCTCTGCCAATTTCCGGTCCAGATGCAGTTCCATGTTTCCTGTTCCTTTGAACTCTTCATAGATGACGTCGTCCATTCGCGATCCGGTATCGACGAGCGCTGTCGCGAGGATAGTCAAGCTACCTCCATCCTCGATATTCCGTGCCGCTCCGAAGAACTTTTTCGGTTTGTGGAATGCCGCCGGGTCGATCCCACCCGAGAGTGTCCGTCCGCTCGGTGGAACAGACAGGTTGTACGCACGCGTCAAGCGTGTGATGGAATCAAGCAGAATGACCACGTCTTTCTTATGTTCCACGAGACGCATCGCGCGTTCGAGAACGAGTTCTGAAATACGCGCATGGTTTTCCGGTGTCTCGTCAAAAGTCGAGAACGCCACGTCTGCGTCCGGTACAGAACGTTGAATATCCGTCACTTCCTCTGGTCGTTCATCGATTAGAAGAATGATCAATTCGACGTTCGGATGGTTCGTCGTGATCGAGTTGGCAATTTCTTTTAAAAGCGACGTTTTCCCCGCTTTTGGTGGTGCCACAATCAACCCGCGTTGGCCAAACCCGACTGGTGCGATCATATCCATGACACGTACCGAAAGATGGGTCGGCTCTGTCTCGAGCACCATCTGTTGTTCTGGATAAATCGGTGTCAATGCCGGGAAATAATCACGCGAACGCGTCGAGTCCGTCGACTCTCCGTTGACCGCTTCAACACTCAACAAACCTTGGAACCGTTCATTCTCTTTCGGTTTACGGACCTTTCCTGTGACAAGGTCCCCGTTTCGAAGATTAAAGCGACGAATTTGCGATGCAGCGATATAGATGTCTTCGGAAGATTGAGAATAGTTGATTGGTCGGAGGAATCCAAATCCGCCATCATTTTGAGACTGTGGATTCGGTGGAATGATCTCTAAAATACCTTCGAGGAAATATAAATCTTTTGATTCAGCCTGTGATTTCAAAATACGAAACATGAGCTCACGCTTCCGTGCTTCTCGAAAGTTCGGTACTTTGACTTCTTTAGCAATCTCATATAATTCTTTCAACGTCTTCGTTTCAAGCTCACGAAGTGTATAGTTCTTTGTCGGTTCTGTCTGTTGACTCATTCAAGTCACCTATCTTTCTATATTTCATTACAAGAAGAATTCAACTTGATTCATTTGTTCTGCCATCATCTAACCATATTTTGCCCGTGCCGTCACCGTGCAAAAATCACCTTTTGTTCAATCGTTTCCCTCTTGTACAAATCCTTACACAGTAAAAGATAGTTTTGTAACAAAATAAGTGCTATATCCACATATTGTTTCATTTTTGTTACAAGAAAACACTTTTTTGACTTGCGATTGAAAAATGCTATCGGTCTTGCGCATGATATAGTTTATTTGCACAGGAAACCGGGTATATCCCGCAACTTGTGCTCTACCATTAAAAATTACTCGATTTGTCATATACGAATGTCTTGATTTTAAAAACGGAGGGATTTATACAATGTTAAAGCGTATCGCATCAATCGTCGTCGCTGCCACTGTCGCTTTCTCGGGTCTTATGTTCTCAACAGGTGAACAAGCAGAAGCCGCTACCGGTACATTTGCTTACTCGAAAGTAAACGGTTTGAACATCCGTACTGCCCCGTCACTTACATCATCGAAAGTCGTCGCGAAAATGGATAAAGGTCAACGCTATACATACCTTGGTAAATCCGGTTCGTTCTATAAAATCAACTACAAAGGCACACACCGTTATATCTCAGCTTCTTCAACGTACACATACTTGAAAGCGAACACGTCGACATCAACAACGGTTTCAACGTCATCTTCTAGCAAACGTTCGAAACTCGTCGCTGAATCGAAGAAATATCTCGGAACACCGTATCGCTATGGTGGAACAACAACTTCAGGGTTTGACTGCTCAGGATATACTGGACACGTGTACAAGAAAGCAATCGGAAAAACACTTCCACGTTCTTCACGTCAGCAATACTCAAGCGCGAAGAAAATCTCGAAGTCATCGATCCAAGCAGGCGATCTCGTCTTCTTCTCACATTCAGGCGGAACGATTCAACACGTCGGAATGGCACTTAGCAAAACACAAATGATCAACTCAGAAACAGGCGGCGTGAAATACGCGAGCTTCACTTCTGGATACTGGGCACCACGCTACGTTGGCGCTGGATCATACCTTTAATACAACATCACGACTCGGTTCATCGGAACCGAGTCGTTTTTATTTGTTCACATGTTCCATTACATGACGAGAGTCTTTCAAAACAGAAAACGTTCCATCCGTTTCTATGATTACTGCTTCGACTTGTCCTAGAGGAGTGCCACTTGATCGAATCGCTTGAATGACCTCAATCTCTAAAATTCGTTCTTTTTGTAGATGTTCTCTCAAACAATCTCCTTTATAAAACAGTAGAGTTGGTTCTGATTTAATCATTTGATTCACAATGGAGAATCGCTTAGATAGTTTCGCTAATATATATTGTAAGACAATTAGTGTACCGAACGCAGTCAGTCCAGCCAATAAAGAGGTTTGTTGACTAGTCAAGGTCGTTGCCAAAATAGAACCAAGTGCAACCGTCACAATAAAATCAAATGCATTCATTTTTGCCAATGTACGCTTACCAGAAACACGCAACATGAAAATGATAGAAATATATGCTCCAATCCCTGTTAAAATAATCCGAATCATCGTTGATAGTTCCTGCATCAAACTCCTCCCTTATTTTTGCTTCAATGCCCCTCTCGCGTTCGTTGCCGCAAAGACGATCATGAGTACACTCATCGTACCCGCGACTGCGAGCCCTGCAGATAAAGCACCCCAGTCAATCTCCGGCTGAGTCAGAACCGCTCGCATCCCTTCGAAAATATACGTGGTTGGATTGAACGTCGCCGCCACTTTCAACCATTCGGCTTCAATCAATTCTTTCGGAACGAACGTCGTCGACAGGAAAATTAAAGGAAAGAACAACAACGTCCCTGCCTGTGCCGCTTGTGCATTTCGTGTTTTCAAGGCGACGCCCACCGAATATCCTGCGAAACCAAGTCCAAATCCGATTGCGAGTAATACCGTGAAAAAGAATCCAGCGGCACCGACAGGAATCGTGAGACCGAGGAGAAACGCGACAGCAAAAATAAGTAGCGTTTGGACGAGTAATTGCAACATCCCCGCAATCATCGGTCCGAGCACAATCGCCGTACGGGTCGCCGGTGTCAACAAGAGCCGTGCGAAATAGCCACTCTCAATATCTCGGACAAGCGCCTGACCCGTGCCTCCCGCTCCCCCGACTGCACCTGAAACAATGGATACGGGTAAGATGAAATTCAAATAGTCGCTCCCTTCGAACTGAGGCAACGAGGCCACGCTCGACAAGCCACTCGTATACACAAGTAAAAAGAATACAGAAATAATCAAGTTCGGGATGAATGAAAACGGATTTCGAATAGTCGTCAGCAAACTCCGTTTCGTGAATAGCCATGTCTCAGTCCACACGGATCTCGCCTCCTTCATACGATTCGCCTGTCACTTTCAAGAATACATCATCGAGCGATGGTTGCTTGACAGTCAATCGTTCAGGCTGCAACCCTTGTTCATCCAAGGAACGAACAATCTCAGTCAACGTCATGTCACGTAACTCAAACGATACATGTGTGCCATTCGAAGATGTATGAAATCGCGTCGCAGCAAGGGTCGCTTCAGATTCTGTAGCGAAGTCCATCGAAATCGTCTCTCCACCGACGAGCTGTTTCAATTCCTCGGCCGTTCCTTCACTCACAATCTTCCCGTGATTGATGATGGCAATCCGGTCAGCCAACTCATCTGCCTCCTCTAAGTATTGGGTCGTTAAAAAAATCGTCGTCCCGAATTCCTCGTTCAATCGGCGTACTTCATTCCAAATTTCGATTCGGCTCGCCGGATCGAGTCCGGTCGTCGGTTCGTCTAAAAACAAGACCGTCGGACGATGGACGAGTGTGAGAGCCAAGTCGAGACGTCGTCGCATCCCACCGGAATAGGTACCACTCCGGCGATCGGCCGCATCCGTCAGTGAAACGACTTCGAGTAACTCATCGGCTCGACGTTGCGCCTCTTCATTCGACATCTTAAACAAACGCCCTTGTAAGACAAGGAGCTCTCGTCCCGTCAACACTTTATCGATTCCTGTTTCTTGTAAGGCAACTCCAATCGATAATCTGACATCTTTTTCTTGTTTAACGACATCGAATCCATTGACTCGTGCCACTCCAGATGTCGGTCTCACGAGTGTCGTCAACATTTGCACCGTCGTCGATTTACCCGCACCGTTCGGACCTAAAAACGCAAAGATTTCTCCTTCTTTCACGAAAAATGACACGTCATCGACAGCTGGAACATCCTTGAATGTTTTGACGAGTCCTTCAACCTGAATCATCACACCCACCTCCTGACTATCCATTCCCGTTTTCTGACGCTTTCACCACAAAAAAGTCGTGGACGTTTTCACATCCACGACTTCTGATTATTCTGGTTTCATGACCATTTTTGGTTTTTTCTTAAGTGAGTGGTTCCCTTCGACGAAACGAACGGTACCGGACTTGGCACGCATGACGACCGAATGGGTCTGTCCGCCTTGTGACGTGAATTGGACTCCACGTAACAGCTCACCATCTGTGACGCCGGTCGCCGCAAAGATACAATCTTCACCTTTCACCAAATCATTGAGGAGGAGGATTCGATCCGTATCTTCGATTCCCATGTCATGGCAACGTTGTTTCTGCGCTTCATCTTCCGGGAGCAAACGCCCTTGGAAGTCTCCACCTAAACACTTCATTGCGACTGCAGCGATGACACCTTCTGGCGCCCCGCCTGAACCGAGCAACAAATCGACACCCGTTTTCGGGAAAGCGGTGTTGATGGCCGCGGCGACGTCCCCGTCCGGAATCAATTTGATTCGCGCACCGGTCGCGCGGACACGTTGAATGGTTTCTTCGTGACGGTCCCGATGTAAAATCGTGACGACGACATCTTCCACGTTTTTCTTCTTCGCTTTCGCCACGATTTCAATGTTCTCTTCAATCGAGTTGTCGAGACTGACGAGACCTGCCGCTTCCGGTCCGACGGCAATTTTATCCATGTACATGTCTGGAGCATGAAGGAGATCGCCTGCATCCGCGACCGCGAGAACCGCAAGTGCTCCCCACGTTCCGGTCGCTACGATGTTTGTCCCTTCTAACGGATCGACTGCGACATCGAGACGAGAACCGTAGCCATTTCCGACTTTTTCTCCGATGTATAGCATCGGGGCCTCATCCATCTCCCCTTCACCGATGACGACAATCCCTTTCATCGGAATCGTGTCAAATACGTCGCGCATGGCCGTCGTTGCCGCATCATCCGCTTCAACTTTCAATCCTCGTCCCATCCAACGGGCTGAAGCAAGTGCCGCCGCTTCTGTCACCCGAACCAGTTCCATCGATAAACTTCGTTCCACCCGAAATCTCCCCTTTATACCTCGGTTTGTTCCTCCACCCAAACGAGCGCACCGAGTTGTTTTAATTTGCCGACAAAGTCGACATACGAATCATTCAGTCGTTCCGCATGTAGTAGCGTCGATTCACCAGAAGCTTGGAGCGCTGACAGTACCAGGGCCGCAGCACTCCGTGCATCGGTACATTCCATCTCTGCGTTCGCCAGCTTATTGCCGCCACGAATCACAGCCGATGCATCCTCCAGTGTAATTTGCGCATTCATCCGTCGCATCTCGGCGATGTGGCGGAATCGTTGCGCATACAATTTATCGGTGACAACACTCGTTCCGTCAGCTTTTAATAAGGCTGCCGTCATCACCGGTTGCAAGTCGCTCGGATACCCCGAGTAATGGAACACCCGAATATCTGTTGGCATGAATTGGTTCGCCGTCACGGTAATTGACTCCTCACCAACCTCGACGTCCGCTCCGAAATCCAACAGTTTTTGAATGACCCCTTCGAGATGTGTCGGAATGACCGGTTGGACGGTCACACGACCGGACACTGCACCGAACATCATGAACGTTCCGGCTTCGAGACGATCTGGAATGAGTGTGTGCGTACAACCATGGAGGCGTTCCACCCCTTTAATTCGAATCTCATCCGTTCCGGCCCCACTCACATGTGCACCCATCGATGTGAGCATGGTCGCCACATCGACGACTTCCGGATCGCAAGCCGCGTTTTCGATGACCGTCGTCCCTGTCGCTAGAACAGCCGCAAGCATTGCACTCACGGTTGCCCCAAACGACCGCAAGTCTAAGTAAATTCGATTCCCAACAAGTTCATCGACCCGGACATGATAGAGACCTGATTCATTCTCAACATGAATGCCGAGACGTTCCAACGCTTTCAAATGTAAGTCAATCGGCCGTGGACCAATCGCATATCCTCCAGGTAACCCAACCGCCCCTTTTCCAAAGCGAGCCGCGAAGACCCCGAGTAAATAGACAGCGGCACGGACTTTGCGCGTCTCAGAACCGAGGAGAGGCATTGCGACTGCTTCATTCGAATGAATCGTCATTCGTTCGCCATCCCGCTTTACCCGAACCCCTAACTCTTTTAACAAATTGACCATCACTTCCACATCTTCAATCATCGGAACGTTTTCAATCGTCACCGACTCTTCCGTGAGAAGTGCAGCCACAAGGCAAGGGAGAGCGCTCTGTTTCGCTCCGCTAATCTCGACGGTTCCTTCTAGTTTTTGCTGCCCAACGATATGGAGAATTTCCACGCTGATCAAAACCTTTCTACGACGGACTTATTTGGATTGAGCGTTGTTCCAATCCGCTAAAAACTGCTCAATGCCTTTGTCTGTGAGCGGATGTTTCATCATTTGTTCGATAACTTTGTAAGGGACTGTGGCAATGTCAGCCCCAAGGAGTGCAGCTTTTGTCACGTGAACCGGATGACGCACAGATGCTGCGATAATTTCTGTCTCGATGCCATGGATTGCGAAGATGTTCGCAATGGTCTCAACTAAATCAAGCCCATCTTGTCCGATGTCATCCAAGCGTCCGATGAATGGAGAAACGTATGATGCCCCGGCACGTGCCGCAAGTAACGCTTGGTTAGCGTTAAAGATGAGCGTGACGTTTGTCTTGATTCCAAGCTCCTTGAACTGTTTTACCGCTTGCATCCCCGCTGGTGTCATCGGTACCTTTACCGTAATATTCGGCGCGATGGCGGCAAGTTCCTTTCCTTCTTCCACCATACCCGACGCATCGAGTGCAATAACTTCGGCGCTGACCGAGAGATCCCCGACGATCTCACAGATTTCACGAAGTCTTGTATGGAAATCGACACCTTCTTTGGCGACGAGCGATGGATTCGTCGTCACGCCTCCAATGACGCCCATTTGATGAGCTTTTTTAATGTCTTCCACATTTGCTGTGTCAATGAAAAAACGCATATGTGTCTCCTCCTTAATTTGTGATCGCTTACAATCTCTATTATGAGGAAAGTCATGTCGAATTGCTATACCCTTTACGTCAACGATGCGATTGCAAGCATCGATCCTACGACAAGACCTATCCCAGCGAGCGTCCCGAAAAATGACCATTTCATAATTTTACTTTGCTTCACATAGTATGCTTGGTGTGGTCCTTCTTTCAAACGTTCCAATCCGTGGGTTTCAATCCAATTCGTTGCTGCCGTCTGCTCATCTGCCACAAGGTCGCCGGTGTAGACAAATGGAACGATTTCTTCCGGACGACTCAACCGTTCAAATCGCTCACGTCGTGTCGAGATATTCGCACCAATCCAATACAATTCTTTTGGTGTGTAAAATAGCGGAATTCCCTGCTCATGGAAAGATTTTATCCATTGATCAAAGGCAACCAGATCACGTTGATCGAACAAGATTTCCATGGCATCATCTTTTGTCATAATCGATAGCATCGGAGTGTACTCTACCGTAGGACGACCAATCCGAACCGTCGGAGACGGCTGTGTCTTTCGGACAATCGCCGGGAAGAAGACGATTTGTCGAATCGCTGAGATTGGAAATGATTGCTCGACCGACTCGCCCGGTTCATGCCGATACGTCACACCCTCGATGCTCGTTGCGGTCATTTCGTATCTAGAGTGATTCCGTTCTTTCCAAAATAAACGACGGAACGTGTTCGTAAACCAATACACCCCAAACCCACCGATGGCGACTAAGACTAACAATGGAATAAGCCAAGGTACCGGATAATAATAAATTAAAACGAGTGGGGCGGCGGCTAATGCTAAAGAAAGACCAACCAACACGACTGCTCCATATACATAAAAGATTCGCCAAAACAATTCTGTCGGTCGCTCGTTATAAATCACAAAGACTCCCCCTTTTTTTCACCATATATGTATACGTTCCCTAAATCATCAAAAAAAGGCTGACTCTACAAAAGAGTCAGCCTTTCAGGACAGGATTAAGCTTGGTTGCTTGAACCAAACTCACGCATCTTGCCAGTAACGACGTTATAAATCGCTTCGATACCAGGTCCGATAATTTTACGTGGGTCATATACTTTTGCATCAGCAGCAACTTTCTCACGTACCGCACGAGTCCATTCTTGTTGGCACTCTGTGTTAACGTTGATCTTGCTGTGGCCGAGCTCGATTGCTTTTTTGATTTGGTGCTCAGGAATACCTGATCCGCCGTGAAGAACGAGTGGAGTTTGTGTCGCGTTTGCGATTTCTTCCATCTCTTTGAAGCCAAGTTTCGGCTCGCCTTGGTATTCACCGTGTACAGAACCGAGTGCTGCAGCAAGTGCATCCACTTTCGCTTCTTTGACAACACGTACACACTCGTCGAGGTCAGCGTATTGTACGCCACCGATAACGCCGTCTTCTTCGCCGCCAACTGTACCGACTTCTGCCTCAACAGAAGCACCCTTAGCGTGCGCGTACTCGACAACTTGTTTCGTCATTTCGATGTTTTCATCGATCGGGTGGTGTGAACCGTCGATCATGACTGACGTGAAACCAGCGTCAATCGCTGCTTTACACTTATCGAATGAAGAACCGTGGTCAAGGTGGATTGCAACTGGAACAGTGATGTTGTAGTCGTGCATAAGACCTTCAACCATTTTGACAACTGTCGTGAAGCCACCCATGTACTTCGCTGCACCTTCTGATACACCGAGGATTACTGGTGATTTCTCGTCTTCCGCAGCGCGAAGAATCGCTTGCGTCCACTCGAGGTTGTTGATGTTGAATTGGCCGACTGCATACTTGCCTTCGAATGCTTTGTTAAGCATTTCTGTCATTGATACTAATGGCATAATGACATCCTCCTGTCTGTTCGCTATTATACACGTTTGGGAAAAGTTCCCCCGTGCAATTCGTTCCCATTATAACACACCGTAAAACATGTGCCTATGCTATTCGGGCATAGAAATGGCTTGGCGCAAGCGTTTACATATGTCATCTTGGTGACGAAACGTCAAATTTTCAAGACTTCTTTCACTTTTCCAATCATCCCATAAATATCAAACGGCTTCTCAAATTGTGCCGCGATCCCGAGACGACGCACTTCTTCAATCACCGTTTCTTCCCCAAATGCCGTCATGATCATGACGGGTGTGTCTAACGGTTTCTCGCGCATGCGACGTAATACTTCGTGTCCAAACATACGAGGCATATTCATATCGAGCAATACCAAATCATATTGCTCCCGCTCTAAAAATTCCCAGGCGCTGATGCCGTCTTGCGCCGTGTCCACGTCTACACCCATGTTCGTGAACACTTGCGCGAGCATCGTACGAATTCCGTCCTGGTCATCTGCTATTAACATCCGTGACATGCATGTCCCTTCTTTCATTCATCGTTTACCATATTCAAACAATTTAACCTTACCAAACTCATCTCTTTTTCGCGACGTCTATCTTTTGAAATCAAGGGAACGATGGCTCGGAATTCTCTTCTTCCTGTTCTTCCTTCAACTGTTCAGGTACGTCTAGCACATTCACCTGCTCGTAGTCGGTCACTTCCGCATCTTCTTCTTTCACAAATACTCGCAGATAGTTCCCTTCCGGTAACAACCCAGTGGTGGCAATAGACAGAGGACGTTTTTTTCCATCCTCATCGTACCCGATGAGATCATAGCGATAACCCCCCGAGGTTTGCGTCGCCACTTCTGCACTTGGGACTTTGACATAATAGACATCGGCTAACAATCGATTGGAATCGACATAACGCCAACCTACTACTAATAGAATGCCAATCAATAGGATGGCAACGAGATTTCGTTTCATAAAAAATTCTCCCTCAATCTAAGAATCACTACTTATGAGGTATACCGTTATTCCGAATCGATGAAACCATGACACAAAAAAGGTTCATCCTATTTAGAATGAACCTTTCCTGCAATGCAGTGCATTACGATTCGACAGTCACAGGCACAACTGCGATTTCAATCTCCTTCTCTACTTCTTCACGTTCTTCTTTCAAACGCTCATCCGACCATTTGAAGACGTCGGCCATGCAACGAAGGACACCGTCTTTGTGTTGACGGACGAAATCGATATCAAAGAACATCGCACCGGTCCGACGAATCAAGAAGTCGATGGCACGAACGACCGACTCTTCTTCAATGCCATAAATCAACTGCGCATAGACGACCTCTGGCAAGTCATACGCGTTCGAGTCCATCCGTTCGATAACGCGGTCAATATTCGAACCGTAAAGACGGACGAGTTCTTCCGCGTGCCCCGCGTCGAGACCATGATTTTGAAGTTCTTTCGTTTTCTTCTCGAGGAAGTCTTTGAATCCTTTCGAACCGCCGACGTGACCACCTGACATCGGCATATGCTTCGTCCGGCTCGCCAAGTAGACGACACCTTCTTCTTCTTTTAATAATTTCGCGACGAGGTCGACGACTGTTTCTGACATCTTCCGATACCCTGTCAATTTACCGCCGGCAATCGTGATCAAGCCGCTGTCTGACTGCCAAATTTCGTCCTTACGTGAAATTTCAGAAGGGTCTTTTCCTTCCTCATAAATCAACGGACGAATACCCGCCCAGCTCGATTCCACGTCGTCTGCTGTGACATGGACGTCCGGGAACATATAATGGATCGCATCCAAAATATAATCGCGGTCCTCTGTCGTCATGCGTGGATGCGCTTTGTTTTTATCGAAGAACGTATCCGTCGTTCCGACGTACGCTTTGTTTCCGCGTGGAATGGCAAAGACCATGCGCCCGTCTGGTGTGTCGAAATAAATTGCCTGTTTGAGTGGGAATTTCGATTGATCGATGACAAGGTGAATTCCCTTCGTCAAACGAAGCTGTTTGCCTTTTTTCGAGTTGTCTTCTTCCCGTAACTCATCGACCCATGGACCAGTCGCATTGATGATTTTTTTCGCATAGACGTCATATGTCGACCCATCGATTTGGTCTTCGACGTGTACACCGGCTACTTTGCCGTTCTCATAAATCAGTCCGGTCACTTTCGCATAGTTCATGAGAAGCGCACCATGATTCGCGGCCTCTTTCGCCACTTCGATTGTCAATCGTGCATCATCCGTCCGATACTCGACGTAGTATCCACCACCGACTAAGTCATCTTTTTTCACGAGCGGTGCTTTTTTGATGACTTCATTCGGTTTGAGCATCATGCGACGTTCTGCCCGTTTGACGCCTGCGAGGAAGTCATACACCATGAGTCCGATTGAAGTTGAGAAAGGACCAAACGTGCCTCCCTTGTGCATCGGTAATAGCATCTGTTCCGGTGTCGTGACATGTGGACCGTTCTCATACACGATGGCACGCTCTTTCCCGACTTCTGCGACGAGCCCCACTTCAAATTGTTTCAAATAGCGGAGTCCCCCGTGAACAAGTTTCGTCGAACGGCTTGACGTCCCGGCCGCAAAGTCTTGCATTTCGAGAACCGCTGTCTTCATCCCACGTGACGACGCATCGAGCGCAATCCCTGCTCCGGTTATCCCTCCACCGACAACAAGAACGTCATGACGTTCGCTTGTCAGTTGTTCGTATCGTTTCGCTCGTTCTTTCGCTGAGAAATTTCTGATTTCCATCTTATTCCCTCCTATAGTAAGTACGGTTCAATGAATAGAAAAAGAGACCACAACAAAAACAAGGCTTCCCCCTTCTGTTGTGGTCTCTCTATTGTCTCGAACCGAATATCAACTTTTCTCCTGTATTATACCCTATTCTTTTCAGTTCAATCATCTCTTACGCTTGCGCAATCTGTAATGTGTTCATTCACAAGCATCCGACTCGCATTTTTGAGTCGAGAAGCTTAGACTTCAAGGTATCATGTTGAAGGAGGATTTCAGATGAAACGTATGTTACAACCTTTTCAATTCAAAAATGGCGTCGAAGTACCGAACCGACTCGTCTTGGCTCCGATGACACATTACTCATCAGAACCAACGGGCGAAGTATCCGAGCATGAGCTCGCCTACTATCGGAAACGGGCGCAAAACGTCGGGCTTGCGATTACAGCATGCGCGTACGTGACAGAAGACGGGAAAGGTTTCCCGAACGCATTCGGGGTCAATGACGACAAATTCATCCCGGGTCTCCGTCAATTGGCGGAAAGTTTAAAAGCGGAAGGTGCAAAAGCCATCCTTCAAATTTTCCACGCTGGACGGATGTCACCACCTGAACTCGTCCCGAACGAACAACCTGTCAGTGCAAGTGCTGTCGCGCCTGTCCGAGAAGGCGCCGTCACACCACGTGCCCTCGAGACATCAGAGGTCGAAGCCATTATCGAGGCGTTCGGTGAAGCGACGCGTCGGGCCATCGAAGCCGGGTTTGATGGCGTCGAGATTCACGGAGCGAACACCTACTTGATTCAACAATTCTTCTCACCGCACTCAAATCGCCGTGAAGATCGCTTCGGCGGTGATGTTCATGGACGTTTGACGTTCCCACGCGAAGTCATTCGTCGTGTGAAAGAAGCAGCTGCAGATGCAGAAGACTTCTTAGTCGGCTATCGTTTCTCACCGGAAGAAATCGAAGAGCCAGGAATCACACTCGACGACACGGATGTGTTACTCGATATGATTTTAGAAGAGGGCGTCGATTATATTCACGCTTCTCTCTGGAACTTTAATACAGCTTCCATGCGTGACGAGAATGTCACGGAGCGTTCGATAGACCGCATCGCCAATCGAATCAATGGTGCCATCCCACTCATCGGAGTCGGGCAACTCCAACGTCCGGCCCAAGTGGAAGACGCACTCGACGTCGTCGATTTTGCCGCACTCGGTCGCGAACTGATCATCGATCCACAATGGCTGGAAAAAGTGGAATCGGACCGCGAAGAAGAGATCGAGACAGAACTCGACTTGAACAAACAAGCCGAACTCGCTGTCCCAGCTCCGCTATGGAACGCCATCACGACACGTGCCGGTTGGTTCCCAATTAAAGATCAAGAAGTGAAATAAAAAAATGAACCTGCCGTTTATCACGGCGGGTTCATTTACTATTTCAACGTCAAGAGCTCACTCATCGTCACAAACGTGTACCCTTCACGTTTCAGCGCATCGAGAACTTTCGGCAACCCTTCAGCTGTGGACTCATGAATATCATGCATCAAGACAACAGCACTTGGATGGACATTGTCCATAATCAAGCGATACATTTGATCGGCATTACGGTGACTCCAATCAAGAGAATCGACCGTCCATAGTGCAAGGGTCTGCTCCTTTGTCTGAATGATCTGCTCAATCATTTCATTTTTAGCCCCGTATGGTGGACGAACCAATGATGGGCGTTGTCCCGTAAGCCTCTCAATTCGTTCATCAACCTGTTCGAGTTCCTCTTTGACTCCCTTCTCAGACAATTGTGTCAAATCCGGGTGATGTTCAGTATGATTTGCTAGCTCATGACCTGACAACGCTACTTGTCTCGCTACATCAGGATAGAATTCCATCTGACTTCCTAACATAAAGAACGTAGCACGCGCTTGGTATTTCTCAAGTGTCTCAAGAATGTGAGGTGTCACAATCGGATGGGGTCCATCATCGAACGTCAGTGCAACATATTTCCCATTGGGTTCAAGCGGCTTATTTGAGGGACTCATGATTGGAGAATCTTCTTGTGCAGTGGGCGTATCTAATTCGGATAACAAAAACGGCTCAACTTCCTTCATCGGAATATGAACTTCTACCACACCTGCCGCTCCCGCCGCCACTTCATACTCGTCAAATATGACATCTAGACCAGAGGACGTCAGTATCCACTTCGTCGATTTAGGGTGTTTAATCGCTTCACGTAACTGATCCTCAAATACGTATTCTTGATGTTGTAATTGTGTGATGACGCTATGCTTGAACCATTCTAATGCATGTTGGTCATCACGTAAGACATCATCCCATTCAACGAACGTTCCGTCCGAAAGGTTCATCCGAAATACGTCGACAGTGGTTTGACCATTCGCACCACCAGTGAATGCATAAGTATGAACGACTAGCGTGTATTCAGTCTGATTCGTTTGATATGTATCGGTCTGAATATTTAAGTGACCCGTTTGACCGTGACTAGGGGTGAGGTTGTGTTGAAATGCTTCTTTCTTTTCTAAAATGAATGCATCCAGCTCCTCGTTTAGCATTTCATAATCCGTTCTCGGAACAGAGATTGATGTCGTATATCTTTTCGCTTGTTCACTCTCTACCGTTAAGTGTAACCCGGGGTATTGTCCGGTAAAGGATGGTGTCGGAACTTTTTTAATCGTCGGGGCGGCTCCCGCGATGTAATACCATGTACCCATCCCAATCAATAACGTCATAATAACTAACATGTGTCGTCTCATTCTTATTCTCTCCTATTTCATTCAATCGATTCGATTGTATCAAACTCTTCACGAATGAAATCGTCAATATGGCGACAAATATATACAAAATCATACAAAACAGGTACGTCGTCTTTAAATAGACGTCGTACCTGTTTTCATCCATTCTTCCCGTAATATACCCATCCGAATCGAATCATAGCGCTTCTCGTTCACGACACGCACTTGACGGATTCGACCTTCGAGTTGCATCCCTACTTTTTCAGCGACCCGCATCATCCGTTCATTCCCGGACCACGTCGTCAAGCCGACACGGACAACGGGTAGCGTCTCAAATAGATGCTCGGTCCATAAGCGAAGGGCACGCGTCCCGACACCACGATTCCAGCGGTCGGACTGATGCAAGATGATGCCCATCTCGAGCCATTCTCGTCCGGCATCTTCGAAATAGTAAGAAACGGTCCCATATACGGTTCCATCGACCTCAATGACCCACATGTCTTTTTTTTGAATGAGCGACTGCTCGATTTGCTGAAACTCTTCGTAAGACATTGACTTGTGTTCGAAGTAAGGCGCGTCCCACTGTTTCCATTCCGGTACCGCATCTCGATAAATCAATTCCCAGAGTCGTGATAGATCCTGTTCTTCAATCGGTCGAATGACCACTTCTTGATCTTGTCGCATGTTGTCTTCCTCTCTATAAATCGTCCTTACCTTATTCTTGTGTCCCGTTCGAATCTCCTTTTTTTCGTTTGCGCCAAATGAACGCAAGAATCAAGACAATCACACTTGCCATGACAGAAGCGATCGCGATTGGACTCGAATCGGTCATAAACAATTGTCCAATCGAGACAGAATAAGCAAGTCCGAACGACGTGACGAGTTTTGCCCCGAACGCGATACCCGCAAAGCGCAGAAACGGTACACGACTAAACCCCGCAGCGAGACAGATGACCTCGTCAGGTAAAATCGGAATGATAAATAAGGCGAGCAAGACACCAAGACCGTATCGATCGACATAGCGATCGTACGTCTTCAGTTTTTCTTCATCGACCCAACGAATCATGCGCCCTCGACCAAATCGGGCCAGTCCATACATGACAAAGATTCCAAGTGTCGTCGCAACGCTTCCGACCAAAGCGGCACGAAACGGTCCGAGCGCGACACTCCCAATCGGCACGCTGACCGCTTCCGGAACGGGTAACGCAATAGGTTGTAAAAAGCTAAATGCTGCAAACACCCAGACCGCCTGTCGTTCATATTGTTCTAGTAAACGATCCAATCCGTATGTGTCATAAAGGATGAGTCCGAATGAAACATAATAGACGAGAACGAAAATCAAGAAGAGAGAGAACGTGATCTTCCACATCTGCTTTAGGATGACGTTCGAGCCGTCCCGAATCGCCCGAAGTAACCCGACCGAGAGGGCGAGTAAAACAACACCTGTCCAGCCAAGTTGATACGGCAATAAAAGGGAAGGCAAGACGACGAACGGCAACAGACTGAGCGCGACAAGCCCTAATCCATATCCAAGATAAATCGAATGTCGTTCTTTCATGTGCCCTCACCCTCTCCCCGTTCTACTTCTAGTGTACCCACAAAGTGATAGGGATGTATCCTGCCGAAGGCGCTTTCCCTCTCATGCTTTTGACGTAGAAAAACCACGGTCCGCAATGGACCGTGGCTTTCAATCACTTATTCTCCAAGTGATGCTTGGATGAAGTCATGGAATAGACGTTGTGGACGTTCTGGACGCGAAATCAATTCTGGGTGGAACTGTGATGCCACGAACCATTTGTGTTCTGGAATCTCAATGATTTCTACGAGACGACCGTCTGGGCTCGTACCTGAGAACTTGAAGCCTTCTGCTTCAAACGCTTCACGGTATTCGTTGTTGAACTCATAACGGTGACGATGACGCTCGTATACGAGTTCTTGATCGTATGCCGCATGCGCTTTCGTCCCTTTTTCGAGTTTACATGGATAAAGTCCAAGACGAAGTGTGCCCCCAAGATCCTCGATATCTTTTTGCTCTGGAAGAAGGTCGATGATCGGATACGGTGTCGACGGATCGATTTCTGCAGTATGTGCGCCGTCCAACTTCAAGACGTTACGGGCAAACTCGACCGTCGCAAGTTGCATCCCGAGACAGATTCCGAAGAATGGGACGTTGTTTTCACGAGCAAAACGTGTCGCTTCAATCTTCCCTTCGATTCCACGCTCACCGAATCCACCTGGAACGAGGATTCCGTCCGCATCGCCGAGGATGTCTGAGACGTTTTCAGCCGTCACGTCTTCTGCGTTGACCCAGTCGATGTCGATATCCGCGTTGAACGCATAACCCGCATGTTTGAGTGCTTCCGCGACCGAGATATACGCATCACGCAATTCGACATATTTCCCGACGAGTGCGATTTTCACTTTCTTCTCAAGGTGTGTGACCGTGTGGACGAGTTCTTTCCAAGCCGTCATGTCAGCAGCCGGTGAATTGAAACCGAAGTAGTCGTTGACGAGTTGGTCCATTCCTTGTTTTTGAAGGTTGAGTGGTACTTCATAAAGTGTCGATGCGTCTTGCGCCTCGATGACCGCTTCTTTGCGTGTATCACAGAAGAGGGCGATTTTTTCACGCATGTCTTCTGGGATGTCATGCTCCGTACGAAGGACAATGATATCCGGTTGAATTCCGTAGCTGCGAAGCTCTTTGACACTGTGTTGTGTCGGTTTTGTCTTCATCTCACCTGCGGCACGAAGGTAAGGGACGAGTGTACAGTGGACATACATGACGTTCTCTTTCCCAATGTCATTCTTCACTTGGCGAATCGCTTCGATGAACGGAAGGGACTCGATATCCCCGACTGTTCCACCAATCTCTGTGATGACGACATCGGCGTTCGTCTCGCGTCCTGCACGGAAGACACGGTCTTTGATTTCGTTCGTGATATGCGGAATGACCTGAACCGTCCCACCGTTATAGTCTCCACGACGCTCTTTCTTCAAGACAGTTGAATAAATGCGCCCTGATGTGACGTTCGCGTTTTGCGACAAGTTGATGTCGATAAAGCGCTCATAGTGTCCGAGGTCAAGGTCAGTCTCAGCGCCATCATCTGTGACGAATACTTCTCCGTGTTGATACGGGCTCATCGTACCTGGGTCAATGTTGATGTATGGGTCAAACTTCTGAATCGTGACGTTGAGTCCTCGATTTTTGAGTAGACGCGCGAGCGAAGCTGCCGTGATCCCTTTACCGAGCGAAGATACTACCCCGCCTGTTACGAAAATGTACTTTGTCATGTTTCTTTCTCCTCTCTTGAATACCAACCATCGGGAAACGAAAAAACAAAAAAAGCAAAAGTGCCCCCGAAAATGGAGGACACTTTTGCTGCATCGTTACGTGCTAAACTAGCCCATGACTAATTTACGCCAGAGACGATGCAGTCGTCAAGATATTATTTTTTCTTTTTTTTCAAGTCGATGAACACGACTAAAAAAGAAAAAGAGACACGCCTAGCCGGGCGCGATGCCCGGCTTTTTTGCGGTCTCTTATAAATCATCCTCGTCTTCGATATCGAGGTCGTCGTCCAAGTCATCGTCCTTGAAATCGTCAAGGCCTTCTACTTTTTCTTCTTCGTCCTCATCATCAAATTCAGATGAATCATAGTCTTCAACTTTTGCGAATACATCCAAGTCATCCTCGATATCGACGATGCCTTCGTCTGCTTCTTCGAACTCTTCTTCGAATTCGTCAAGTTCACCACGTTGACGTGCTTCGATGACGAGATCCTCATCCGACTTATCGAATGGGTACCAAACACGAAGCGCCCAACGGTTTGCTCCTAAGTTGACGAACAACCCGTCGATGTTCAAATCGGTGTAAAGTTGTGCGATTTTTTCGAGCTCTTCCTCTTCACTCGCAAACGTATAGTTTTGCTTGATTTTTTCGCGAATCTCATCAAAAGAAACAGGCTGTTCGCCAGTTTCTTGGAGAAGTTCATAAACGAAATCAATCAACGATTTATTCATTAAAGGACACTCCTTTTCCGTCACTAGTTAAACATCACTCCTCATTATAAACAAAAGCGATATGAAAAAGCTAGGGAAAATTATGATTCATGTATTCTACTCGGACGAACTCGGAACCAGTACAGGCTGATCAATCCAATATTGAAAATCCACGTAAGTCCTAGAACACCGAACATCCATGCTTTTGGAATTTGAAACGATAATTCCTCGTTGACCGTCTGCCCAACGTACAAACCGTACCCTAACAATCCAATCATTAAGAAGGAGTACGCAACGATCATCCCAAACCGCTTCCACAGCTGCAAGAGCAAGGAAGCAAACTCCTTATTTTCCCCATATTGATCAAACAGATACGTATGGCTTACACTCGAGTACATCGTCTGCGTATACCCACTGACAAATAAGACAGGGATGAACGCAAGTGGCTCGATAAATCCTAGGAAAAAGATGAGGGAGGACACGAGTAACACGAGGTATGGGTGACGTGCGAAATCAAATATACGACTAAACAAAATCCAGCCGATGACGCCTACTAAAAATGGGACAAATACATAAAAAATGAGAACTTGAAACGAGTACAAGGCAAGACTGACAAAAACGGCACCAATTAACGTCCAACCACCGAACAATCCAATCACAAACGACAGCAATTGAACCTGACGGGTGCGACTCGCTCCAATAAAGTCTCGGACGCGCTTTTGGTACAATAACCATCCAACATAAACGAGCAAAATAATCATTAAGCCAAATATTTCGATATAGCCACGCGCCCCTTCTAAAAGACTGAGCAGACGACTAATCAATGTAAAAACGGTGACCGCGATGAAGGCACGGAGAAAAGAACGAGTTTCAAACTGCCAAGTCGCCGATTTTTGAAGCGGTAATTTCCGAACAAAAAGCCATGGTAGAATCAAACTGACCAAAAAGAGAGCGATGGCCAGATTGTATGACTGTGTCAATGCATAAGAGAATATCGCAATCCAACCGACTAACATCAGAACCAACGGCCAGGAGCTCCCTTTATCTTCTTTTGAATCTGGATCAGCAGCTGGTTTCAGTTCGTTTAATTGCGATAAAATCGTCGTCATAATCGACCCGACTCCAATTGATCCAACCCCGACTAAAAAGGCGCTCCATTCAATCGCACGCTCAAACGGGAGAACGAAACAAACGAGACCGACAACGAGTACGACCAAGGCGATTAAAAAAGTATCTTTAGAACCACGGCGTCCAATGACATAAACCCACAATAATAGACCGGACATACTGGCTACATAAAAAATCAAGAATGGAATGAGACGCCCGACACCTTCTTCGACTGCCATAATAGATAAAAATAAGATCTGCGGAAGAATTTGACTACTGAGAGCACTGACAATCGTCAATAGGACAACCATGTTTTTCATGGGACACACTCCTTACATTGAGATTGAATATTCTGTTCCTCAATCATCCTTTCCCAGATCCATTCGTCTGCGAACCTCTTTCATAACACATTTACTTCTCAGTTTCTTCACTCTTTTGCCGATATAGAAGAGAATGACATTTTAGATATGAAAGAGAAGGAGAAGGAGAAAAATATATGGCACTTTTTCGTAAAACAACATCCAATCACTTCGTCGCCACTACCGGCTTTCCTGAAATCCAGACAATCGCTAAACCAGCCGACTCAAGCTTGAATGGTCGCACTCACTACATGGGATACACGACCTCTCAAGTAAAACGACTGCAAGGTATGGCTCCACTCGTCGAGTCAGTACTTGACGATGTACTTGAAAACGTACTCGACCACTTAATGCTGCAACCGGAAATGGTACAGATTGCGAACGCATCATCCACAAGAGAACGATTAAAAAAGGTATTCGCCGATTATTTCCGCAGCCTACTAACAGGGAACATCGATGATAAATTCTTGGCAATGCGGAAACGAATGGGACAGACGCACCACCACTTCGCCGTGCCTGTCGTCTGGTTCTTGGCGACGTACTCGGCATTTAATACGTTGCTCATCCCAAAAGTGGTTGAAACGTATCAACACGATCCTGCCCTCTTAAGTGAGTCCCTCTTAGCGTTGTCACACGCGATGAATTTAGACGCACAAATCGTCACCGAACAATACGTCAACGCCCGCCTCGATGAAATCGAGTCTGCGAACCAAGCTCGTGCGTCCCTGTTGAGTGACGTGACACGCGTCAGCACAGAAGTGGCGACTACGATGGAACAAACCGGACACGCCATGTCTGAAACGAGCAATCGTGCTCACCAAGTCCTTGCGGAAACGGAGCAAACGGAAAAAATGAGTCGTCATTTGATGAAATTGACGCACACGAACGGAAATCAAATCGAACAGATGGAAGTAGAGTTCAAACAGTCGGCCACCTACGTCGATACTTCGCTCGATCGAATTACCGCCCTAAAAGAAGGTTCACAGGATATTGTCAGCATGACCAAGAGCATCGAACAAATTGCTAACCAAACGAACTTACTCGCCTTAAACGCTTCGATTGAAGCGGCTCGCGCAGGAGAACACGGAAAAGGGTTCGCCGTCGTCGCCACCGAGGTACGCACACTTGCGGAGAACGCAAAACAACTGAGCAGTCAAATCAACGCGCTCATTCATGAAAATGAGACGAACATCGCGGCCCTCCTCGAGCAAATGGGGCAAATGCATCGGACGAACGATGAAGCGATGCGCCAACTAAGCACCGTCAAAGCTGGTTTTTCGACCGTTCAAGAAGAAATGGGCCAATACGTTCTTTCTTTCGAACGAAACAAACAAGACCTCGGACAGATGGTCGAGACCATTTCATCGATCAACGAGACGACGCAAGGGTTATCTCACTTGACCTCTTCTCTTCTATCCACCTCTGAGATGCAGTAAACAAACAAGGCACGGTCCACGGACCGTGCCTTCATGTATTATTGGACAACTGGTTCTGGTATCTCGATGGCCTTCAGCGAGCGATCGAGCAATTCGACGACATCGAACGTGCCGACGGTCTCATCGACTTCCTTCGCTTTTGTTCCATCAGATAACATCGTCAAACAGTACGGACATGCCGAACCGATAACAGTCGGTTTCGTCTCAAGTAACTGTTCTGTCCGAGCCACGTTGACACGTGTCCCGACTTTTTCTTCCTGCCACATGAGACCACCACCGGCTCCACAACACATACCGTTTTCACGGTTACGTGTCGCTTCGACGAGTTCGACACCCGGTATGCGTTCTAGGACGAATCGTGGTGCATCGTAAATGCCGTTATAACGACCAAGGTAACAAGAGTCGTGATAGACGACACGTTCGTTCACGTGAAGGTCTGGCTGAATCCGACCTGTGTCAAGTAACTCCGCGAGCAACTCCGTATGATGATACACCTTCACATCAGTCAAACCGAAGTCCGGATACTCATTTTTGAACGTATTGTACGCGTGCGGGTCGACCGTGACGATTTTCGTCACCCCATACTTCTCAAATAGTTTAATGTTCGCTTCGGCGAGTTCTTGGAACAGCAACTCGTTTCCGATTCGACGTGGTGTATCCCCTGAGTTTTTCTCTTCATTTCCGAGAATGGCGAATGAGACGCCTGCCTTGTTCAAGACGCTCGCAAAGCTCTGCGCGACTTTTTGGCTACGGCTATCGTAAGACCCCATCGCGCCGACCCAGAAGAGATACTCGAATTCCTCGCCTGCTTTTTTCTTCTCTTTCGCCGTCGGGATGACGAGCTCTGTATCCTTACGCCAGTTCTCGCGTTCTTTCCGGTTCATTCCCCACGGGTTCCCTTGACGCTCGATATTGGCGACCGTACGCTGTGCCTCAGGGTCCATCTTCCCTTCCATCATGACGAGGTAACGACGAAGGTCAATGATTTTATCGACGTGTTCGTTCATGACCGGACACTGGTCTTCACAGTTACGGCAAGTCGTACAAGCCCAAATTTCTTCTTCCGTGATGACGTTGCCGATCAACTCGTCTGCGACGAGCATATGACCGTCTTGCGCAGCTGCTGCGATTTCAGCACCTTGCGTGTTTTGGAACATGAGTGCAGGTGCCCACGGTGATTTTCTCGTGACCGCCGCGCCTTTCATATTCATATGGTCACGAAGTTTGACGATTAAGTCCATCGGCGACAACATCTTCCCAGTTCCTGTTGCCGGACAAACATTCGTACAACGCCCGCACTCGACACAGGCATACAAGTCGACGAGCTGCTTCTGGTTGAAGTCTTCAATCTTGTTGACCCCGAAGACAATCTCTTCATCCGACTCTTCCGCTTCTTCCATCGCTGAAAAATCAACAGGTGCCAAGCGACCGACTTTGTGCGTGCGACCGAGCCATACGTTGAGCGTTCCGGCAATCAAGTGTGCGTGTTTTCCTTGTGGGATGTAGACCATGAAGCTGAGCAAGAATAAAAGGTGCATCCACCAAAAGACGACGAATAAAGCGAAAGCGACAGAGCCCGGTACCCAAGCAAATGCTGAGCCGATGAGCGTCGCGACCGGTTCGCCCCACATTGGAAGCTCTTCTTTATAGACGAGGTAAAACCCGTTCCCGAACAATACGGAAACCATCAACCCGCCGATGAAGATGAGGGCAAGACCTGCTAAAAAGTTTCGTTTCAAGCGCACGAGCTTCTCGACGTAACGACGGTAGAATCCCCAAACGACCGCAACGAGAATCATGAGCATGACGATTTCTTGCATGAACGTAAAGATTGGATAAAGCGGACCGAGCGGGATATGCGGGAAACGTGTTCCCACCGCTAGTCCTTTCCAAATAAAATCAATCGCCCCGAATTGGACAAGGATGAAGCCATAAAACATCATGACGTGAATTGCGCCACTCTTCTTATCTTTCAACAATTTCTTTTGACCGAACACGTTGATCATGACCTGTTCGAGTCGTTCTTTGTTCGTTTGGCTCCATTCTGCCTTCTTCCCGAGCTTGATGAACGTATAACGCTGATGAACTAGCGTAGCAAATAAATATACACCATAGCCGAGGACGAGCAAGAATAGAATCCAGTTGACGATTAAAAATGTAGACATCCCCAAAACTCCCCCTTTTGAAAACGGATTCAATCTTGAATTCAGTATATCAAATGATGAATGAACAGTCATTCATTTTTGTGAAGTTCTCATCAGAAGTTTAGAAGATGTTTCAATATGAGCAATAATCCCCCATAGCTGCACACGGCCAATACGAACGTGCGGAAGTGCAAATTTCGGTCGGATGGCAGTTCAAACTTCACGATATTGAGAATCATCGCCCCGGCCACAAAGGCAAAACAGAGCGCTTCGACGTGCGCCGCCAAGTCAATCCAGCGTGAAAAGAACCCACCAAGTAAAATCCCACCACTCAACAAATAGCGTCCTTGTCGCATGTAACGTTCACCATAATGACGATTTAAGTCATGCCCGAGCGCTAAAAAGTGGACACCGAGCGCTGTCGCATAGAAACTTCTCGCAACGAACGTCACCGAGTCGGCTGTCACCACGTACGCCGAGAAGGTCATATAGGCCGTGAGGAGTGTCACCTGTAACCAATACGAAACGGCCCGGTCGACCGCCTCATCTTGAAAGTGAGGGGTACGAACGAACCGCATGGTGCCGTAAAACAACGTGAAACCGATGAGACTGACGATGTAGATTTCTGAAGGTAACGCTAAATTCAACCAATCGACACGAAGCGTGTCCTGGCGTTTGTTCAGGGACGGCAAAAGATACATGAAGAAGTACGTGATGGCGATGCCGCTCGAGAAAGAGAACCATTTTTTCGAAGGAACGGTCTCTTCCCGGAACAAATAGATGCCGAAGAAGTTAATCAGCGCCAAATAGATGATGATCCAGTTCGCCATCTCGTCCTCACCCTTTCAAGTCAATCCAAAACCGCTCGACGACTGTCCCGTCTTCTTCCGTATACGGTGTGTCCGCAATGCCACCATTGTTTAAAATGACTTGACGGGAAGCGATATTTGTCCGGTTACACGTGATGAGTGCCCGCTCGATTCCAAGTTCTTTCACTTTCTCAAGCGCAAGTTGCAGTTGGATTGTGGCGAGTCCACGCCCGCGTGCGCTCGGTTTCACCCCATACCCGACATGCCCGCCAATCTTCAAGAGCGATTCGTTCAGCTCATGACGAATGTTCGTCGCGCCAAGAAGCTCCTCCCCGTCCGTAAGCCAATACGTTGTGCTCGGGACCCAACCTTTCTCTATATGTTCACGTAACTCTTTCTGACGTAACGTGTTGACATATGCCTCGAAGTCGGTCGTTTCACGGTCCACTGAAGTCGGGACGATTCGCTCATCACGTTCGTACCATTCTTGTAAAAATGCGAGAATCTGTTCTTTTTGTTCGACAGATGTTTTGATTAGTCTTAACATCACATTTCCCCCTTTAACCATTTCCATTCGCGTTCTCTGTTTGATTTCCTTGTTCCTTCATCTTAGAGAAGATACCTTCGAAATAAAATGGACGTTCTCGTCGAAGTGTGTCCCCTTTCAGGCATGAAAAAAAGTGCCATCCTGTTCAGATGACACTTTTGACATGCTTACTCTTCAAGTCCGAGCCGTTGTGGCATATGTGGCGCGAGTTGTCTCGCTTCTTCTAACCGACCTGCTTCGACGAGCGTATGGAAATGTAAAAACTGTTCATGCGATGCATCACTGATGGCTGCCAAATAATCGACGTACCGATCGTAGACCGCTTTGTCTTCTGACCGCGCCTCAATAAGTGCGATGTACAGGCGAACGGTGTCTTCCCCGTAAAGGAGCGGGAACTCATCGTTCAGTTGAAGCAATTTATCGATTGAATCGACATCGACTCCGTTTTCTTGGTCATAATGCATGATGACTTGCTCAGCATGGTCTTCAAGGCGACCGCGCCACTCTTCATACTCTTCTTCATTCGTTTCGAGCATCTCGAACCAGTCTTCGTTCAACATCTCTTCAATCTTATTTACGCGTTCTGTAAAGTTCATACGCTCTCTCCTCCTTCAAATGTCCATGTGACATGTACTTCGTATATACCCACGTTTTCTTCATTCATGGATAATTCATATACGAACGTACATGACTCTTCAGACACATCGAGTCGCGATGTCGTCGTCGCCATCGTCATCGACATATAGGCATTCTTATATAAGCTTTGCGTGAAGCGACCTTCGATGAAGGAATGGTTCATCTCGATCGGTCCTTTGCAGATGAGCGCCAATCGTTCCGGCGTGTACTTGATTGTCGTCGGGACCGTTCCGTCCTCTTGTTGTTGGTCAAACATTAAAATAAAGCCAGTCTTCAATGGATAGTATACGCCGTCAGCCGATAGTTCGATCGGCTCAAGAATGTCACTCATCCGAGTTGTTTGCTGGACACGCACGCGAAGTGGTTCAATCGCCATGCTCATCCCCCTTTCCGTCAACTCATCGTACCATATGTGGTAGGAGTCGTTCTATCGACGGTGCTTCGTTTTCACATAGACGAGATGGTCTACCCACTCATCATTCTCAAAAATAAATTCCTCTCTCGTGCACTCGTACGACATGCCGACACGCTCTACGAGACGAACGGATGCCTCATTGTCGAGATTGATGTGTGCCTCGATCCGTTGAAAATTTAAGTCGTCAAAGGCGATGCGCATCGCTAAATCGACCGCCTCTGTGCCATATCCGTTTTGCCAATGTTGGTTATGGATGGTATACCCGACCCGACCCCAATGAAATCCATCTCGCGCCAATGTCGAGAAATCCACCATGCCGAGATGTATCCCATCTTCAAGCCGGAAAATCCCAAAGACATGCGCACGGTCTTCATGTGCGAGTGATTGGTGTGTGTCGACTAGCTGACCGAACCAAACGGACGTACAGTCGCTCATATCTAATTTCCCCGGGTCATATACATGTTGTGAAACGAGACGATTTGTAAAGCCGCTTAACCATGTGTCATAATCTCATTTCTCTAACGGTCGTACGATGATTCGATTTGTTTTTCGATGATACGTAAATGGATTCAATCTCTCCTGTCTCCTCCCTATTACTTTTATACAGTCAGAAAAACTTCCTCCACTTTCCTTCCGAAATCACATCGATTTTCCCTTCGTTTACACGAATCGCGGTCTCGTCGTCAATCGCATAGGCCGGCGACTGTAATGTCTCCGCCCATTCTGCAGCATCTCGTGACGTGTTCTCCGGTAACATTTCGTGGTCGAGATGAGGAAAAATCGAGAAGTCGACAAACCCTAATGTATCATCACTCTGCTCGTCGGATGCGCGCCATCCGACAAACGCTTCTCCAATTCGTGGTGTCATCACCATGCTACCTGCACTCAATCCGACGTAGACGCCTTTCCAAGACGGGAGCAGCGAGGCTACCCCGGACTGTTTCATCCAATGGTAGAGAAAGAGCGGATCGCCCCCATTCACCAATAATACGTCTGCCTTATCAAACGCCGGTCTCCACACCGACTCATCGATACTCGGGAGTGCGCTCAGTTCGAGCACCCCAACCGACTTCCAGCCCAACTCACACATCGGCGTCGAGAAATCTCCGTTGAAAAAGTTCCATGCGTGTTTCGTTCCCCCGTTCAACGCATAAATGGCTGTTGGGATACAGAGTGCATTACACTCTTCAATCGGCTTGCCCAATAATTCCAAAAGTGCCTGCTTGATGCTCTCGTTTTTAACGCCAGCGGACGTCAATAGTAGTTTCATTTGTTTCCCTCCTTATTGAATCTCTTCTAAAGCATTCTCATCATCCCCGTGCATCCCCTTTGTTCATATTAAAAAGACCGTAGTCGACTTCTCTCCTACGGTCTTCAAACATGAAAGATTAGCTAATTTTATATACGCGACCTTCGAACGGTTTCAAGTGAAGGAGCGATGATTCCGCATCGCCTTCAACCGGCATGTTGCTCAAGACGACATCTTGCGCACGAAGTGTCTGATCCATATCAAACATCGTCTCTTTCGCCGTCAAGTTCGTGACGACGAGGTACTGCGTGTCACCGAGCGTACGCGTATACGCATAGACTTCCGGGTGTTCCGGCAAGACGACATCATACGCCCCGTAAACAAACGTCTCATTATCTTTACGAAGTTGAATCATCTCTTTATAGAAGTTAAAGATTGAGTCCTCATCTTTAAGCTGTGATTCGACGTTGATATCCGTATAGTTCGGGTTGATGCCGACCCATGGCTGCTCTGCGAACGTGAATCCGGCGTTCGGGGCATCACTCCACTGCATCGGTGTACGCGTGTTGTCGCGTGACGAGTTCCACGTGATGCGCATCATCTCGTCATGACTCTTCCCTTGTTCGACACCGATATAGTAGCGGTTGCGTGTCGCGATGTCATCATATTGATCGATCGAATCGAATTTGACGTTCGTCATCCCGATCTCTTGACCTTGATAGATAAACGGCGTCCCTTGCATGAGGAAGTACATCATCGCAATCGACTTCGCGCTTTCTTTCCAGTAACGCTCATCGTCTCCCCATTTCGAGACCGTACGCGTCTGGTCATGGTTTTCGACGTAAAGGGCGTTCCATCCATCGGCCTCAAGTCCTTTTTGCCATTTCGTCAACACGTTCTTCAAGTGAACGACATTGAGTTTCGAATCGACATCTTCACTCCAAAGGTCCATGTGTTCGAATTGGAAGACCATGTTCATCTTCCCTTCCTTTTCACCGACCCATAGATGGGCATCGTCAGGTGAGACGCCGTTCGCTTCACCGACCGTCATGATGTCATGTTTATTGAACGTCTCGTCACGAAGCTCTTCTAAATAGTCGTGAATTCCGTCCACGTTCATGTGCATCTCGAACGACGGTACAAAGTCGAGGTGGTTCGGGTTTGGCAAGTCGGCGAACGTCGGGTTCTTGCGAATATGGCTGATTGCATCGACACGGAATCCGTCGATCCCTTTTTCGAGCCACCAGTTGATCATATCGTATACCGCTATACGCATCTCAGGATTTTCCCAATTGAGGTCCGGCTGTTTCTTCGAGAAGACATGCAAGTAGTATTGCTCCGTCGTTTCATCGAATTCCCAAGCCGAGCCACCAAAGATCGATTCCCAGTTATTCGGCTTCGACCCGTCCGGTTTTCCGTCGCGCCAGATATACCAGTCGCGCTTCGGATTGTCTTTTGAGCTCTTCGATTCAATGAACCAAGGGTGCTCATCCGACGTATGGTTGACGACGAGGTCGAGCAACAGCTTCATACCGCGCTGATGCACTTCGTCCAATAAGCGGTCGAAGTCTTCCATCGTACCGAACTCGTCCATGATATCTTGATAGTCACTAATGTCATAACCGTTATCATCGTTTGGCGATTTATACATCGGGCAAATCCAGATAACATCAATACCGAGGTCTTTCAAATAATCGAGCTTATCAATGATTCCTTGAATGTCTCCAATTCCGTCCCCATTCGCGTCATAAAAGCTACGAGGATAAATTTGATAGGCGACGGCTTCTTTCCACCAGTTGCGTTTAAGCGTTTGTTGTTCTCGTTGTAAAAGTTGCATGTGATCTAGATACTCCTTATCCCAAAACTCACTGCTCATCATTTATACTTATCTTATTCGTGCTGTGAACTTTATATCATTAGCGCAATCGTTTGCACGATGCAATAAATTTATCTTACCAAAAAACATTCGATGATACAAAGATGTTTCATCAGCATACTCAACGTGTACCCTACACGATTTTGAAAAGAAATGAAAGCGAGGTGCTTCATCATGTTTCGATTTGCCACAATGGAGGATTTTTCAGCAGTCGATCAATTGATTTTAAAGAAAGCAAAAGAGTTCCAAGTAGCCGGAAAGTCGCAATGGGTCAAATATTTAGAGCCGAGTCGTTCCGACTATGTCCGTCACGATTTGACGAACGGGACGGTGTTTGTTTACGAACGAGATCAGCAAGTCGTCGGTGCCGTCAGCCTGATTCCTCCGACTGACTGGGACCATAATCTATGGGACGACCCGGACGGTGCCGTCTACTTGCATCGACTCGTCACGGACTCGAGTGCAAAAGGTGAACGCATCGGGGAACGTTTGATGCAGCATGCCTTAGCAAACACGTCTTCGACCATTCGATTGGACTGTGTTGCCGATAACGCCTTCTTAAATAACTACTATCCTCGGTTCGGTTTCCACTATATCGGCGAACGAAATGGATTCTCACTGTTTGAAAAAAAAGGCTTGACCTTGACGTGACGTCAACCTTTACGCTTTGACTAAGGAGGTGAAGGGATGTATTCGATTCAACAACTTGCGTCACTCGCTGGAACGACAACGCGAACGCTTCGACATTATGACGCAATCGGTCTTCTCATTGCGAACCGTGACGCCAACGGCTATCGGCGTTATTCTTCGCGCGATGCGGAACGGTTGCAACTCATCTTACTCTATCGCACGCTCGATGTTCCTCTCGATCAAATCGGAGAATTGCTTGATTCAACGACGTTCAACCGGATTGATGTGTTGAGTGGACATATCGAGGCGTTGCGACAGAAAGCAGCCTATTTCGCTCAGCTTGCCGAGACGGCAGAAGCGACCCTCACCTCGCTCAAAGGAGGGATTCCAATGGATGACAAGTCATTATTTGATGGATTATCTTATGAGGAGATTCAAGCTCACGAGGCGAAACATCAAGAGGAAGTGCAGGAACGTTGGGGAGAGACTTCAGCTTACAAGACAGCACAAGAACGTGCGCAGAAGCGATCGAAAGCGGACTGGGAACGCATCAATCAAATGCAACTCGATTTGATTGCGCCACTCGTTGATTTATTTCGTTCACAAATCGCAATCGATGACGACCGAGTTCAATCGATTGTGAAAGACAATCATCTGTTCATCGACACACACTTTTACGACTGTTCACTCGATATGTTCAGTGGACTCGGACAGATGTATGTGACGGATGAACGATTCACCGCATTTTATGATCGCTTCGAGCCGGGGCTCGCTGCGTATTATAACGAGGCCATCCAATACTATTGTATCGCGAACAGTTAAGTCCAAGCCTCAGGCTTGGACTTTTTTTCGTCGCTCGGTGTCTTCTTGCGGTCCTATTTGAAGATGTTTTTGTAACATCGGGAGACTCGTCGCCAAATAAATATAAGGGAATGTCGAGAAGTTGTCCGTTCCACCTGTATAGATTACTTCACTCGTTAGTGGGGTCCATCCTTTCTTCGTCCACTGGCAAAGTCGAACTTCTTTTCTCGATGTGTGGTTATGGAATCCCCAATATGCTTCTCGTTGTCCCACTGCCATCGATGGGGTGATGTTTAAGATGGGACAGTTCATTTCTTGTAACAATCGTTCGTTCATTTCCGCAACTTCGTACATGATGATGACGTCCGGTTGCAGGTGTCGAATCGTATGTTCCGCTTTTTTATCTTGTAAGGAAACGACACGCGTCATACGCTGTTCCGGAATCGAATCGTCACAGAAAGCATACCGCGACTGCAACTCCGCGATTCGTTCTCGACTGAACCTCCGCATTATGGGAGTCAGGAAGGAAATGTACGATTGTGTCAGAAGTTCTTTCCACGTGTTGACATGAGTCGGTGTCGGACCATCTTCCATGATCACATGTGTGACGCCTAAATCCCGTATCGCTTGATAGACAAGTGTTGAACTCCAGTGGTCGCCCGTGCAGAGTACAACTCGCATTTTCTCATCTCCCTCCACTTTGGTTTGCGGTTTGACGCATCTCTCGGACCGCCACATCAAATGAACCAAACATTTGTTGAATGTCTTTTAATGTCGGACGATTTCCCTTTTCTTTTTGCCACACTTCATAACCCCATGGCGAGAGAGCGGTCAAATGTTCATCTGCCTCGTGTAGCGCGTCCATCATTTGCTTCTCCGTGAACAACTCTCGCGTTGAGATGCCAATCTCGTCTAACGCTTGGGACCAAGACCCGAAACGCCTCACCACTTTCGTGATACTCGGACGTTGGTTCTGCTTGGCCCATTTGGCATAAGCGGTCGACGTCAATGGATGAAGCTCTTCATTGGCATCAAGTAACGATTGGATGATTTCACATTTTTGATCGAACGAGATGATACTCTTCAAATTCGCCTCAATCAGTGCCACTTTCCACGATCCGAACTGAATGACGACCTCTGTCAACGTCGGTGCATCATTGGTCATGGCCCACTTTCGATAATCGGCACTATTGAATGAATCATGCTCTTTCGCCGCTTCACGAAGCATTTGAATCATTTCCTTCTTTGTGAACCGTGGCGTTTGCTGTTCCAACCCAGCCAAACGCAGTACATTCGACCATGATCCGTACATTTCCAATAATTCCACCACGGTTGCCCCGCCGTGAATCTTTTGCCATTTCTGATACATGTAGATGGTGAGGCGACCGTCCGAAGAAGCCTCTTGTAAGTGATCAATCAGTTGTTGCTTTCCCATGTCGCCTCCCCCTTACGTGATTGACGTATCGGTTCATCCCACTTCACGGCTACTAATTTGTGCGAACAGGTGAAGTTGACGACTTAAAATTTTCGTTTCATCAAATTTTTCTTCGACCACTTCGCGACCACGTTGCCCGAATGAATAACACTGTTCAGGATGTTCAATGAACCAACGCATCGCCAAGGTCAGTGCCTCAGGTCGACCGACGGGAACGAGAAATCCGGTTTCCCCATCCGTGACTTCTTCTCGACAGCCACGGATATCGGTAGCGATGACAGGTAATCCGGACGCCATGGCTTCAAGAATAGAGCGTGGCAATCCTTCACGATAAGAGGGAAGTAAAAAGACGTCGTGTGCTGCAAATAAAGAGGGGGTATCCCGAACGAATCCGGCGTAATGAATCTGTGGATTTTGGGCTAAATGCGCCTCGACTTGTTTCGCCGTCTCTTGATCACGTTCACTCGTCATCAACTCTCCAGCAATCGTCAACGTCGCGTTCGGATAGCGTTTCGTCAGTTCATCGAACGCCTGAAGTAAATCTAGGATTCCTTTTTCTTGAACGAGCCTTCCGACAAACAAGAACTTTAAATGTTCTGGGGAAATGTGTTTCTCTGTCGGATAAAATCGATTTAAATCAATCCCGTTTCCGAGATGCATCAATCGTTCGTCCTCTTTGAAATGTCTTGTTTTAGCGAGTGAGTAATCTTCCTCGCTTTGGAGCAACAACCAATCGGTCGCTAATGCCGCGAGTGATTTCTCTAACCAGAAGACGAGTTCGTATGCGATTCGACCCATTCGTTCGTGGAAGTAAAATCCATGTGCGGTATAGAGAATATGTGGTGTCCTGGCAATGCGGGCCGCAACTCTTCCTAACGCTGCGGCCACCGGGGTGTGGACGTGGATGGCATCATATTTTTCACGACGCAATAACCTCACCAACTCTTGAATGGTCTGTAGATTACGCTTCGGGCTAAACTTTCGATCGATTGGCAACGTATGAATGACCCAGCCTTCGTCCCGAAGACGATCCGTCCGATCACCGTAAGCGCACGCGACGTCAACTTCGTGCCCTTCCGCCTTGAGCGACTCAATGAGAGGACGTAGCAACACATCCGCTGTCATATCGACGGCGCAGAACTGGAGGATTTTTAAAGGCGCCATAAGTGCACCTCCTCCGGCTTCATCGCACGATCGAGCATGCCTTTCAAGTCAATGACGATACCACGGCCTAACTTCAGCTGGCGTTTCGCAATCGTCCATCCTTCTTGAACGAATTCATCGTGAGACACGGCATAGATGACGACGTCCGCTGGTTTTAAGTCACAGTATGATTTGACGTCGATTCCATACTCTCGTCGCACCTCTTCCGGATCGACGAGCGGGTCGCACACTTGCACTTCTAAGCCGAACTCCTCGACCTCTCGAATCAAGGAAGCCACTTTCGAATTTCGGATATCACTGACGTTCTCTTTGAAGGACATCCCGAGGACCGTTACGCGCGATCCGAGAATGGCCATGTTTTGACTAATCATCGTTTTTATCAATGATGTGGCGACGAAACGTCCCATCGTCTCGTTGATTCGACGACCTGCTAAAATCACTTCCGGATGATAACCGAGCATTTCAGACTTCATCGTCAAATAGAATGGGTCGACGCCGATACAATGTCCACCGACTAGACCTGGTCGGAAGTTTAGGAAGTTCCATTTCGTCCCGGCAGCCTCTAACACCTCGAGCGTATCGATGTTCATGCGATCGAAGATGATGGCCAATTCATTCATCAACGCGATGTTCAAATCTCGCTGTGTATTCTCGATCACTTTGGCCGCCTCAGCCACTTTAATTGAGGAAGCACGATGAACGCCGGCATCGACTACCGTCTCATAAACAGCCGCTACCACATCGAGTGTTTCTTCATCCTCGGCAGCTACGACTTTTTTGATTGTGCGGAATGTATGCTCACGGTCGCCTGGATTAATTCGTTCTGGAGAGTAGCCGACTTTAAAATCAATCCCGGCCCGGAGACCCGATGTTTTTTCAAGTAATGGGGTACACTCTTCCTCTGTCAGTCCCGGATAGACCGTAGATTCGTATACGACAATCGTGCCCGGTCGCAAATGCGCTCCAACAGCACGAGTCGCGCTACAAATCGGTCCTAGATCTGGTTGATTTTGATCATTGATGGGTGTCGGCACAGCCACGATAATGAAATCCGCCTCTTCAAGTTTGGCGACATCCGTCGTATATAAGACCGCTGCTTGCTCAAGGTCTACTGATTCAACTTCTCGCGTGCTGTCGAGATGAAGGGTAAGCTCATTGATACGCGTTTCATTGATGTCTACTCCGATGACGTCTCCTACGCCACCTAGCGCAACAGCGACAGGGAGTCCGACATATCCTAATCCGACTACAGCTACGTGACGATTGGCAATGGTTTTTCGTGTTGTACGTGATTCTGAGATGAGTTTATCCATGTCCATCTGCCTCCTGAGATTCGGAATTATGCGGTTTTATCAATCACAATGACTTTTCCATTCGGTCCCCGAGGAATTGATTGCACGGGGGTCAACGTAATCATGACCTCTTTACCGAACAGTAGTTCCAACTCGCTCCTCATAATCTCTTCATGTTCTGGCTTGAAGCGTTCCAGATCCGGGACGTATTTTAGTTCGATATGATACAAATCATGTTGCCGATACTGCGTTTGGATAACCGAGTTGGGTAATACTCGGACAACGGTCGTCAAATCCCCTTCATAGATTTTTTGTTTGTTTGGAGTGAGTACATAATTGCTTTCGCGTCCCTCAATGGAAGTGACGAACGTTCCTCCCTGTCCACAAGCACATGTCCCTTCTCCAATTTTCATCCGATCGCCAATCCGGTAACGAACGAGCGGTGTCCCATGGGTCGTAAAACTCGTCACTAAAATTTCTTCGTGATCCCCATACGACTCGATCACGCCTGTTTCGTGGTGGAGATGCATATTCCCATGGGTACATTCCGTTAAAATCGGTGCCCCCTCAGAAGACGCGTACTGATCAAAGACCGGGGCATTAAACGCCTCTTCTAAGATGGCTCTTCCTTGAGGCGTAATCGTTTCGGCTGTCGGAAAAATAGCCATTAATTGAAATTCAAGTGGAATCTGATTCTCTTTGATGTATTTTGCGATTTCAATCATGGCAGACGGTGCACTGTCTAATACAATTGGCTTGAATCGATTTAATGCGTCGATGTAATGAGGGATGGTCTGAGGATTGACATGATAGAGCGAGAACAGCATCTGATTGAGCGGTCGATTGTAGCGCCAAAATACAGGTTTTTCTTGATTCGGATTACAAATTTTCCGTCCTGTGAAACTCGCTCGTTTCATTCCTCTGATAAACCCGTGTTGCGCTTTGAAAAAGTCAACGTGGGCCATACGTCTTTGATAGTCTTCTTTCGTGAAATGGACTTGCAAGGACGTCCCTGTCGTTCCACCGGTTCGACCAAGAATATCTGTTTTGATGTTAGAATGGATGTCCGGATTTTTCCTAACTGTTTCTTTTTCGAGGATTGGGATGCGCTTCAACTCTTCCATCGATTGAAGGGGAAGAACAATCTCGTTTTCTTCAAACAGTTTTTGATAATATGCATTGTGCGTCGCACAAAATTCGAGAAACGCATTGAGTCGCTTCAATTGATCGGCTGCAACGACTGCCCCATCTTTGGGACGATTGGCTAAAACGACTAACTCACGCTCATATGTGCGTCCATACCGTTCTTGCCATAGTTTCATTCCATACAATGTCGTCATCCATTGTTGTAATCGAATCGGTGATTTCATGTATAAATCACGAAGCGCAAACCCTGCCATGGTGTAGTCTCCTCTCGCTAAGTGTAGAGTCGTTTCACGACTCGGACTTTTCCGTTCTTTTCTTTCTTGATGCTTTTCACATCTCGTAAAAGAACTTTCATTCGTGAAGTAAACAGACGCTCGACTTCTTTTTGGAGCGCGATTTCATGTTCAGGCTCAAATCGTGCTTCATCCTTCACGTACAGCATCTCAATTTCGTCTATTTTGTGTTGCAACACTTGAATTTGAATAATAGAGTTCGGTAGCACGCCGACCGCTGCGGTCAAATCTCCTTCAAACACCTTATAGCCTTCCGGCGTCTCAACATAGTTCATTTGACGACCATCGATTGACTCGATAATGGTGTCCTGTCGACCACATGGACACATCGCTTCACTGAGGGTCATCCGATCGCCAATGCGGTAGCGAATCAGCGGTGTTCCGTGCGTCGTGAAACTGGTGACGAGCGCCTCTCCAAATGCATCCGTCTCGATGATTCCCATCTCAGGGCGTAAGTGCATCTTCCCGCACTCACACTCCGTAACGATAGGAGCCCCTTCCGAAGAAGCATATTGATCGTAAACCGGCGCTTGGAACATCTCTTCTAACAACAAGCGTCCGGATGGTGTGAGCGTCTCCGAGGTCGGAAATAAAGCCACCGGTCGGAACGATAATGTCTTTTGATGGGTTTTCAAATATTTTGCGATTTCAATCATATCGGAAGGTGAACCGTCGAGTGCGGCCGGTTGAAATTCGTTCAACGAATCGATGTAGTGTGGAATCGTCGTCGGATTCGAATGCACGACCGAGTAGAGCATTTGCTTCATCGGGGCATTATACCGCCAATACACCGCATTCTTTTGATTACCTGGACAAATCATCCGTCCTGTAAAACTAGCTCGCTTCATCCCACGGCGAAAACCATGTTGTTCTTTAAAAAAATCGAGATGCGCCATTCGCATTTGATAATCGTATTCGGTGAAACGAACCTGAATCGATTTACCCGTCGTCCCGCCCGTCATGCCGATGATCGGGGCATGAAGGTTAGAAAAGATGGTCTCATCCGTTCGAAGCGTCTCTTTCTCCAAAGGGGGAATCCGCTTAAAGTCTTCTAAGCTCTTTAAGGGTAAGGTAACCCCGTGTTTTTTGAAGAGTCGCTGATAGTACACGTTGTGTTGATTACAAAACTGTAGGAATTGATTCAAATGATTGAGTTTTGCATCAGGTGACGCTTCATTTGGAGCACGTCTCAGTCGCTCCAATTCCTGCTCATAATACTGACCGTATCGCTCCCGATATAACTTGATTCCATATAAGGAAACCAGCCAATTTTGGAGGCGAATCGGTGAGTGTGCATAAATCCGATCCTGTAAAATCCCCATTACTCGATGCCCTCCTTCAACACTTGATGATAGGCGATGTACCAGTCGATAAACGCGTTTACGCCATCGCGAATCGACGTCTGTGGTTGAAAGTCAATCGATTCATACAAAGAGGAGGAATCGGCAAAACTCGCGGGTACATCTCCCGCCTGAAGTGGTAACAAGCGGAGGATGGCCTTTTTCCCGACTCGCTCTTCGATCGTCCGAATAAAGTCCATCAAGGATACCGGTTGCTGATTTCCAATGTTATAGACACGAAACGGAACGTCACTCCGGTCAGGTAGAGGATGTTCATAGTCAAACTCCTCATCTGCCAACGGTGCGATATCCATAAGTCGGACAATCGACTCGATGATGTCGTCGATGTATGTGAAATCTCGTTCCATCTCACCGTAGTTGTATACATCGATTGGTTCGCCTTTTAAAATCGCCTCCGTAAATTTGTAAAGTGCCATATCGGGACGCCCCCATGGCCCATAAACGCTAAAGAATCGCAACCCCGTCGTTTTTAGACCGAACAAATGGCTGTACGTATGAGCCATCAACTCATTCGCCTTCTTCGAAGCCGCATACAAGGATAGCGGATGATCGACCGGGTGTTGTTCGGAAAATGGCATCGCCTGATTTGATCCGTAAACCGAGCTAGATGAGGCATAAATCAATTGCTCTACTGGATAGAAGCGACAAGCCTCCAAGATGTTCAAGAAACCAACGATATTGGATTGAATATAAGCATCTGGATTTTCTAGACTGTAGCGTACACCGGCCTGAGCCGCCAAATTGACCACGACTTGGGGTTGGTTTTTTTCGAAGACACGCGTGATTGCCATCTTATTTTCGAGGGCATCACGATAGAGTTTGAAACGAGGATGCGTCAACACATGAAGTCTTGATTCTTTTAATCTCGGATCGTAATAATCATTGACCACATCGATCCCGATGACATGATGTCCTTCTTTTAGCAACCGTCGAGCTAGATGAAAACCAATGAACCCGGCCACTCCGGTCACGAGAACTGTTTTTTTCATAACGACTTCCTCCTTTGCGTTGACTCGTTGACTCGCATGCGTACCGGTTCGATTTGTGGCGCAAAAATACTTTCCATCACTTCTTCTGGCAGTTCGTTGTTTGCGACAAACAACAAGAAAGAAGTGAGTCCATTCGATTGATCGAGTAGATATTCAATCGTTTTCAAAATCGGATCAACCGATTTAAAGGGTCTTGTACAACCGACGAAAATCTTTTCATATACTTGATTCGTATGTTCGCTCGTTGCGAGCAGTTCTTCGAACAGCTTCTCACCTGGACGAATGCCACTGAAATGAATCGGGATTTGTTCGAGGGTGAAACCGCTCAGTGTAATCATCCGTTTCGCCAAGTCCACAATTTTGACGGGATTCCCCATATCTAGTACGAACACTTCGCCCCCATTTGCGCGCACGCTCGCTTGAATGACGAGGCGACTCGCTTCCGGGATGGTCATAAAGTATCGGGTCATCTCTGGATGCGTCACCGTAATCGGTCCGCCCCGTTGAATTTGTTCTTTAAAGAGCGGAACGACGGAGCCACGACTTCCTAAGACGTTGCCGAAACGAACGACCGAGAATGTCGTTTCGCTGTGGCGAGCCTGCTGTTGGACGATCATTTCTGCTACTCGTTTCGTGGCACCCATCACGTTCGTCGGATTGACCGCCTTATCCGTAGAAATCATGACGAACCGCTTCACTTCAAAGAAATCGGCGGCTTCGACCATATTCTTCGTTCCGTAAATATTGTTTTTCACTGCCTCTCTCGGATTGTCTTCCATGAGCGGAACGTGCTTGTGAGCTGCCGCATGATAGACAACGTCCGGACGATACTGATCAAACACTTCCGTCACCCGCGCCCGGTCTTGGACGTCACCGATGACGGGACAAATCTCTGTATCAGACCCGAGTAAGCGGAGTTCGCGATCGATTGCATATATGCTATTCTCGCCATGTCCAAACAGGATGAGTTTGCCAGGATTGAATTTCATCAATTGACGGCAAAGCTCTGAACCAATCGAGCCTCCTGCACCGGAGATGAAAATGGTTAATCCACTCAACGTTTGAGAAATCTCCGAAACATCGAGCTGAACCGGTTCACGGCCGAGCAAATCTTCGATGGCCACTTCTCGAATCTCATTTAATGAGACTTTTCCGGATGCGAGTTCCGCAAGCATTGGCAGTGCATGGGATTCAACGCCTGTTTTCTCGATTCGTTTCAAAAGTTGGACCCGATCTCCGTAAGGAAGAGAAGGAATGGCCAACACAACCACTTCGATATTCAGCTCTTCAATTTTGCGTTCTAATAAATCGATTGAACCGATGACCGGTGTCCCGTGAATGTAGAGACGGTGAAGCAATGGATTATCATCCAACACCCCGACCACATGCAGCACATTCGTTCGATGCTCTTTCAGTTCTTTAATGATTTTTTGACCCGATTCCCCACCACCGATAACCAAGGTAGCTTTTCCATTCGACACCGGTGCGTGAAATCGGAAAAACGATCGTGTCCTAGCAACGAGTCGGATAAATAACATTCCGTTAAATGCGAGTAAGCTTTGAATAAAAATTGCTTGATAGGAAAAGCCATCCAATAATACGTATGATGCGAATAAGACGAACGTGTCACTCATGACCAACACAATCGCCAGTAATTGCAATTCACGCATCGATCCGTATCGCCAGTCGATTCGGTATACCCGAGTCACCCATCCTAAAATGAGAAGAACGAGCGTCTTCAATCCGAGGATCGTGATCAAATCTAGCGGGTCAGATGTTACCGTCGGATCATTTGCAAAAAATAGGTCAAACGTCACGAAAATCGCGAGCCCTGCAATCGTGATATCGAGTAACATCAAGAGCGCATTTTTTCGATCAATGGGAGACCGAACAGTTGGAGTACTCATCCTTTCACCACCTTCCATCCCAATCAGCTTCGAGTTGATGCTAGATAAGTACCCGTTCAAGATTCACAATCCAAAAGAAAAGAATAGCTTTTTGATACGAATGACATTTCGTCATGAAACGGTTTAACAAATGTGTAATGAGTTTTTACTTTCTTTTGTGAATATTTTTAATTTATATGGGTATTATGGGAAGTAGAAGGTAGGACATTTGGATTATTTTCACTTTGAGATTTTGCGAATGTCGCATTCTCCCAAAGTAGTCAATCGATTCAGGTTCCTCCCTTTTCATATCTCGTCACCGGACACATATTCTAGCTTTCCTTCAGGACCACCATTGTTTAACCACACCATGACCTTTGAAGCCACGACTTGCTTCTGAAAAGGAGAGACATCACGATGAAACGATGGACAGAGCAACAGATCCTCTCATGCCTAAGACAAGCAGCGAATGAACTTGAAGAATTTGACACAAAACAGTATACACTATGGGCCCGAAACAAAGACGTCCCCTCCCTATCGACCGTGATTTACAAATTTGGTTCTTGGCGGGAAGCCGTTCAAGCGGCGGAGATTAAGATGTTGTATCGTTATTATTCAGATGAAGATATTTTGACCGCACTGATTGAGGCATCAGAAGAACTTGAACTCTTCACGAGCCAAACGTATCGTGCCTGGGCAAAAATCTCGCAAGCCCCTTCTTTGACGCTGATCAGCAGCCGGTTCGGTTCGTGGTCGAATGCGTTACGTGAAGCCAAGCTTCAAACGACAACGGTACGGAACAATGAAGAACGGATCATTCAAGCCTTGATTGAAGCCTCCGAAAAGTTAGAGCGTCTCACGTCCCAACATTACGCCGTTTGGGCACAGGAAAAAGGCTATCCGACGGTAGCGACAATCGCTCGCAAATACGGATCATGGAGCTATGCGCTATTTGTCTTGGATATCGCTCCTCCGAAACGTAAATGGGATGAGGAAGATGTCATTGATGCCTTGCAGTTAGCCAAAACAGAGCTACCACATTTTAGTATCCTCCACTACCGGAAATGGGCCGAAGGTCGAAATGTTCCAAGTACATCGACAATCAATGCCTTATTCGGAAGCTGGACGGCTGCTTTAAAATGTATGGAGGAACAAAAAGTAAAACAGTAATCCATACAGATGAACTCATACAAAAAGCGCCGACTCTTTTCGAGTCGACGCTTTTTTCATGTGACGATCGCAATGTATAGCGGGATTCCAACTAACAGGTTGAACGGGAACGTGACAGCTAGCGAAAGGGTCAAATAAAATGATGGTTTCGCTTCTGGGACCGAGGCTTGTAACATGGCGGGAGCGGCGATATACGATCCACTCGCTGCGAGTGTCATCAAGAGGATCGTTCCGCCGTCAGATAAATTGGCAATCCCCGCTGCAATAAAGCCGACAAGTGCTCCGACTAACGGAAACACCATCCCCATCATCATAAATTTTAGTCCATATGACGGGACCGTTTTCAACTGCTGTCCGACTTTCATTCCTAGACCTAGTAAGAATAAGAGTAAAACGCCCGGGAACAAGTCGACGAAAAATGGTTTGAGCGGTGTGGCGTCTGGTGTCACCAGTCCAACAATCAGACCTGCAAACATCAAGAGGATACTTTTCGAGAACAAACTCTCCCGCAACACCGATAGAGAGTTCGCCTTCCCTGACGTAGCCGTGATTCCCATCACGTGTGTCTGATTATACAGCAGTAACGCCACAATCAGGCCGGGAATTTCAAGGACGACGACTAGTGTTGTCATGAACGGCTCGTACGCAATCCCGAGACGCTCGAGCTGTGTCGATGCTGCTACATAGGTGACGAGTGACACCGAGCCGAACGTCGCAGCCATAGCAATTCGCTCAGGGAATGAGAATTTGAACATTCCTCCGACATAGAATGCGAGAAGCGGTAGCAAAATCCCAATCAACAGCGTCACGGTCAGCGGTAATGCGATGTCTTCAAAAGATACCGAGGCGAGTCCCATACCTCCCTTCAGTCCGATAGCAAGCAGTAAGTAAATATTGAGCGTCGTACTCAATGAATCCGGGATCTTTAAGTTTGATTTTCCGACTGCGGCGATAACGCCCGTCACAAACAGTAGTACCGGGGCGCTCGTCAATAAAAATAAAAACAATTCCATACATCTTCCTCCTTGGCGACAAAAAAGCGCACACCTAAAGAAGGCGTGCGCTGTATGCCGACGGCTCGAATAATCGCTCCGTCAGGCCGACAACTGTCGGTTTATTGAATTGGTCAGTAGCTCCGTAACAAGATTTCGAAAGCACGCTTCATCTTGACTCGTCCAGTCGATTCTCTATACGTCTCTGCCTTTCATTTTAAGAAGGTGGCGTTTCATTGTCAATCGGTTTGATCCCAAGGGGCATCTAGACGAAACACGATGAGACGCTCCCCTGTTTTCGTACTGATGTCCGTATGGAGCGAGACAATCGAACGACCGAGTACTTGTCCGACAATCGTTTCGAGTTGACTCCGCCCTGATTCGACGAGATTGTTGCGATATTTCTTCAATTGCTCGCGACCTGAAGACTTGGTAGCCAAATCATACTCGGCCGGCGTCAACACGCCTTGGAGTGTGACGATGGCGAGATCTCGAAGCAGGTCTGCCTTACACGTCAATGACCCGCGACCCAAATATTCTTTCTCCCATTGGGTAATCCGAGCGCTCAGTTCCATTTCCAGCTGACCCTTTTTCCGCATTTACTTCACGAATCCAATCATCATCTCACGAAGAATCTTAGCTGCTGCGATGGCTGTCATATCTGACTGATCGTATGCCGGTGACACTTCGACAAGGTCTGCACCGATGATGTCGAGGTCTGCGTTTGCAATGGCATGTACCGCTTCGAGCAATTCTTTCGTTGAGATGCCACCGATTTCTTGCGTCCCTGTCCCTGGTGCCGCTGACGGGTCGAGGACGTCGATGTCGATCGTGACGTATACTTTTTTGCCAGCGAGTGTCGGTAAGACGCGTTTGAGTGGTTCGATCACTTCAAATTGATGCATGTTGTAGCCGACTTCACGAGCCCACTCAAACTCTTCTTTCATCCCTGAACGGATTCCGAACGAATAGCAGTTCGATGGTCCAATCAAGTTTGCCGCTTTTTTGAGCGGAGTCGAGTGTGAGAGCGGCTCGCCTTCATACTCATCTCGAAGGTCCGTATGCGCATCCAAGTGGAGGATGACAAAGTCGTTGCTGTAAACGTCGTGCATCGCTTTGATGATCGGCCATGTGACAAGGTGCTCACCGCCCATGCCGAGTGGGAACTTGCCTGCTTTGACGACATCTTTGACGAACGCCTCAATCATATCGAGCGACTTCGGTGCGTTCCCGAATGGAAGCGGGATATCTCCTGCATCGTACACCGCGGCATCAGCCAAATCACCGTCTAAATATGGGCTGTACTCCTCAAGTCCAATCGATACTTCACGAATCCGGTTCGGACCGAAACGCGAGCCTGGACGGAAGCTGACTGTCCAGTCCATCGGCATCCCGTAAAGAACCGTCTTCGCCTCTGTCACCTCTGGGAGGCTGGCGATAAACACTTTACCTGAGTAGGCTTCATCGAAACGCTTAATCATTTTGTTAAGTCCTCCACGAATTTCGGAAGAACGAACGCTGCATTGTGAAGCTTCGGCGTATAGTACTTCGTTTCGATGTCATGGAACCGCTCAGCTGATACTTGTTCCGGATCGTATTTCTTCGAACCGATCGTGAACGTCCACATGCCACTCGGGTACGTCGGTACGTTTGCTGTGTACAACTTCGTGATTGGGAAGATTTCCTTCACGTCACGTTGAACCGTTTGGATGAGTTCTGGTGTGAACCATGGGTTATCCGTTTGAGCCACAAAGATGCCATCCTCTTTGAGCGCTTTTGAAATCCCTGCATAGAACCCTTTTGTGAAGAGGTTGGCTGCTGGTCCAACCGGTTCAGTCGAGTCGACCATGATGACGTCGTACTCGTTTTCTGACTTCGCGATATGCATGAATCCGTCACCGACGATGACTTCAACACGCGGGTTATCGAGCTCACCCGCAATATTTGGTAAGTATTTCTTCGAATATTCAATGACTTTCCCGTCGATATCTACGAGAACCGCTTTTTCTACTGATGGGTGTTTCATAATTTCACGGATGACACCGCCATCTCCCCCACCGACTACGAGCACATGCTTCGGATTCGGGTGTGTAAAGAGTGGGACGTGTGCGACCATCTCGTGATAGACGAATTCGTCCTTATCCGTCGTCATGACCATCCCGTCAAGTAACAACATCGTTCCGAACTCGTCCGTTTCGACCATCTCTAGTCGTTGAAACTCCGTTTGTTCGCTCTCATAAACGTGGTTTACACGGAACGTAATCCCGTAATCTTCTGTTTGGTGCTCCGTAAACCATAACTTTAATTTTTGGTCCATCGATAGAACCCCTTTCTGTTCAAAAAGTTGTTCGTATGCGAGTGGCGTTTTGAGGCGCTTCTTAATCATACGATAGGAAGTATACAAAACCTGTACCCATTTTGCACGATTTTTTTGCGGAATCGGTCTTGAATGTGAGTTTTTTGTGAGACGTTGCCGATATACTGATTGAACCAATTCTGAATCGAAAGGTGGAATAGTATGTGGTCACCCTGTGCTTCTTGTAACACAACCATTCCTTTGATTGCTCAAGGAACACTCGTCACGAAATTCAAGGAATACTCTTACAAAACGTTTGAAGAACTCGATACGCTCCTTCTGCATGCGGAAGGAACGGTTTACTGTGTCGATTATAACTCGAAAAGTCAGACGCCTCCGCTCGAGGTCGAAGCACTAAAAGATCAGCTTGCGCATCGGCACATCATTGAACAGATTCAGCACGGCACGTTCGAGAGTCACCTCCAACCAATCATCTTCCTCGATTCAACGGAAACGTTCGGATATGAAGCGCTCCTCCGCAGTAGCGCCAACATTTCACCTGGTGACCTATTCCGGACGGCAAACCGTTTCGGTCTCCATTCGAAACTCGATCAACGTGCCCGCGCGGAAGCAATCAAAGCAACGTTTGAAGCCGTCGCTCCTCAGCAAAAGACGTTCATCAACTTCTTACCTTCGACCATTTATAACCCGGACTATTGTCTCCAGCACACGTTTGACATCATTGACCGATATGACCTCAGCCCGGACCGCTTTATCTTTGAAGTCGTGGAGACGGAGAAGGTACATGACGTGGATCATCTCCAACACGTGTTTTCGACATATAAAAAGCGAGGGATGAAAGTAGCATTAGACGATGTCGGGGCAGGCTTCTCGACAATCGATATGTTGAAGCGGCTCGAACCGGACTATGTCAAAATTGACCGTTCCTATATCTCGTTTTGTGATGAAGACGCTGAAAAACGCGCTTTCCTCAAACAAGTGCGTGCGTTAACCCATTCGATGGGCATCACCCTTCTTGCTGAAGGAGTAGAACGTATGGAAGAGGCAGATGTCTGTCGTGAGCTCGGATTCGATTTAGCGCAAGGATATTTCTTCGGAAAACCGGCCCCTGCCAATCAATACAAAATTGAAATCGCATAAGTCATCACTTTCAAAAGCACAGGAATCGACTTCGTCGTCATCCGGTGCTTTTTCTTGTTTAGTCACAGAAAATGTATCGCCCTTCCCTTATGGTTTCATCTACTTTTAGGTTTCGTTCAGAGATGTTCAGGAGATAGCATATTATAGAAGGTTGACGTGAGCGAAAGAGGTGGATATGTAGATGAAATCATGGATTGTCAGTGGCTATGCAATCGTACTAGGAATCATCATCGGTTTAGTAAGTTGGCTGTTCTTATCTGTCGTTTATAAAGGGATTCACGTTGTATGGCACACAGTACCTGAGCAATTTGATATTCCGTTTTATCTGTTTCTCGTACCGGTCATCGCTGGTGTAAGCATCGGTCTGTTGCAACGTCGGTATGGGCAAATGCCTCGTCTCATGCCAGAAGTGATGGAAGAACGAAAAGATACCGGTCGTATCGACTATCGCTTGATTGGATTCACAACGTTGACCGCCCTCCTCGTTCTCATCGGAGGTGCAAGCCTCGGTCCTGAGGCCGCGCTCGTCGGCATCGTCGGCGGACTCACGACATGGTTCTCGGATCGCATCCGTCACGTCCGTCAAGAATTAGGAGAATTACAAGAAGTCGGTCATGCCGTCGTGCTCGGGATCGTCTTCAACGCGCCACTATTTGGTGCGATTGCGGCTGAGGAGAACGAGCAGAAGAAACAACCGATGCTAAACCTTTTGGCGACACTCGCCGGGATTGGGACGTTTTATTTATTGAACCAACTGGATGAGCGTCCACCATTCATTATCAAATTTCCGGAGATGGAAACGATCCAACTCAATTGGACCGTCATCTTGATCGTCCTGAGCGGCATTCTTCTCGGCTGGCTTTACTTAATCAGTGAACATGCCATGATGCAACTCTTTTCGAACGTCCCCATCTTGTTGCTCACCACGCTCGGTGGAGTCGGAATCGGTGGGATGGCGCTCTTATACCCGGACCTTCTCTTCTCCGGAGAAGAAACAATCCTTGAGTATATCGACGAGTGGCGTCTGATTCCGCTCTACACCCTTCTTTTGTTTAGTGTACTAAAACTGCTCTTTACCGCATTCTGTTTAGCGACCGGTTGGCGTGGCGGGCACATCTATCCTCTTCTTTTTTCTTCATTCACGCTCGGTTACTTTTTCAGTTTACTGTTTGACATCGATATGACGTTTTCCGTCGTCTTGACGACGAGCGCCTTACTTGCGACAGCGATGCGACAACCGCTGGCCATCATCGTATTACTCGTTCTCTTTTTCCCGCCGAATAGTTGGCTCTATGTATTCGCAGTCGTTGCGATCGTTTCAAAAATTCCACTTCCATCGTTCATCCATCCACCAGCGAAAGCTTGATTTTAGATATTGAAAAAAGGGTAAGAGATGAATAGTTATGCACTCTCTCGAGAGGAGGAACGGTTGTAAGCGAATATGAAATGGCCATTGAAAACCTAATTGACGCGGTTAGTTCGGATTGGATTAGCATCATTTTAGCTATTTTAGTCGTGATTATGGGGATAGTCGTCTTCATCTATGTCATCATGACAATCGTCGACATGTTTTTATCCAAGGATATCGTATGGGGAATCGTTGAAGTCATCGCTCTATTCGTGGGACTGGCAGTGCTTTTGTCCGTCTTCTATTATTGGAAACGAAATCGGGTCAAAGCACAGTTTGGTCTCTTCCTCGTCTTGTTCTCTCTCGCAGTGAATGTGTACTTCTTCGTTCGTTATGCGGACGAAATCAACGCTGTCTTGAACAGCGTGTACTAGAATAACGAGGGGGCATCTCCCCTCGTTTTCATCGTTACTGGAAAGGTGGTGTTTCGCTTGAAACGTCGCGTGATTCAACTGATCATCATGGTCATCAGTGTCATCTTACTTATCGGTCTTTTGTTTTGGCTCGATGTCCTCATACCCGTACTAATCGGGATTGCCATCGTCGCACCGCTCATCGTCGGATGGCAGATTCTATTTGACCAAGTACAACCTCAAGGAAAGCTCGCCTGGTTACTGACCGTCTTCTTTATTCCGTTCATCGGCGTCTTGGCATGGGTCATGTTCGGACGCACTCCCCGCCGTCATCGACGCTTCAAACGGACGTCATCAGAGATTCGGATGCTACGCCAAGCAATCGAAAGTGAGAAAATCGAGACCTCACCTGACGTCGTGTCCTCTTTTCCGTTGACACGGACACTCGAAAAACTAGGGGCCACGGGTGCGGACGCTCATACCTCGACTAAACTGCTCGTCAACGGGGAAGAGAAATTTGATGCATTGTTAGACGCCATCAACAGTGCAACCAATCATATCCACATCCAATACTACCTCTTTCGGACGGATGACATTTCGTTAAAAGTTAGAGACGCCCTCATTCAAAAATCGAATGAAAATGTCATTGTCCGCTTTCTGTATGACGGACTCGGTAGCCAAGAAATCGGGGAAGAGTTTATCCAACCGTTACGGGAGTCCCGTGTCCACGTTCAGGCGTTCGACCCCGTTTTGCATCCGTACCTGGTGTTTAACGCCAACTTCCGCAATCATCAAAAACTGATTGTCGTGGATGGGCGAATCGCGCTAACAGGCGGGTTGAATGTCGGGGATGAATATCTTGGGAAGAATGATAAACTCGGTTTTTGGCGTGACACCCATCTCCGTCTTGAAGGTCCGCTCGTCCGAGAATTGCAACAGCTCTTTGTCGAGAACTGGCTATACGCAGGACAAGGGACGAGTGATGAAACATGGGATTTGTTCGCAGATGAAGAGCACCTCTGTCAGTACTTTGTGAATGAACCGAAAGGGCAAAACGGTGCGACACAACTACTCGTCACATCGCCTGGTAAAGACGTCACGATTCGCGATGGACTCATGCGTCTGTTGATGGATGCCAAAGAATCGATTTGGCTCACCACCCCATACCTTGTCCCCCCACCTGAACTATTGGCCATTCTTGAAGTCGCAGGTCGTAGCGGCATCGATGTCCGAATCGTCGTACCGGGCAAAGGAGACGAATGGTTCAGCTTTCATGCGACCGAGTATTATTTTGAACAACTGTTGAAGCGCAATATCAAAATTTATAAATACAACCGCCATTTCATCCATGCGAAAACGCTCCTGATTGATGGTAACGTTGCCCTCGTCGGATCAGCCAACTTCGACTTTCGTAGTATGTTTCTCAACCACGAGATGATGATTGCCCAATTCGATACTACATCCATTCAAGAACTGCACGAGGCATTTCTAAAGGACTTTGATGAATCCATTTTAATCGATTGGACCATGCTGCGGAAAAAGACGACCGGCAAACGTTTCGTCGAAGCGTTTTGTCACATTTTCTCGCCACTTCTTTGACGCATTCGCCACAAAAGATACGTCATGGCGACGACACCAACTAAAAACAGCTGCCATCCAATCGTTAACTGCATCGCTGCCGTCACCGCCAGTCCTTCCATGACCAAGGCAAATCTTTCCAATCGTACTTGCTACAGCGAACGAGGCGAGCGTCATGCGACTGAACGCCGCCGATAACGTGACGAGACCAGAAGGAACGAATGGCATAAGACGCATCCCGAGGACGAGAAACCAAGCCTCGGTTCCTTCGGACTCCCGAAGCCGTTGAAATCGGCTACCATTTGGGGAAACATAACGGTGTAGGGCTTTTCGATAAAGGATGAAACTCACGACGGCGCCAACTGCCTCCCCGACAATCGATACGAGGATACCCGGCACGAGACCGAGGACACTCACATTGATGGCTGTTAGAAAAGCACTTGGGATGACACCGGCGACCGCAATCACACTATTCAATAAAATACTGATCATCAAAAATAAAGGGAGCGGGAGCAGTTCCCATTCCATAACCATCACTCTTTCTATTCACAAAATAAGGACCATGACATGTCGTCATGGTCCTTCACTATATCATAGCGATGATGAAGAGGTCGCACCTGCTTCATCCCACGAGTCTTCGTCGACTGGTGGTAGATGTTTTTCTTCCAATTTCGAAACGACAACCGCACATGCCGCATCCCCCGTGATGTTGACAGATGTGCGAAGCATATCGAGAATACGGTCGACCCCGATAATGAGGGCGATTCCCTCTACCGGTAAGTTGACTGACTGAAGGACGAGCGCAAGCATGACAAGTCCGACTCCCGGTACACCCGCTGTACCGATCGAAGCGAGGACCGCCGTGATGACGACTGTCAACAACTCAGTCATCGTTAGATCAGCTGCAAACACTTGCGCAATGAAAATCGTCGCAACCCCTTGCATGATTGCCGTTCCGTCCATGTTGACCGTTGCTCCGAGTGGCTGTACGAACGACGAAATCGAACGCGGCACACCGAGTTTTTTCTGTGCGACTTCCATCGATACTGGAAGCGTCGCATTTGACGAAGAAGTCGAGAACGCGAACGTCATCGCCTCATAGAAGTTCTTGAAGAAGAAGACTGGGCTCATCTTCCCGATGAAGTAAACCGCTGCCCCGTAGACAATCGTTGCATGTAAGAATAGCGTCAAGACGACGGCAATCATATACCACGCCATTGCGACAACCGCGTCGAGACCGATGCCCCCGATTGCAGAAGCAATCAATGCGAATGCGCCGTATGGAGCGAGCTTCATCACAAGATGAATCAAGTACATCATGATGCGATCGCCTTGTTTGACGAATTGACGCCACGTCTTCGCCTTGTCCCCGAGGGCAATCAACGCAAACCCAATCAATGCCGCAAAGACGATGATTTGAAGCATGTTTCCTTCAGCGAGCGCCGTAATCGGATTCGTTGGAATCATATTGACGAATGTCTGTACGATATTAGACGATTCCTCGGTCGCTGTTGATTCAAATTCAAGACCTGTCGTTGGGAAGTCCCCACGCTCCCCTGGCTGTAAGACGGATGCAACACCCATCGCTAACATGATCGCGAGCGCTGTCGTCGCTAAGAAGAACAGAATCGACTTCGACCCGACTCGACCTAGTTCTTTCGGGTCCCCGAGACCCATGACGCCTAAAATAATTGAGAAGAAGACAATCGGTACGACTAACATTTTAATTAAATTCAAAAAGATCGTTCCGACCGGAGATAAAATATACGGATTCACAATCTCATAAACATTATCCGGCAAGCCCGCCAATCCGAGACCAACAACAACACCTAGCGCGAGACCGATTAAGATTTTTTTCGTTTCGCTCATCGTATCACCCTTTCTTTTTTTCACAATGTAGTCAGTATATCATAATACTGAATTTTCATACAATTACAACTGAATATCTCTTCAGTTACAAATTCTCTTGAAATTCCCAAAAACTTGAAACAAAAAAGATTGGAGACGAAAATTCGTCCAATCTTTTTACTCAGCGTCTACACGCTCGAGCTCTGCATGAAGTTCAGTCGAGTTTGCCCAAATCTCAGGGCGATGTTCTTGTAAGAAGTTCGCTAAAACGTCGCGGGACGGAGCGTCCATCATGTCGATTAAAATCCGACCCTTTAACGATTTATCCATTTGATTAACGTGATACGGTAATAATTTATAACCCCGTCTCGCTTCCACGTCAACTAACATGTCACATGCCGCGACACCGCCATAATAAAAGCCTTCTGGTTTTCGACCGACCGTCACCCACACGATCCAATACGGTTTCCCGTTCGGTACCGCTTCCGGGTCCGTCAAAAACTTAATCCGTTTCTCGATGGCAGACTTGGCGTGCATCGCTCCCATATCGATTGTTGCAACGCCTTCTTCGACATCGATGATGACCGGAGACATGTTATTTAAACTAAGCGAACCGACACCAAAACCACCGTGTCCGTCCGTCGCATCGTCTGAAATAATATTAAAATTAATGTCTTTCATGTTCCACCCTCCCTCTCTACTGTACACAATGACATAGGATGGTGGCAATCCTGAGTCACACCCATTCGATTTGAAAGCGTCCTCCTGGACCGATCTGTTGGATTAATGAACGATCTTCTTCAATGATCCTTCCGATGACATTGACGCGCTCATCTGCCGGCAAATCCCGCTTCGTTATTTGCAGTTCCCCTGCATAACGACCGTAACGTTCATTGTCGATCGTGATACTGCCGAGCATTCGTTCTTCTGTATCTCGCGGTTGAATCAAATGGTCCCCAGGTCGTCCATACGCTCTCGATTCGACCGAACGGATGACGTCCCGGGCTGGGTCCATCCGATTCGTGTGACTTGTTGGAACCGAATCATCATGATTTCGTGTGGTCGCTCGAAGAACGATGACGCCCTCGTCGTACTCCCGAAACTGTCGCATCGTCTGATTGGATATACACGGATCTCCAATCAAGATTCGATCGACCCTCGCTTGTAAATCGATATAACACGAAAACGGAGATTGGTGGCGGTGCATCTCGAGTGTCGGTAATGTCTCATGAAGGGGGCCACGTAACCGTTCATCTCCAGGGATGAATGCTTGTACCCGTATTCCTTGCGCATGTAACCAGGCGTTTCTTTCATCAAACCAAGAACGCTCGAGTCCTGTTTCCGGACGAGGATAAAAGTTATGCCACGCTTCGACATGCTCACGTCGTAGCCCTTGTCGTAGCATCTCTTCAAGCTCTGCTTCCGTGAGCGTACTCGCATTGAGGGCGACCATCATATGTCGTGATAAATCCGCCACTTGTTTCGGTGTGACACCATAGTCAACACGTAACCCGGTGACACCCCACTCCATCAGCGCATGAGCATCATCCCAAGTCTTACCGAGTGCCTGTAGAGACGATGGAGCGATATCCGCCACGAGTTCCATCTTTAGACGACTTGCCAACGCACCTAATTGCTGAAGTCGTTCCGTATAAGTTGTCGGATCGTCTTCCGGAATATGGAGCGACGTGAAGATGCTCGTAAACCCTGCCTCTCGCATGCGTTCCATCCAAGCCATCGAATCAAGTGTCAGTTCATCGCCTAAGTACACTGAAATCCCTCTCATATGAATCCACCTTTCCAAAAGTAGAGAAAAAGATGACTCGACTGGAGCCATCTTTGTTTGTCAAATTCCGTCCGCCATCTCTTCTTTGAAACCGAAGAAATAAGTAAACAGGAAGCCTGCCGTATATGAAATCAATAGTCCGGCAATGTACGTCAAATACATGCCATTATCAATCAATGGTGTGAGCGATAGACCGGAAACACCAACCCCGAGCGCCGCTGTCTTCATTGTCGCTTGGAAGGCACCACCGACCGCGGCCCCGAGACACGCTGTCAAGAAGGGTCGTCCGAGCGGAAGCGTGACACCATACAGGAGCGGTTCCCCGATTCCAAGGAAACCTACCGGAATGGCCCCTTTGATAATATTGCGAAGGCGTGGGTTGCGCGTCTTCACAAAGATTGCAAGCGCTGCACCGACTTGACCCGCCCCGGCCATCGCCAAGATTGGGAGAAGGGCCGTTGTTCCGACCGTGTTCAACAGTTCCAAATGGATTGGCGTCAAACCGTGATGCAATCCGACCATAACAAGCGGTAAGAAGAATCCGGCCAAGAGTGCCCCTGCGACAGGTCCCCCGAATTCAAGCGTCGCATTGATTCCTCGCATGATACCGTCTGACAATACGCCAGCGACCGGCATGATTGCATAGAGCGCTGTAAATCCAACGATCAAGACTGTAAAGAGTGGTGTGAAAATAATATCAATGGATACCGGCATGAAGCGACGAATGTGCTTCTCGATATACGTCATGAGCCAACCGGCAAAAATAACACCGAATAATCCACCACGCCCGACGACGAGCGGCTCCCCATAAATGACGATGTCCGCGAGGAGCGGGTTGAACAGGATCCCCCCGGCAATCGCCCCGAGTACCGGCGTTCCTCCAAACTCTTTTGCCGTGTTCCAACCGACAAGGATGGCTAAGTACGCGAAGACCGTGCTACCGAGCACGAGTAGAATCTGCATCCATGTCTCCGTCCGGTCGACGCCGGCGTTGACGGCAAAGTTCGCTGCTCCGTTAATGATCCCCGAGGCGACAAGTCCCGGAATGAGCGGAATGAAGATATTCCCGAGGCGACGAAGGAATCGTTTGAACGGTGACTTTTGTTTTTCTTTCACCTTCTGGCGTTCGATTGCCGCACGCTCCTCTAACGTCAGGTTCGCATCAACCGACTCTTCCCCGATTGCGAGCCCTGTCTCATGACTCATATAATCCGCGACCCGATTCACAGTACCTGGGCCGACGACGATTTGCAGCGTCTCATCATTGATGACACCCATGACCCCGTCAATCTTTTTCAATGCGTCAATGTCTGCCTTCGTTCCATCTTTCAGCGTCAGTCGAACACGTGTCATACAATGCGCGAGTTGACGGATGTTCTCTTTCCCCCCGACATGTGCGAGGATATCCCGTGCTAAAACCTCTTCTTTCTTCATCTCGATTTCCCCCTTATAGCGCCTCGCGGACGAATCCGTTCGCGCGCTCTAATCGTTTGACAGCCTCCTCATAAGAGACGTCCGCTAAAATCATGACAATCGCCGTTTTGACGTGCCCCTTGGATGAAGCAAAATAACGCGCGGCCATTTCCATGTCGACCCCTGTCGCTTCTGCAATCATCCGCTTGGCACGCACTTCTAGCTTTTCATTCGTCGGTTGCACATCAACCATCAAGTTTTGATACACTTTCCCTACTCCAATCATCGACGTCGTCGAAATCATGTTGAGGACAAGTTTCTGTGCTGTTCCCGCCTTCAATCTCGTTGAACCGGTCAGTACTTCCGGTCCCGTTTCCACTTCAATCGGGTAATCCGCATGTCGACTGATGACTGCATCGCGATTACATGAAATTGAAGCGGTTGTGGCACCGAGTTCTCGTGCGTAATCGAGACCTCCGACCACATATGGCGTTCGACCGCTCGCTGCAATCCCAACGACTGTATCCTCTGCCGTCAAATGAAGCGCTTTCAAATCTGTGACCGCCAATTCCTTACTGTCTTCTGCTCCCTCAACGGCTTGAATGAGCGCACGTTCGCCGCCGGCAATCAGTCCGATGACTTGATTGGGTGATACTCCAAAAGTTGGCACACACTCCGCTGCGTCTAAAATCCCTAAACGTCCACTCGTGCCCGCACCGATATAAATCAGGCGACCGCCTTTACGAAAGGATGCGATGACTCGCTCCACGACTTTTGTGATGACCGGAAGTTGCTCTTGAATCACTTGAGGAACTTGTTGATCCTCTGCATTCATAATCGCCAATCGTTCCTCAATCGACATCTCGTCCAGGTGCATCGTTCGTTCATTCCGTCTTTCTGTAGCCAGTTTATCTAGCATCGCCACCATCCTTTCTTCTCTATGATTTCATCGTACTATATTGAAATTTAAAGTCAATTTATAATTTAATTTTTATGAAATTAAATTTCAAATAAACTTTAAAGAAAAACTCACTCTGAACGAATGAGTCGTTTTTTCAAGACGTGCACGCGTGTTCCTTTATTCGTGATCGAATCCTTCTCATACACGTATCCGTTTCGCTCCCAGAACCGACGAGCGCGGAGATTGTTTGGAAGGACACCTAATCGAAATACCGTCTGATACGGGCGCATATATTGGTCTTCCAATTGTTCATACAACGTTTGCGCCAAACCTGTCCCATGGAGAGATTCTTCGACAACGAACAAACCAAGCCAAAGCGAGCCATCGATCGGATGTTTTTTTAAGAGGTCGGCGATTGCCACGATTCGCTCTTCTTCACGAAAAATCAGGCTAATCGTACCTTCTTCTTCAAAATCTGCCACGTTCTCGTCACGAAACATCTCGACTATCTGTTCATTCAATCTTGCGAATGTGCGCTGGTCCATCAAAAAGCGTTGCAATTCTTGAAGATCTTCGGCCGTATAAGGTCGAATCATCGGCGTAGTTTCACCATCTCATCACGGGCTTCTGCGTACCGATCAATCAACCCTTCTCCCTTCCGGTGGAGGAGTCCCATATATAACGTATCGACAATCGTCAATTGTGTCATCCGTGAGGCGATGCTCGCGATTCGGAAGTCGCTCTCGACGTTCGGTGTACAGAGTCGAACGTCCGCTTCTCGGTAAAGCGGTGATTTGTCGAGGTTAGTGATGGCGATGACCGGAACACGTTTCTTTTTCGCAAATCGGACAAGCTCGAGCACATCTTTCGTTCGTCCTGACGTGCTGATTGCGACGAATACATCAGACTTTCCTAAATGCGGGATCAGCGACAACATATAATGAAAATCGGGAGAGGTCGTGGCCGCATATCCCAGCTTCGTAAACTTATATTGCGCATCGATTGCCGCAGTCGAAGACCCCCCGACCCCGTAAAAGATGACGCGGTTCGCGCGAGCGAACAGGTCCACTGCATGTTCAAGTTCTCGTTTATCCATCGCTTCGGCGCACGCCTCGATTGCCGCCTTGTTCACATGGATGACTTTTTGGAACGAGTCATACGGCGTGTCCTTTTGCTGGAGGACGTTGAAGTCCGTCAGCGTCGTCTCCGTGACAGCCAAGTCTTTCACAAGCGCGAGCTTGAACGCTTTAAAACTATCAATCCCGACGACTCGTGCGAAACGAACGATACTCGCCTCGGATACATCCGTCTTTTGCGCTAGCTCTTTTGTCGTCATGTTTGGAATGAGCGTTGAATGGGACAAAATATAGTCGGCGATCTTCTTTTCGACCGCTGTCATATCCTCTTTCGCTAAATCAATTTTCGTAAGTAAGGATTCCATTTGGTCATCCCCTTCCTGCAACTGTTGTTCTTTTATGATAGCGGATTCCTTCCCCATATTCCAATCACCTAAAAAGATCGAGCAGGCGCCCGATCTATAAGTTGTTCGTATTGAACGTGTCACCACCTTGAATCGATCCGTTCTCAAATCCTCTCTCGAACCAACGCATGCGTTGTTCCGATGTCCCATGTGTGAACGAGTCTGGCGTCACATATCCACGTGCCTGACGCTGCAGCGTGTCATCGCCAATCTGATGCGCGGCATTCATCGCTTCTTCCACGTCCCCCGCTTCAAGATACCCTAACCCTTGCGCGTGATGGGCCCATACGCCTGCATAGTAGTCTGCCTGCAACTCAAAGCGGACGAGATAGCGATTGAATTCGGTCTCGTTCATCTCGTTACGAAGCGGCATGATTTCTTCTGTCGTCCCGAGAAGCGTTTGGACATGATGCCCGACCTCATGGGCGACGACATAAGCCATCGCGAAATCCCCTGGTGCATTGAAACGTTGACTCAATTCATCATAAAAACTCAAATCGATATACAGTTTTTGGTCGCCGGGACAATAGAACGGACCCACAGCGGAGCCGGCAATACCACAAGCGGATTCAACCTGTCCGGAAAATAGGACGAGCGTCGGCTCTTCATAGGTCATCCCATTTTCAGCGAAGATGTCTGTCCACACTTCTTCCGTATCCTTCAAGACAACCGCTACGAAATCTGCCATCTCCTCTTCACGAGCCGTTCCGGTATACGTCCCCTCCGATTGAGGTTCCCCGAGTCCGATATTGTTGACGAGATCGGTCGGGCTTCCCCCGTTCAATAATGTAAAGACGATGACGAGAATCAACCCAAGACCGCCTCCGACCCCGGCAATCCCTTTCCCTCCGATGCTACGCCCACGTCGATCCTCGACGTTCCGGCTCTGTTGTCTTCCTTTCCACTTCATCCCGATTCCTCCTACATTCGCTCTGTCTTGTTTATTACCCCAAATCCGGTAAAAGTGAGCCCATGTTTCTCGGTAGATGAGAATTTTCTTTTCTAGAGGAAGGGGATTCTCTACAATGAAAGAGACTTCAGCAAAGGAGGAATGACCATGCCTTATGTAACTGTAAAAATGCTCCCGGGCCGTACCGTGGAACAAAAACGCGCGTTGATTGAAAAAGTGACGGATGCCGTCTCCGAAACGACGAATGCGCCAAAAGAAAACATCACCGTCTTCATCGAAGAGATGGATGCGACACATTACGGACAAGCCGGTGTAATGCACGCAGATAAGAAGTAAGTGACGAACGGACTCCTGATATGGAGTCCGTTTTTTGTTCTAGTCTTCTCGGTTCACGTCGAACCGTTCACTCGGTACGGTCGGCTTAATCAAGTGACGTGTCGCTCGCCAGATGTGGTAGCCGATACGGTCGAGCCAGAGCAATACTTGTACTTTTTGTATCGTCTGGTCCATCTCCAACTGATTCGCCGCCGTTTCTTCTAGTAGCTCCGAGCGATGTGCTTTTCGATATTCCGCCAGTTGTTTTGAGGCCTGTTTCCACAGCTTCGAATCCTCTGGTGGCGTATGATGATTCAGTTGATTCACAAGGTCAAGCTCATGCAACACGAGTTCTCGTGCCGCTAAAAAGTCGGTGTCCCGAAGGGCGTGGACCGGTTCGACTTCTCGCAAGACATATAACCAACGTTCCAGATGATCGATCGTATGCAAAAGGGATAGATGTTGCCCATAATCATTTTGCTTTCCTTCATCTTCAAGACGTATCGTGCTCAAAAAGACACGGACATCGCTCAACGTCTTGTCGACGAGCGTCAATTCATCTTCACGAAGACGTCCCTCTCGGACAAGCAATTCCGTCTCATTTCCTAAATATCGTTCGATTTCAAGTAAAGAGCGTCGTGCCGCTTCAAGAGCGACCGTAGGGAGTTGTGACATGTTTTTATCGAGCAGACGTGTCAATTTTTCGGAGCGACTCGGAATCCACTTCAGTAATCGACGTGCGAACGTTTGATAAAATGGTAGGAATAAGATCACACCTAGTAGATGGAATGTCGTATGGAATAAGACGAGACGTAATAAGTCGTTCCAGTTGAACCAATCGGCTACTCGATTGACGACCTCGAAGAGAACAGGGAACGTCAGCCATCCAATGAGGACGATTGACACGTGGTAGATGGCATGCCCCAATACAATGCGTCGGGCTGACTTCCAGCCTCCGATTGAACCGAGTGCCACGACGAGGCTCGTCCCCGCACTTTGACCAAGCACCAAATAAGCGGCTTGCGGGAGTGAAATCGCCGCCGTCGCGAGAGCCGTCATCGTTAGCACGAGTCCAATCGTCGATGACTGAAGGACGGCGGTCATCATAAATCCGATTCCAATCAGAAGTGCCTGATGCAGAACGGTCATCTCACCGGCCGAGCCAAACGAGAACGTGACGACATCCCGCATCGCTTCTTGAAGTGTCCCAATCCCAACAAAGATCAACCCGATACTGACGAGCAACAGTCCCACACGGCGAAGGCGCGGACTGGATAGACGAAACGCCATCCCGATTCCAATGATCGGCAAAAACAACTGGCGCACGTCTAAGTTATAGCCGAGGATGGCAATGATCCATCCCGTCGTCGCGCTGCCTACGTTTGCGCCAATTACGAGAGGTAACGATTGCGTGAACGTGAGAAGCCCCGCGCTCACAAACCCAATCGTCATCAGTGTCGTCACCGAAGAAGATTGAAACAGGGTCGTCAGCATTGCGCCGAGAGTCGCCCCTGATAAAGAGCCGTCGGTGAATTGATTCAACCGATGACGCAATCGTGTACCAGCCCATTTTTTGAGCGTATCTGTCAGTAACGTCATCCCGAGTAAAAAAATCCCGATTCCACCAATCAGTGTCGCAATCTCCATCGTGTCACGCCCCTTTGCGTGTTTAATCGTCCTTCAATGTCGATAAAATCCACGATTTTTCATTCGCATAATCTTTTAAATTCAACAACACATCTTCCGGATAATAAATTTTTTCATCCGATTGTCTCGAGTTCAAAATCGACTGGACGAGCATCGAGACCTCTGAAATCTCTTTTCGCTCCCCGTCATTCATCTGTAGATAAATCCCCTCGTATTTGCCTTGTCCTTTATATAAATCGTATGGCAATTGACTCAATTGATCTTCAAGCAGATAGTATGTTGGTGGAAGCCCGATCGTCTCCATCGTCTGTCGCAAGCGCTCCATATAACGGACACGATTCGCTTCCGGGAAGTTTTTATATTTTAATAATCGGCGATTCACGAATCGACTCGCCAAATCGGCTAGAATCGCGTCGTCTTCTTCCATCCATTCTTGGAAATAGAAGTAGACGACCGTCTCATCCAATTTCAAATATTGTTCGAGTGACATACCGGTGCGTTCAAAGATCGGCAAAAAGTGTTTCGGCGTCATGTTAAACTCATAGCCACTCTCATAGAGCTCCTGTGCCCGCTCAAGAATCGCTTTCAAGAGGAGATCGCTCGACCGTGTCGCCGGATGAAGGTACACTTGCCAATACATTTGATAGCGACGCATAATATAGTCTTCAATCGTATGCATCCCAGACTGCTTGACCACGACTTGGTCTTCATCCGGACGCAAGACGCGCAACATGCGTTCTAAATCAAACTTTCCATAACTGACACCCGCAAAGTGAGCGTCGCGTAACAAATAGTCCATCCGGTCGACATCAAGCTGTGAGCTGAGCATATTGACGATCAAGCGATTCGGATGCGTCTTATTGATGATGGAGGCCACTTCTTCGGCAAACCCGACACCCATCTCAGATAAAACCCTATTTACTTCGGTTTCCCCTAAAATGATGCGCTCCGTCCACACTTCATGACGAACGGAAAAGACGTGCTCGAACGCGTGCGAGAATGGACCGTGTCCGACATCGTGCAAGAGCGCTGCTGCCAACAGTAGTTCACGGTCGCGGTCGTCCCATTCCGGATACTGTTGGAACTGATCGATTAACTGGCGTGCGATTTCATATACGCCGAGCGAGTGATGAAATCGCGTGTGCTCCGCGCCATGAAATGTCAAAAAAGACGTTCCAAGTTGTTTGATACGACGCAAACGCTGAAATTCTTTCGTATTGATCAACTCCCAAATGAGGTGATCGTAAACATAAATATATCGATGTACCGGATCCTTAAATACTTTCGATCCAGATAGTTGTCCTCGAGACGAGTACATGACATGCCCTCCTACGTTTCGTTATGTTCTAGATTCGACTTCAAACGAATCGTTCCCTCCATGCTATAATGAGGAGGAAAATTTTTTGTGAAAAGGAATTAATGTATATGATCCATCCATTGTTACAACAACCGAGCTATCGCATCATCGATCAGTCGAGTCTTGGCACGATGTTTCAAGCGGAACAATCGTTTGCGACCGATGATACGTTATGTGCGTCAACGCAAGAACGAGGTGCCGTCTTGCGGGCATGGGTGCACACCGATACGATTGTACTCGGAATCCAGGATGCTCGGCTGCCTCATTTGAAAGAGGGAATTCGCTACCTGCATGAACAGAGATTCCGTCCCGTCGTCCGAAACTCAGGCGGATTAGCCGTCGTGCTAGACGATGACGTCCTCAACCTTTCTTTAATTTTACCAGAGAAGGACGGGATTCAAATCGACAGCGGCTATGAGGCTATGACCTCGCTCATCCAACACATGTTCCAAGACGTCACGAATGACATCGTCCCAGGTGAAGTCGTCGGTTCATACTGTCCAGGAAGTTTCGACTTGTCGATCGACGGCAAAAAGTTCGCTGGGATTTCGCAACGACGCGTTCGTGGCGGTGTCGCCGTTCAAATTTACTTGAGCGTAAGACAGAGCGGAAGCGCACGTGCTGAAATCATCCGTGACTTTTACGACCTTGCCACCCAAGGGGAAGAGACAAAGTTCACGTACCCAACCATTGTACCGGAAACGATGGCTTCACTTGAAGACTTGCTTGGGATCCCACTCACCGTACAAGACGTCCTCACTCGGGCCTACCGCGTTCTTTCCACTGTCAGTTCGCTCCAAAACGCGACATTAACGGCAGACGAGCAAACGATGTTTGCAAGTCAGCTCGAACGCATGTGGAAACGGAATGAGCCGTTACGCGACATTGAACAACAATTAACAGAGGAGTGATTCATCCAATGTTTAAACTGATCACAGACACCGGAGCCGATTTGACACACGATCAAATCATCGAATACGGTCTTGAGATTTTACCGCTCGGTGTCATCATCGACAACGAAGAATTTTTAGACGGCGAAACGATTCAACCGAAAGAAGTATACGATGCGATGCGTCAGGGTAAGACGCCAAAGACGTTCCAAATCGAGACGTCACGAATCGAACACTGTTTCCGTCAGCATCTTGAGGCTGAAATCCCGTTCTTATATCTCGCTTTCTCCGGAGAACTCTCCGGTACATACCAAACCGCTGTCATGGTCGGCGAAATGTTGAAAGAAGAATATCCAGACAGTACATTCACGGTTCTCGATACACGGACCGCCTCTGTCGGACAGGCATTGTTCGTCAAAACGGTCGCAGCGTATAGTCAAGACCATACGTATGAAGAAACGGTCGAGTATGCCGCTTCGCTCGTCGGTAAAGTCCGTCACTTGTTCACGGTCGAATCACTCGAATATTTGATGCGGGGCGGACGTGTCTCGAAGGCGAGTGCTTTCATCGGAGACTTGTTGACGATTTTACCGTTATTGACGGTCGAAGACGGCAAGCTCGTCCCGATCGAAAAGGTACGCGGTCATAAAAAGGTCATGCGCCGGATGGTCGAACGGACAGTCGAATCGAAGTCGATCGTCGAGAACGGAGACCTCTTCATCGGTCATGGTGACGACCTAGAAAAAGCCGAACACTTCGAGAAGATGGTCCGCGAACATCTCGAACCGAAGCACATCACGAAGACACTGGTCGGGTCTGCCATCGGTGCCCACACCGGTCCCGGTCTACTCGTCATCGCCTATTTCGAGGCATGAAAAAATGAGCTCTCCCGATTTTCGGGCGAGCTCATTTTCGTTTAGCGATTCCAGTTTTTAAATCCATCACCGAACTGCGCGTAATTTTCGTCTTGGAACACACCGTCCACAAATTTCGGTACATCTACCGGCAGTTTCCCTTGCGGCTTCACTTCACCGAAGATGGCATGAATGCCTGCCGGCAAGTTCGGACCAGCCGACTTCAAGTTGCCCGCCTCCGAATCCGGTCCATTCGGGTCGCCTTTGAATCCATAGATTAAGAGATGTGCGGGGGCATCCGGTTGAACGGCGATGTCGTATGGGTTGCGCAAGCTAAGTAAGACTGACTTCTTCCCTGTCTCGTTTGCGTAACGGAACACCTCCGCCGGCACGTAATGATCAGCTGACGTCGGCTTCAGTTTGGCGCTGTTGTTCACGTTCGAACCGACGATGATATAGTCAGCCGCTTCGACTTGTTGCCGTAGTGCCGGATTTTGATTTAGATGCGGCGTTGATGCTGAGTAGTTGGCCGTGATGACGTTCACGTCTTTCATATTCCCTGCATTCTTTTCTAGTGACTTGATTGTTTTCACCATGCTGTCCGTTTGGTCTTTCGCTGGCGACAAGACGAGCACCGTGTCTCCTTTTTTCGGTTTGAATGGAAGCGTCTTCTTCTCGTTCTTCACGAGAGTGACGGCCGCCTCCGCGATTTCACGTTCCTTCGCTTTATGCTCAGCGCTTCCTACCGTTGCATTCGCTTCTGCGAGCTTCATCTCGAGCGTCGTGGAGTCCGTCGTTTCTCCCCAAATTCCACGCTCTGCTTTCAGTTTTAAAATGCGTTCCACTGATTCATCGATGGTCGCCTCCGATAAACGTCCATCCTTCACTGCCGCAATGACTTCCTCAAAGATTGCTTCGAGTTTGATCACATCTGCTTCCGAGCGTAAAATCGTCGGCATGAGCGCGATGTCGACCCCTGCTTCGAACGTCTTGATGACCGCCTCTGCTTCCGTAAAATTGTCTGCGATGGCTTGCATGTTGAGTGCGTCGGTCACCACGATTCCTTCATATCCAAGTTCCTCACGAAGCACTCCCGTGATGACATCATCCGAAAGCGTCGCCGGGAGTGGGAACGTGCCGCGTTCTGATTCGACGACCTCGTCCTCGATTTGTGGCATCCCGATATGCGCCGTCATGATCATGTCGATTCCTTCTGTGATGGCACGTTTGAACGGTAACAACTCGAGACCACGCAACTCGTCGAGTGATTTATCGACAACCGGTAACCCATAATGCGAGTCGACGGCCGTATCGCCATGACCTGGGAAATGTTTCGCCGTTGCTGCAACACCTTGGTCTTGAATACCTTGTGTCATCGCGGAACCGAGTTCCCCGACTAGTTCAGGGTCGCTCGAGAACGAACGGACGCCGATGACCGGATTTCCCGGATTGTTGTTGACGTCAAGTACCGGTCCGAAGTTCACGTTTACCCCGAGTGCGTTCAATTCAGAACCGATGATTTTCCCTGCATCATAGGCATATTGACTGTTACGTGTGGCCCCGAGTGCCATATTCCCCGGTAAATTCGTTCCCGTCCCAAGTCGTGTCACAATCCCACCTTCTTGGTCGATCGTGACGAATAACGGGACATCATTGCTGGCATCTTGTTTCACGACTTCTTGCAAATCATGAACGAGTTTCGTCGTCTGTTCCGTTTCCTTCACGTTCTCCGCAAACAATATCACTCCACCGAGATCGAAACGATCGATGACACGCGCCACTTCCGGTGCAAGAGATGTATGGTTCGCCCCGTTCCATAATCGGAAGTCCGGCATGATCATCTGCCCGATTTTTTGTTCGAGCGTCATCGACTCTAGCTTCGTGTTGACGCGCTGGTCAATCGACATCGTCGGCGTCCCTTCCGCCACGACCGCGTCTGCTGCTGGAACCGACGAGACGAGCAATGCCGTCGTCAATCCGAGTGTTGCCGTCCAATTCAGTGCCTTGTTCATGTTCCCACTCCCCTTAGTCAAATTTGGCTGACCCCCAAACGAAAAGGCATGGAGGAAGAAGCGTTGCCTCATCAACGCTCGTTCACCCCATGCCTGATCGCATCAGTTACATTTGGTCCTTATTCAGGTGGTCAACAACAGTATAGCAACTCCACTTTTTAGAAACAATTGTTCAAGTGAAAGCGTAACCATTTTGAAACAATGTTTCTGTTTTGATACACAGTGAACTGTATTGGCAAAACCAATAATTTCTGTGGTTCGTTTTTGATTCGTTTTTTGGTAAACTCAATTCGATACAGGTTAACTTTCAAAAAGGGGGAAATTATTGTGGCAAGAGGGGAACTGAAACGTAAGCCGGAATGGTTAAAGATCAAATTAAACACGAACGACACGTATACCGGCCTAAAGAAAATGATGCGCGAGAAAAATTTACATACGGTATGTGAGGAAGCAAAATGTCCGAACATCCATGAATGTTGGGCGGTACGTCGGACTGCGACCTTCATGATTCTCGGGAGCATCTGTACACGTGCTTGCCGTTTTTGTGCCGTCACGACCGGAAAACCGAACGAGCTCGATTGGGAAGAGCCAAAACGTGTTGCCGAATCGGTTCGACTTATGAACTTGAAACACGTCGTCATCACGGCTGTCGCGCGTGACGACTTGAACGATTACGGGGCTACTGTCTTCGCAGAAACGGTTCGCGCGGTTCGCGCCATGAACCCGGAGACATCGATTGAGGTGCTCCCGTCAGACATGATGGGTGATTTCTCTGCCTTGCAGACGTTGATTGATGCGGGTCCTGACATCATGAACCATAACTTAGAGACAGTCCGTCGCCTCACACCGAGAGTTCGTGCGAAAGCAACATATGACCGCACACTCGAGTTCTTGAAGCGTTCGAAAGAATTGAACCCGGATATCCCGACGAAGTCATCGATCATGGTCGGACTTGGGGAGACGAAAGAGGAATTGATTGAAGCGATGGATGACCTACGCGCGCACAATGTCGATATTTTGACGCTCGGTCAATACTTGCAGCCGACGAAGAAACACCTTGAGGTGGAACGTTACTACCATCCAGACGAGTTCGCCGAGTTGAAAGAGATCGCTCTATCAAAAGGATTCTCACATTGTGAGGCTGGTCCACTCGTCCGTTCGTCATACCATGCGGATGAGCAAGTACACAAGGCGCGTCGCCACACGATGTTGCCAATCGACTAACAGAAAGAAGAGAGATTATGACTGGTACGACGTGGCATTTACTTAGAACTGAATCGACTTCCCCGGCCGAAAATATGGCGATTGATGAAGCCATCGCCAATTGGGTCGCGAAGGGAGAGCTCAAACCGACGCTTCGTTTTTATTCATGGGCACCTCATGCAATCAGCGTCGGACGTTTCCAGCGAGCGACGCGTGACTTGGACCGGGACGCCCTCAAAGCGAACAATATTCCGGTCGTTCGTCGCTTAACAGGGGGACGTGCCGTGTTGCATGCGGATGAGTTGACGTATAGCGTCATCTTGCCTGAATCGACCCCTGCCCTCCCGACGAATATCATCGAGAGCTATCGCCTACTCACGGAAGGGATTCGTCGCGGATATCACGAACTCGGCGTCCCCGCCGAATTTTCGGTACCATTGACGGAAGAGGATCGCGAAGCGCTCCGCAAACCAAAATCGGCCGTCTGCTTCGATGCTGCTTCATACTATGAGCTTGCTGTCGACGGGAAGAAGATCGCGGGTAGTGCACAAGTGCGCCATCAAGGGGCCGTGCTTCAACATGGTTCGATTCCTCTCTCCGTCGATGATGAGGTGTTGTTTGACTGTTTCGCGATGGATGAGACGGAGAAACACGAAGCCAAAACCCGCTTCAGCGAAAAAGCCGTCGCCTTGAACGACACGTTAAAGCGTTTCGTTTCCTTTGACGAAGTAGCGGCCGCATTCGAGACCGGTTTCAAGGACGCGTTCTCGTTAACGTTCGAACCGCTTGTCTTCACGAAAGAACAGCAAGCCGAAATCGATTTGCTCGTCAAGAAGTACGAGAGTGATGAATGGGTCTGGAAACGCTAAAAAGATTGTCCCTTTTTTACAGGGGACAATCTTTTTTATGCCGTGTTTGTTCGGCGCAAGAGATGGCGCACTTCTCGGAACGTGACGAATGTTTTGTTGTTCGCATCATACAATTTGTAGCGTAACGATTTCAAACTTGAAAACAGTCCGATTGTCGTCGCCCGTTGTAACGGCGGTGTCGACGTATGTGCTTTTTCTAGATGGTAGTTCGGCACGCGTGGACTCAGATGGTGGACATGATGGAATCCGATATTACCCGTCACCCATTGAAGCACTTTCGGCAACTCGTAATACGAGCTTCCTTCGATGGCCGCCTTTACATAATCCCATTCCTGCTCATCTTCAAAATAGGAATCTTCGAACGTATGCTGAACATAGAACAACCAAATTCCGAGCACACCGGCGATGAACATCGTCGTTCCTTGTACAATCAAGAACGCTTGCCAACCGATCAGATAGATGAGCACGCTATATAGGACGACGAGAGAAATATTGATGAGATACGTATTTTGTCGTTCTTTTTTCCGCGCGTCCTTTCGGTTGAAACGACTCGTGACGAGAATAAGCCAAAGTGGTCCGAGACCGAACATAACGAGCGGATGACGATATAGGCGATACTTTAGACGAGTCCATTTTGACGCTTCGATATACTCCTCAATCGTCATGACCCAGATGTCGCCGACACCCCGTTTATCCAAATTCCCACTCGATGCATGATGAATCGCATGCTCTCGTTTCCACTTCTCGTATGGAAATAACGTCAAGACCCCTGTAATGGTTCCGACAATCGCGTTCGCCTTCTTATTTTTAAAGAATGAACCGTGTGTGCAGTCATGGAAGATGATGAACATCCGCACGACAAATCCTGCTGCAATCAACGTGAACGGCAATGTCAGGAAAATCGAGACACTTAGTAGTTGGTACGCTAAAAACCACGATACGAGAAACGGTAAAATCGTATTGATCATCTGCCGCACACTGATCCGAATATCGGACTTTTCAAACGGCGAGACGTGCTTTCTTAATTGGGCAATCTTTTCTTTACTCATAACAACCTCCTTGAATTCAACAGCGTCACAACGCAAAAATATAGATAAAACCAACAACCAACGTTGTTCAATGTGAATTCATGGATCGGAAGTATTCCCTATCAAGAATTAACACTAGGTCATTATATCACGTATAAAACTTATGTGGTGAAAATTCAGAAAAAAGACTCGCCCCTATCTTTAGAGACAAGTCTAACTGATTCATTGTTGCGTATAGATGGAAACCGAGCCACCGTTGACGAAGAACTCGCCCCAACCGTCCGCATTGATCGTCACGAGACGTCCGTTATTTCCTGTCATGTCTTTCCACACTTCCCCTGCATTCTGTTTTCCGACATACATCCATTTCGATCCGCCTGGTCCGTCCGATAAAATCGTTGCAAGACCAGACTTCGCACGGTCCGTCACTCCTTCACGTGTCCATCCGATGACGTCTTGGTGATTGATGTAATCATGTTGTGTGCCGTAGGCGAAATCTTTACGCGCTTTCAAAATGGGTTGAAGCGACGCTGACATATTCGGTATTTCACGGTTCGTCGCCCCTTTCGTTCCATAATAATCTCCGTAGAATAGTGCTGGATACCCTTGACCACGTGTCATGATGGTCGCGTAGGCAAGCGGTTTGAACCAATTCGCGACTGTTGACTCAAGTGACTGTCCTGGTTGCGAATCATGATTGTCGACAATCGTCACAGCGAGTGTTGGGTGCTGCTCGACGACCGTACCTTTTAAAATGTTCCGCATGTCATAGTAACCGCCACCATTCCCTGCCGCTTGGAAATTGTAATGGAGTGGTACATCGAATACGGAATGAGTGTAGCCCGTCTTGGCCAAGTAATCATTGATGGCCCCTAAGTCATTCTTCCAATACTCCGCAACAGTGAACATCTCTTTTCCGGTTGCCTGACGAACACTCGTCACCCATTCCTTTAAGTATGAATGATTGATATGCTTCACCGCATCCAGTCGGAAGCCGTCCAATCCAAGCGAATCCGCGTACCATTTCCCCCAGTTTTTCATCTCCTGACGTACTTCCGGATGCTCAAAATCGACATCGGCGTACATCAAGTAGTCATAGTTCCCGTTCTCACCCGACACTTCACTATCCCATGCTTTACCCGTACTCTTGAATTTGTAGATTCGGCTCAGACTTCGTGATTGATCCCAGTCGGTCCCATCAAAATGATACCAACGCCACTTGAACGGCGAGTATGTATTGTTCCGTCCAGCAAAATTGAATCCAGTCCAGGCAGAAATGGCATATTCCCCAGACGTCTCTTGATTCCGGTTAGAAGGATTGACCTCGACAGCTTGAACAGATTCGGTATAATCCGCTCCGCCTTTATGGTTCATGACGACATCCCCATATACGCCAATCCCTTTCCCGCGTAAGTTGGAGATGGCCGACTGTAGCTGCGCTTTTGTTCCATACTTTGTCCGAGTCGTTCCTTTTTGATTAAATTCTCCAAGGTCATACAGATCATACGCCCCGTATCCAACATCATTTTGTGATGTCCCTTTATACGCTGGTGGGATCCAAACGGTCGAGATCCCGATATCTTTTAAGTGCTGCGAATCGTTCGAGAGTCGGTTCCAGTGTTGGCCATCGTTTGGAACATACCATTCAAAGTATTGCATCATCGTACCGTTCTGTGGGGTCGCTGCTTGTGCGACCGGTTGCCCCGAAAGCAGTGCAATCGATGTCACTCCAGCTAGGACAGCAATCCCTTGTCGTTTCTTCAACATCCTTCATTCCTCCTCAAATAGTTAATGAAAGCGCTTGCATTAATTATTGTGAATGATTTTTAATTTGTTGCATAGATAGACACTAAAAAACAGTTCTCTCTCCCTAACTATTTCTCATTCGAATAGTTCAGTCGAACGAAACAAAGACGGATGGCTTGTGCCATCCGCCTAGTCATCCTTCCCGGCTAATTCGTTTGCGTTTGAAACGGTAGCCGATGTACGGAAGTCCTGTAAACACGAGACCGATTGTCACGAGTAGTTGAATCCCAATCAATATTGTCTCGACAACGGTTGGCCAATCAAACTGAAACAACGAAAAGAGTGCAATCCATAAAATACCTAGGATGAGCGCAGCTCTTCCCATCTGACGCTCCATATCATGATATTTTTCCTCTGTTGTTTCGACATCCGAGTAAATCGGCTTGGCATCTCGATCTCCTTTGAAAATATGAATCTCATCCCCGGTTGATGTGACATGTTCCCACCCGCTCGACGCAAACAGGTCAAAGTAGTCTTCGTCTGGACGAGTACGATAGTCCAAACTATACTGAACGTCTTCCGGTTCCCCTTCAACGAGCGTGTATCCTAGCGGGGCAAACTTCTTCAAATGCCATCCCTTGGCCGCCATTCGTTCTAGTTTCCGCATCTCACGCTCTTCAGCAAACGCCAATCCCCAGCTCGACATATACTTTTGTCTCATCTTGATCCCTCCATATCCAAAATGGCACAGGCATCTTCGACCATCGCCTGTCGTCTCTTCACATCATCCGTTAAAATCGAGCGGCCTTTATTCGTGATTCGATAGTTCTTTTTCTTTCCGTCCCCATCCATCGGTTCAATCAGTTCGGCGTTCAACAACTTTTTGATAATCGTATACATCGAAGCCGGACCAATTTGCATTCGCCCTCGCGTGGTCTCTTCGACAAATTGCATGACTAAATAGCCATGACGCGGCGTCGTGAGCGCCAATAGGATATAAAACATACTATCCGTCAGTTCCCCTAACTCTAATGAGTCCGTTCGCGGCATCTTTCCACCTCCTATATCATTGAATGATATATTTCTTATACTCAATATATATCGTTAAATGATATATGTCAATAAATGATATAAAAAAAGCCGCACCCTTTTAGGTATGCGACTTCAAGATAAACGGTTTTAACTAGTGACATAGTCTAAATCATGCAAGATATACGCCAGGAAGAAAATCATGCTTGGATTCTCATATCGCATCTGGACTTTACGGAGCTGCTCGCGATACGTGACCTCATACTCGGCCCCGTTCATCTTCCGCTCCATGTTCATCTTGATGAGCGCATCAAGCTTGTCCATCATGTCGACGAGCATTCCCTCATACGTATCGTCTTTCGAGTCAGCCATATATCGACGGAACGCCGGTTGCATATACTCAGGCAACAGTCCAAGCAGACGTTCACTTTCTGCTCGCTCGTATGCCTCAAACGCAGCCCCCGTCTCTTGCGTCGAATGTTTGACTGGACCGAGTACGTCTCCGGTCACCCCTTCAACTAAATCGTGACAGAGAAGACGAGCCACGAGTTCGGCGACATCGACATCGACGTCGTACTTCTCACGCTCTAAGAGCCCACTGAACATACCGAGCGCGGCAGCCCGGAAACCATGAATCGCATCGTTGTCGTCAATCGTGTTAAAGCGACCTTTCCAGCGACGGACACTATCCATCCGCATGACGTTCTCGATGAATCGCAACACATCCGTTTCTGCCTCGACCTGGTCGAACAGCCAGCGGACCGAATCAATCGGATGATGTCGGAGTGCGGCTTTCATCTCTTCTAGCTTGTCATCAAAGTGCGGAGAGCCGTGCGCGACTTCTCGTCGCACGAACAACATCGCATCGAACGAATCAATTCCGTCCACGATTCGACCTTCGAACGAATCATCTTCCGCTTCCACCACGAAACGATGAAAGTGAGGACGTAATGATTGCGACAGCAGCTCGACAAGACCGAGACTCGCTGTTCGTTCCATACGCTCGATGTGACCGATCAAGGTCGGTTCTTTTTTCGTCCGGTGCATGATCGGGCCCGTCTGGACTTCATTCATGTCGTGGAAAATGGCTTTCCCGAGTAAATCGAGCAAATCGACTTCACGTCCGTTCTCTTTTTCCACATAAGCCGCGATCAAGCTAAAGACCGCGACACGAAAGCTATGACTCGCTGCGTTATCATGATAATGGGGGGCATATTCATCCCACCGTTGCACGTTTTGCATACGTGTCATCTTTCGGATAAACGTTCCGTTATGCATGGTTTCACTCCTTACGATAATCGTTCAAATACATCGTCATGACAGACGACATATAACATGTCTGTTTCCTGAAGCGGCAAATCGAGCATCGTCGCCACATCCAAGCGGTCATTGACCGCGATGAGTGTCACCCCTGATTTAAGTAACGCTGTATTTGCTTGTCGAACATTCTGCCACTCGACTTTTGGTTTCAACGCTTGAATGTTCCCACCTGACTGTTTGCTCAACAACTGACGGAAAATTGCTGTCGTTCCAGGTTGTAACGTCGCTTTTGCCATCAAGAGGGAGACCGAGTCGTTCGCTAAAATAAAATCGTCGACGCGGACGTGTTTAAATTTCGAGATATTTCTTTCTTCACACACTTCGACGACCGTGTGCAAGTCCACCTGATACTCAGAAGAGAGTGCCTCGACCGCTGACGCGATTAATAACGACTTCCCATCGGCGAGTAACGTCTCCGTGATACGGGCATCCGCAAAAATCGCGACGCGTCGCGCCTTCAAGACGTTTGCTTGCAGCAATACCGCTTCATCCGAAGCATCGCCTGATACGAAGTGAACTTGATCGTGCACGTACGGTTCCTCAACTAACTGATCAATCAATACGATCTCTGCTTTCGGTTCGTAGTTAAGCACTTCATCGATTGCTTTCTTCGTCTTCGGGGACCACCCGATATACACATAATGTCCTTCTCCACGATACACTAGTCTTCCCTCCCGTTTTAGCCGTTGAAACGTCGCACCGATTTCAACCAATTTTCCAATCAACGCCCCGATAATCCCAATCCCGAATAGGAATAAGAATATCCCGAGCCATCGCCCTGCCACGGAGGACGGATAAAAGTCCCCGTATCCGACGGTCGTCAATGTCGTCATCGTCCACCAGAACGAATCAAACAGTGATCCGAATGTCTCTGGTTCTAAAACATAACCGAGCACGGTTCCTAAGATAATGATGCCAATCGAAGCTAAGACGACATTCAAAAATGATAATTTCGCTAACCCTTTCCACACACGAAATAAGATATGCACTGTTTCCCCCTCCTTCTCTCTTATATACTAAACGTAACCACAAAAAGATTCACGAAACCATTTTGATGGTGATTCCGTATAAGAAGAAAAAAGGAAGGACTGACTTATGAACTCCATCGTCTTAGAGTATCGTCTCTATAAAAATGAATTATCGTTCGAACCACTATACCATTACACGTCTCTCGGCTTAGACGAAGTGCTAGCTCGTCGTGAATGTGAGTTTTTCGTCAAAGACGGCATGACCTACAAACAACGCTCGTCTGCCCTTGAAGGCGATCAATACTTTTTAATTTATGTCGATTGCTATACAGAGGGACCGATGGACAAGCACGAAACGAGCGACATCAAAGTCGAAATCCGCACGCTCGACGACCGGTTTGACAACCCATTACTCGAAGCCTATTACGTCGACCGCCACCTTGATGCACTCGCCATGCTCGGAAGCCAATACTTGTATGTCGCCGGTAAAGAATATGAGCGCGATTCAGCAGAAACAGATGAAGATCGTGGTGTGTATGTTATCTACGTCACACCGACTGGTTATGAATTGGAGGAATCAACATGAAGACAAGCAAGAAAATTTTAAGCGGACTATCCGTTGCAGTATTGACCACTTCCCTTGCCGCGTGCGGTGGGGATGAATATGAAGAGGCGGCACTCCCGGAAGAACCGACCGGATACGAATGTGACGATTGGGACTGGGATGACGAGACCGAGTCGTATTATTGTGACGACGACCGCTCTCCGCACTATGGTAGCTACTTCTTACTCGGTAGCCTGTTCCGCTCAAAAAATGCGTTGAAGAGCTCTTCGTCGTATAAGACGTACAAAGCCAACGGTGGTGCGACCGGTGCCGTATCGAACGGCTCAAATTCAGGATCGTCAAAATCTGGACTCGGCAGTGGCTCTAAAGGTGGATTCGGCGGATGACGCGTGACGAACTTTACAGTCAAATCCCTTATTTTTGGCCCGATTTAAACGATGAAGAATATGCCTTATATGATTGTTTTGAGATGACCGCCTCGCAGGTTGCCTCTATCCGAGAGGCAACCGAGGCGGTTGACTCGATTTTTCGGAAGACGAATCAATTATTACGCACCCTACCTGACGAAACGCTCCGACTGCTTGGTTACCCTGATGCGAGTCTGCCGTTCTTACGGGAGAAGACGATACCGCAGGAGACGATCATCGGTCGTTACGACTGGATCATGAAAGATGATCAACTCAAGTTGATGGAGTTCAATGCAGATACGCCGACCTTCATTAAGGAGCTGTTTGATGTGAACGGCGTGGTCGCTTCCGAGTTTGGTCTACTCGACCCGAACAGGGAAGCCACCCCCCAACTGAAAATTGAGCTGCGGAAAGCGATCGTCGCCGCGTGGAATCGACTCAAACGAGAAGGCACACCGAAAATCGTTTTTACGGCACATGATGATAACATCGAAGACAAGTGGACGGCACGATTTTTACAAGAAACGCTCGACGTACCGTCTGAATTCGTACCGTTGCACACTTTACTCGTCGACGAAGACGGCGTCTACACACCATCGGGTGAGCGAATTGACATCTTATATCGCCAAACATATCCGATTGAGCACCTTGTGGACGACCGGGCTCCAGACGGAGACTTGATTGGCATTCGGTTACTTGAACTCGATCAACAAAAATACGTGTCACTGCTCAATCCCCTCTCTGCGTTTCTCATGCAATCGAAAGGCGTACAGGCGCTGATTTGGGAATTGTATGAGACCGAGACACTATTCGATCAAGCCGAGCGCGACATCATCGGAACATATTTTTTACCGACTTACTTAGAAGACACACCGTTTCTCGGTGAATCGGACTATGTCAAAAAGCCGGCATTCGGACGTGAAGGGGACTCCGTCATCTTGTATACGAAAGATGGTCAACCGTTTCATCGCGAAACATTACAGACGTATGCGGAAGAAACGGCCGTGTACCAACAGTTCATCGAACTCCCGACACGGATGACGACAACCGTCAAAGGTCGTATAGAGACACATTACATGGTCGGATGTTTTTGCTTGAACGGACACCCATCCGCACTCGGTGTCCGCGCCGGCAGCATGATCACGAACAACCAATCTTATTACTTAGCCGTTGGCACACCTATACAAAAGGAGACGAACTCATGACATTCATCACACTCGATTCAATCTTAAGCTTCCTGGCCCACCTCGGGACAGGATTCGGTCTCATTCTCGCGGGACTCATCATCTTCGCACTAACGACCAAATATTCGGAACGCAAGTTAATCAAAGAAGGCAACATGGCTGTCGCGTTGAAACTTTGGGGGAAAGCACTAGGACTCGCCATCGTCATTTATACAGTCTGGGCGAACAGCGTCAACTTGCTCGATGCGTTCATCTGGGGACTCGTCGGTATCGCCGCCCAAGTATTGGCGTTCTGGACGTTTGAATACATCCTTACACCAGGCGTGAATTTAGAAAAAGAAGTCGAGAATGGCAACATGGCCATCGGTTTCAGCTTGTTCGCCGCATCACTCGTCGTCGGGATCATCGTCGCCGCGAGCTTGACGTACTAATCAAACACCCCATGCACGCATTTGCGAAGCATGGGGTGTTCGTATTTATAAAAGTCAGGAGGAACAATCATGTCGAAGCGAATCATCTTACTCACAATCGTTTCCGGTCTCATCATCGTAGCCATCGCAGTCGGTGTCGGACTTTACACCTACACTAACATTCAGGCTGGTGACTCATACGAAAATGCCGAAAAAGAAATGAATCGTTATATGACGACGAACAATTGGTATACGTTTGAAATTCATAATATGGAACAGTCCGTTCTCTCTTTTTACACAAATGAAGACCGCTCCGTCATCGGTCTAGCTGAGATTGATGTTGAAACAGGGAACTTAGGGTCTGTCACGAAACAAACAGAGCCGAATCAGCCTTTTGATTTCGTTATCCTTCGAGTTGAAGACATGGAGTACATCGGTGTTCACCTTAAAGAGCGACCGGAAGATGTCGTCTATTTACGGTTAAACGGTGACGATGTCTCAAAAGATTTTCTTGTAAACGATCCCGAAATTGAAAGCTACACCATGACATATGTCATTGAAACAACACAACCGTCAGATGGTTCGTGGTCACTTGAAACATTGGATGCCAACAAACAAGTCATACATTCAAGTAAACTTACGGAATAACCTATATTGTGCATCAAGACGACTTTTTCCAGTCGTCTTTTTTAGTTGGTCGCAAGAACTCCAGACGGTCCGAAAAATTCATATCGTGCCTGTGGAATAGCGCGAACGACCGTTTCCATCATCGCATTCGGTCCGCACGTATAAACATCATGCCCTTCCACATCAAGTTCCTCAAGGTGTGACTTATTCATGCAACCCGATACGTCATCTGCATGTGTGAGCAGATGAAGCCCTTCCTTCACGAGTTCATCGAGTTCGTCTCCGAGTGGACGAAGGTCCATACTCCGAACCGCGTGCAATAACGTGACAGGACGTCCTTGTTCGAGTGCCGTCTTCGCCATGTTGAAGAGGGGCGTAATCCCGATTCCTCCCGCGATGAGTGTGAGCGGACGTTCAGACGTTTCAAGGATGAATTCTCCTGCTGGTGCGCTCATCGGGACTTCTGTTCCGATCGTCTGTTCATGGAGCCAGTTTGAGACGAGTCCCTCCGCTTTCGGCGCAATCCAGTAGCCGTCTTCTGTCGTCTCGATGACACTATATTGACGGTGATGTAGGATGTCCTCTCCTGCAATGCGCGCTTGAACCGAGACATATTGTCCTGGGATGGCTGTGCCAATAACTCCATCTTTCGCGACGAGACGGAATCGTTTCACTTCAGGTGTATCTACTATGATTTCTTCGATGACGAACGGTTTGAATCCGACCCATGGCGCGTCATCATACATTTTTTTCTCGAGTGAGATGAAGACATCGGCAATCACACCGTAAGCTTTTGCCCATGCATCGATGATGTCAGGTGTTGCAGCTTCACCGAGTACGTCTTGAATCGCCGCAAGCAAGTTCTCACCAACGATCGGATAATGCTCCGGGCGGATGTTCAAACTTTTATGTTTATGAAGTGCTGGTTGGATGGCAGGAAGAATCGCTTCGAGTCGGTCGATATGAAGCGCAGCCGCATAGACCGCGTTCGCGAGTGCTTCCGGCTGACGTCCTCGCTTTTGGTTCGTATGGTTGAAGAAGTGACGAACTTCTGGATTTTGTTCAAACATTCGTTGATAAAAATGCTTCGTGATCGTCACACCATTTTCTTTCAAAACTGGTGCCGTCGCCTTTACAATCTCAATCGTTTGTTGATCTAACATGTGAATTTCCCCCTTTTGTTTTGTACACGTTCATTATGTGAGTCAAGTCACTTTAAAGCAATATATTAAATACTTGTTTAAAGTAGATTTCACGTTTCTGACTTATTTTCGCCATCACCCTTTCACATTTGTTCGAATCGCACTTTTTTGGATTGTCTTGTACAATGAAACGAGAGGTGATGATGGATGAGACTCACGCAAACATGTGACTACGCACTGCGAACGTTGATGTATAGCGCTACGTTTTCACATCGGCTCGTCACGATTCAAGAAGTGGCAGACCAATATAACATCTCCAAAAACCATGTCATGAAGGTCGTATATGAGCTTGGGAAACATGGTTATTTGGAATCGGTGCGTGGTCGAGGCGGCGGCTTTCGACTCGCACGACCGATGGATGACATCAATGTAGGGGAAGTCGTTCGGACGATGGAACCGTTCGAACTCGTGGAATGCTTCGGGGAAGGCCGATGCGTCATCGCACCTGCCTGTGATTTACGAGGTGTTTTGAATGAAGCCATGTTGGCGTTTCTTCATGTACTCGATCGTTACACGATTGCGGATCTCGTCGTCAACCGAACGAACGAACTCGCCATGTTATTAGGCGTACAAAACCCGACGGACTGAAATGGTCCGTCGGGTTTTCCGCTTACAAAGACTTTAGTTTTGATTCGATTTCTGCTCGCTTTGACTCAAGAAACGGAGGCAAGGCTAATCGCTCTCCGAGTCTCTCAAGCGATTCATCCATCGCAAATCCCGGTTCATCTGTTGCCAGTTCCACTAAGATTCCGCTCGGTTCGCGGAAGTAAATCGACTGAAAATAGTAACGGTCAATAAGACCAGAGTGGCTGATTCCGTGTGCGTCAAGCTTCTCGATCCACTTCGTCATATCGTCTGTTTCTTCCACTCGAATCGCCACATGATGCACACTCCCTCGCCCTGGTCGTTCCGATGGCAAATCCGGCCGATCGACGAGATGAATCTCTGTTGCCACACCACCCTCGCCCGTCTCAAAGACACGCACGTCATGTCCATCCCGTTCAAATGTCGTTACATATCGATAGCCAAGCACTTCTGTCAGCACCCGTGCCGTCTTGTCAATCCGCCGTACCGTCCACTCACTGAATCCGAGACCGAAGATGCCGAGGTCCGTTGGCACTGGACCTTTGCTCCAAGGTGTCCCGCTCCCTCCTTCTACAAGACAGAGACGTTGACCCTCATGATCTTCGAACGAAAGGGTCGCCCTTCCTAAAACCGACTCGATTTCTCCGTAAGATACATCGAACGCGTCAAAACGCTCCTGCCAGTACGCGAGCGCTCCATCCGGCACCCTGAATGCTGTCCGGGAAATACTGCTTGACCCTCGATACGTCTGTCCGAGAAACGGTAACTCAAAGAACGTCAAATCGGTTCCAGGCGTACCCATCTCGTCTGCATAGAACAAGTGATACATCGATGGGTCATCCTGGTTAACCGTCTTTTTGACGAGCCGCATCCCTAGTATTTCCGTGTAGAATCGCAAGTTCTTCTTAGCATCCCCGGTCATCGCTGACACGTGATGTTGTCCACTAATCACCTTCATCCCTCATCTCCCCTTTCGACTATATCGTTATTGTATCATCCCCAAATGAGTAAAGTCCTCTTTACATTATGTAAAGTTTGTTTTACACTAGTGGTAGAAACTAGAAATGAGGTGGCACGATGCCATTAGTCAACCGCGTGAAAGAACTGCGTGCCCGGCACCAGTTAACCCAAGGCGACCTGGCCGAAAAGGTCGGTGTGACGAGACAGACGATCATCTCGCTCGAGAAAGGCAGCTACACACCGTCACTCATGCTGGCGATGCACATCGCACGGGTGTTCGAGGAACCGGTCGAATCTATATTCACAATCGAGGAGGAAAGAAAATGAAACACGTTGTCGTTCAGTCTATTTCCAGCATCATCCTGTATGTCCTGATGGCATTTCTATTCAGCTCATTTTTATCCGATGTGTCGAAGACCGTCAGCGAGTCTGACCGATTCTTAATTGAATTCAATCTGCTTCCACTACTTTTACTCGTTGTTTTTGGCATTGTTTGGACAGTCTATTCGTTTAACTCCCGGCCGAACAAGCAGTTGAGCTTCACTCAATGGTCTGTCCGCATGACTGAATTTAGTGAAGTCGATGAGCGTGAACAAATCATCACAGTGAAAGCGACAAAAGCGGCATACATCTCGTTCGGCATCTCCGTTCCTATTTTTATGGGGTCGTTTATGTTCTATCCGTTGTTTGAAGATACACTTCCCGCCTATCCGATCTATGCACTCGCTTCAACGCTCATCATCGCGACACTCGTCTATATGACGACTTGGATTCGCGGTTATCGACATTAAGGAATTCATCACGAATTCCTTTTTTTGTGTCCATTTTTCATCGATTCGGCTATCATGATTGCCAATTCTATTACACCGTGCTTATATATAACTAAATGGTTATATAAAGAATGTAAGGAGTCTTGCTTTGTGAAAACCGTCGATTTGACGATTGGAAACGTGCAACGCGTCATTCTGGCTCTTGCCCTTCCGCTCGTCGGTAGCTCGTTATTACAGTTTACGTATAGTCTCGTCGACATGTTTTGGGTCGGTGCGCTCGGGAGTGATGCTGTGGCAAGTATCGGTGCGGCTAGTTTTTATATCATGCTCGGACAGGCGATTCAATCGTTGATTGTCGTTGGTGCCGGCATCAAAGTATCACAAGCTGTCGGGAGACGTGACCTCAATTCGGTTCAGCGTCATGTCCGGGCCAGCAGGCGTCTGAATCTAACACTCGGTCTTTCGTACGCCTCACTACTAATTGTGTTCGGTCATACCCTCATCGGCTTTTTGAATATGGGTGCCCCCGCTGTGGAGCAACTTGCGTATGAATATTTATTCGTCAGCGCGCCGATGCTCATCTTTTCTTTCTTTAATTTGCTGTTTGCTCGTCTATTCAGTGCATATGGCAATACGACAACAGCGATGCGAATCAATGCGACAGGTGTCATCCTCAATATGATTCTCTCCCCGATTTTCATTTATCCATTCCAACTCGGTGTGATCGGGGCTGCTCTTGCAACACTTGTCGCCAACGTCATGATGTTCGGATTGTTTTGGCACCGCGCTCGTACATTATTCAATTGGGATGAAGTCGTTCAGCCGACTCGAGCTGACTATAAAGAAATCATCCGTCTTGGTTTTCCGATGGCAACCCAACGGATTTTGTTCACGGTAATCAGTATTTTTCTTGCCCGCATGATTGGCTCATACGGGACGGAAGCGATTGCGGCACAGCGCATCGGACTTCAAATCGAATCGATTGCCTACATGATGATTGGTGGCTTGAACGGAGCAATGGCTAGCTATACCGGTCAAAACCTCGGGGCACGAAAAGTAGATCGTGTTTATGAAGGTTACTGGGTAACGACCCGACTCGGGATGGTTTACACAGGATTCATTATGTTGTTCTTTTTATTCGTCCCAGATTTACTCATTGGTCTATTCGTCGATGACGTTCGAACCATCGAAATTGGGGCGAGCTACTTGCGAATTATCGGCATTTCGCTCGTCTTCTCATCGATTGAAATGATCGGAAACGGATACTTCTCAGGACTCGGATTACCGAAAATCCCCGCGACCATCTCGATTATTTTCACAGTGGCCCGTATCCCGCTCGCATTTTTTCTTGAGCCTTATCTCGGAATCGATGCTATCTGGTGGAGTATCACCATCTCAAGTATTACAAAAGGGCTTGTCTCTGCCCTCTTTGTCCGACTAACGAAAAAGGAAGTGATTTCCCTTGCAGAAGCAGTTTAATCAACTACCCCACCATCTCATCACAAGTGGAAAATTTGCCATCGAGCGAGAAATGTTACGAGTCACGTCAGAAGGCACACTAGCTGTTACGAAGCATCCAAAAGCACTCGGTCATAAAGCGACACATCCATATATCACGACCGACTTTTCTGAAAGTCAAATTGAGCTTGTCACTCCGACGTTTCCGACGATTGAGGCGGCACATCATTTCTTAGAAACGCTTTACGACATCACGGCGCTCAACATAGGCGATGAACGCCTTTGGCCACAATCGATGCCATGTGCCTTGCCGGAAGGTGGTACGATTCCACTCGCTGATTTTGGTGTGTCCGGAATAGAGGCTAGCCGTTATCGTGAGCATCTGCTCCAAAAATATGGTGCGAAAAAACAACTCATTTCTGGAATCCATTTCAACTTTTCATTTTCCGATGAGATGTTATCCGCATTATACGAAGGATCCCCTGAACAATATCGACACTTCAAAGATCACCTATATTTGAAGTTAGTTCGTCAATATTTACGAATGCGTTGGCTCATCGTCTATTTGCTCGGTGCTACACCAGCCGTTCATGTGAGTTATGAAGAACAATGTGTCAGTCAGATGCAAGCGCTCCATGTAGACACTTTTTCAAATAAACAAGCATTGTCCTATCGGAATAGCGACTGTGGGTATACGAATGTTGAACCACTTTATCCAAATTATGCGACACTCTCTAGTTATATAGATGATGTAAGATGGTTCATTACCAAAGGCGAGATTGCCAATCCGAACGAACTCTACTCCCCCATCCGATTGAAAACATCGAAAGGTGGTAACGACTTAAATCAACTCGAGGCACACGGTATCGATTACATTGAAATTCGCAATATCGATTTGAATCCGTTTGAAAAGACCGGAATTGCTCGTTCAGATTTACGGTTCCTTCATCTGTTTTTGTTGTACTTGACCTTTACTGAGGAGACATCTCATGTCGATTGGCAAGCTGAAGCGTACAATAATCAACAACGTGTCGCCAAAGAAGGCATGTCTCCCGCAAGCATATTGACTCGAGATGGTTACGCCATACCTTTACACACGTACGCGACAGAACTTCTCGACGCCATCGATTCGTTCAACACACACTATGACCTCGGCTTCGAAGATGTCTTTCCCGCTGTACGCGAAAAAATTGATCACGTGGACAGGACGTACGCTTCCCGATTAAAGACGATTATGATCGAGACAGGTTATCACGCATGGTCCCTCGCCCAAGCAGAACACTTTTATGAGGACGCCTATGTAAATCGTTTTCGCATTCACGGTTATGCCGACCTGGAACTGTCTACTCAAATCTTAATGAAATCCGCAATTAAACGTGGTTATCGTGTCGATGTCATCGATCGTTCTGACCAGTTCATTCGGATTCGAAACGGCAAACACGAAGAATACGTCAAACAGGCAACGAAAACATCAAAAGACAATTATGTTTCCGTCTTAATGATGGAGAATAAAACGGTGACAAAGTTTGTACTCGCAGAGCATGGCATTCGTGTCCCTGAAGGGGTAGAACTTCAAGAGGAATCGGATTTATCTCAGGCATGGCATTCATTTTCAAAACAACCCATCGTCTTAAAGCCGAAGTCTACAAACTTCGGAGTCGGTATTCACATTTTTAAAGACGGAGCGACGTATGAGGAAGCACTGTCTGCATTTCAGTATGCGAAAACGTTTGATGATGTCGTTTTACTTGAGACATTCTTACCCGGAAAAGAATATCGCTTCCTCGTCATCGGGGATGATGTCGCGGGCATCCTCCATCGTGTCCCGGCGAACGTCACTGGAGATGGCACCTCTTCTATCCGTCAACTCGTTGCGACAAAAAATGAAGACCCGTTACGCGGAAAAGGATACAAGACACCGCTCGAGAAAATCGAAATCGACGAGGTCGTCATCTCATTTTTACGTGCTCAAGGCAAGACCCCCGATAGTATTCCCGCTCTCGATGAGCGTGTCTTCTTACGCGAAAACTCTAATATCAGTACCGGCGGAGATAGTATCGACTATACGGATCAAATTTCTGACATCTATAAGCGTATTGCTGTCGATGCCGCTAAGTCAGTCGGGGCAACCATCTGTGGTGTCGATATGATGATTCCCTCTCTCGATGATGCGCAAATCGAATACGGTATCATCGAATTGAATTTTAATCCCGCCATCCATATCCACGCTTTTCCTTATGAAGGAAAAGAACGACCGATTGGTGAGATGCTACTTGATTTATTGTTTAAATATTGAGTATTCCTGTTTCGGAATATTCCTAATTGGGAATATTCAAAATAAGAGGACGGTGACGAAAAATGGAAGAGAGATTGGCTTCTTTGTTTCAAGCGTTAGCCGACCCGAACCGGTTGCGGATGATCGAATTGTTACGGAAACAAGAGTGGACGGTCGTAATGATGGCAAATCAGCTTGGGATCAGTCAACCGCAGACATCGAAACACTTGCGAATTCTGTATGATGCAGGTCTCGTCACAGTAACCATTGATGCCAATCGAAGACGTTATGCACTCAAGTCTCAAGCACTCGAACCGTTAGATGCTTGGCGGACCTATATGGCTCGGGAAACAGAGCGACTCGATCGATTGGAGACGTTTTTAGCGGAGTCACAGCGAGAGGAGAATGGATCATGAGTACGGTTAAATCACATGTAGAGGGCACGACATTGATTATGGAACGTCTATTCAAGGCACCACGCCAACTTGTATTTGAAGCATTCTCGACACCTGCACATTTAGAGAAATGGTGGGGACCGTCCGGATGGGAGACGAAAGTATACAGCTTCGACTTCAAACCGGGGGGGATTTGGCATTATTGCATGACTTGTGTCGACAAAGAACAAGGTGACTTTTATGGTATGGAATCATGGGGCAAATCAACCTTTATCGACATCGATCCATACTCCCGAATCGTCTATACGGATGCATTCTCGGATGCGGACGGACACGTCAATCCGGACTTGCCTGTCATGACGATCACAAATGAATTTCTCGATACATCGGAAGGCACGTTATTCATTAGTCGCTCCGAATTCCCGAATGAAGAGGCTCTCCAACAAGTCGTCGAAATGGGCGCTGTCGAAGGGTTCACTTCCCAACTCGATCGTCTCGAAGCGATTGTAACGCAGTAACACAATCAGGCACCGTCCTCGTAATGGAGGCGGTGCCTGATTGCGTTCAAAACAAGAAGTAGCTCACGACGAGGATTAGTGAAAAGATGAAGACCATCCCAATTGCCAAAGCAATGAGACTCATCTTCGCAGATTTGAATTGTTGCGTGTTGATCGTATGCACTTTTTTCAAATAGGAATGGGTTCTACAAGAATTGTACTGATGCCGAACAAAATCGATGACATCCCGATTGCTGAGATCAATTGATGTTCTGCACCACTCAAATTCTCGCTTCGATAATAATGAAAGTTCGTCACTAAGAAACCAATCCCGATTACGGTAATCGCAGTACGAATCCATGCGAGGAACGTCCGCTCGTTTGCTAGGTGCTGCTGGATATATTGCGAATCGATTGTTTTTTCTACTTCTACTTTCATTCTTTCAATCATCCTTCCATTTCAATTGCGCTCTCAATTCCCTCAGATAGCTGAGATGGATCGCTATTTTTCGACATATAACATAGATGGGGAATCTTCATGTATACGATTGAAATAGCATTTGAAATCTTATCGAAGAACAAACTTACCAGCCATAAGAAGACCTTTTACAACCAGCTACGAAAAGGCGCGATTTAGCCAGAACTGTTCGAGTCACCTAGGAATTGCTATCGGATTAATGAGACGACGCTCAAGCAATCGATCAAAGAAAATATGCCTGAAGAATGGAAGACGTATCCGGAATTAGTGATAGGGGATGCTCAGGATTATCAAGAATGAAGATGAGGTTCTTCATCACGTCGAAAAGATATCGCGGCAATAAAAGAACGAGAACGCATTAAAACGTGGCATCAAGTGGTCGCGCGCTAGTTATAGGAGAAGACTTGTCAAGTCGTAAGTTGGTGCGGAACGCTGTCGACAAATACACTATTCAAAAGAGTTTGACCAGTTGGTCTGGGAAAATGTCTGAAGAACATCGTCCCATGAAAAAACAGCGCACCCTTTGTTTCGTTGATGCATTTTTATTTGAAGAATAGTGATTTCAACTTCACGAGGACTTCAAAATAAAAGAAAATCAAATCATGTAGTGTTAGCGTTGATTGAGCACGTACTTATGAATGCAAAGTTCGGAAAATATAAGAATAAATCTGATGAAAAAAGTAAACTCATTATTTGGATGGTTAAAACTAAAAGGCATACTCTCTATCATTGAGAATACACCTTCTGAAATCGTTACAGTATTGAGTTGATGAGAAGTATTTTCCATTCATCACATTTTTCGCTTTTTAAAGTGCAAAGTAATATGAACAGAACCATTCGTCAATCTTAGTTAACGATGAAAAAATAATATTGATTAAGTAGTTAATCAATATCATTTTGATTTAAGATTACAATTTTGTATTTTACTTTGGTTTTTTTAATAATTTAACAATCATAAAGATTGCGAATGAAATAAAGAGTAATAAAAATACTGCAAAATCAAGAAAGTTCATGTCATGCCTCCAGATTATTTTAAAATAGAATCTTTTTTAATCATTCCTTTTGCATTACACTCTACGTTAACACGTAGATATCGTTCTTGGAGTCTGAGACCGTGTCCTTTAACAGTGAGCCCCATAATTGCTGTCCCTTCTTGGTATGCGACTCTTCTCGAACTGCTTGGTTTTTGGACTTCACTCTTCTTATCGACTATGTCGATAAGAACCCCTCCTCCATTTTCAGTCTTCATATAGCTCCCAGTTCTTCTTGCGGTGACTGTAGTTCCATTATAAGTGAACTCAGCACTAATATATGCTGTGACTAATTTCCAACTAGTAGCTCTTGCGTCGTAGATGCTGCGGCTATTGGAAGCATTTTTAATCTTGCTTGTTCCTGCTGCTTGGACTGGACTAGAAAATATGTTTTGGATGAACGAGAAGAAGTTAGGTTCAACATCTTCTTCGGATTCTATTTCATCTGATTCATTCCATTCATCTACAATAATAAAATTATCATCAAAAGTTACAGATAAGTTATCGTTTATTTCATAAGTTTCCGTATCAAGGTTTGTGTCAAGAGTGACATTCGAAGTTGGAATATTAATCATTTCAAGTTCTTCATTCAAACCTTCTATTAAGGTGTGTTGTTGAGTCTTTTTTAAACTCTCCGCTACTACTTCGTCGAGTGATGTATGATTCGTTTGTACTTGTTTTGTAATATCTGTAATGATTTCTTCACGTTCGAGAGATATTGCTTTGATTTCGGAATCAGTAAACGTGACCTCTACATCAATAGTCTCATCTGAAATGTTTTTTGGAAGAATTTCATTGGCATACACATCGTTTGGAATTCCTAAACTTAGATTACTTACTAATAAAGCTATCGTTAAAAATAAAGTTCCTTTTTTTAACATCCAAATACCTCCATCATTATATTATTACAAAAAGTATAAAATGATGGATTATAAAAAATCTACCTATAACATTTTTTTGAAATAGTTAAATGTTAATCTTAAGGCTATTTTATTCTCTTCATCCTTCCAATACGCCGATCCTTCACGTTTTGCCCACTTATAAGTTTGGTGATTCATTCGGACCAAGGGTTCCACTACACCCATCCCGCCTATCACTCACGGGTTCGCGGGCTGGGATTGGCCCAGCCCATATCACGCCTTGGGACAAAGCGCCAATCGAGTCCTTCTTTGAAAACCTGAAAGACCATGTCAACTATTACAACAGCGAAAGCAAGCAATGGAATCTAAAAAGATGACCTCGGAACAATATCGGGGCCATCTGATCGCCGCATAGAATTCGAGACACTTTTTACTAAACTGTCCGTAAAACAGGGTTCAGTTCAATGTTCCTCTAAGTTTCCTCACTTATCTTGTATAGAATTGTTTGAAAAGATCATCGAGTTGATTGAGAGTCATCTCGCCATAAATATCCCCGATACTGATTTCTGTGGAACAGTACCCATCTTTTTCAACAAGATACCCCGTAATGCCTACTCCTGTTTCTTCTTGGATGCGCGCAATTTTCTCACCAAGCTCTTCCTTCTCCCATTGAAAATGAAGATGGAACATATTCGTGACCGGGATGCGTGGAGTCGTCCACACGCCATCGAGTTCATTGAAGCGCGCTGCCAAGCGGACGGCCTCGTTTCGATACTCGGCCATCTTGTCTTTTCGTAGCTCATAATAATAATCCGCGGACAGGATGTATGGATATAAGCTGATCAAGTCACCACCGTAGCGTCGCTTCCATACTTTCGACGTGTCACAAAATGCCTTCGGTCCAGCAAGGATGGCACCGGCAATGCCACCGATTCCTTTATAAAACGAGACATATACGCTATCAAAGAGCGCACAAATCTCAGAAGCCTCTTTTTCATAATACGGAAGCGATTCGAACAGTCGTGCACCATCCAGATGTAGATGAATCCCTTTCTCACGACAGTGTTCATGAATTGCCACAAGTTCCTCGAACGTCGGCAATTCCCCACCGATTTCTCGTTGTGGCAGTTCGAGCAACAGACACGCGATGTCCGGTAACGCTTGAATCTCTTCGAGCGTCATCAATCGGTTTTCGTCCCCCACTAAAATCGGTTCGATGTGATGCAACTCTTTTAAACCATCCTGCTCATGAATTTCAAGGTGGCACAGCGGGTGATATGCGACCTTTTTCTTCCCTGTCTCATCACACCAAATGCGTAGCGCAATCTGCTGTGCCATCGTACCGCTTGGAAAGAATACTGCCGACTCTTTCCCAAGAACCTGTGCCATCTTCTCTTCGAACTGTCGAATCGTTTTCCCCTGTCCATACTGATCACTCGGCTCATCTTCACGCACATGCTCAAATGCGCGTTTCAATACCCCGGCTTCCCGTTTGCCGTGACCGCTCAATTGAACGTTCGTCTGACGATACGTGTCTGCCAATCGCTCCATTCTTTCCCCTCCTCGACAAATAAGCTCCCTGTCAGTATAACAGGGAGTCCTCTCTTCAGTCGCGAATGCGGACGATGAGTTTACCGCGCACTTTTCGCGTTTGTAGTTTTTCGAGACCTTCTTTCAATTGGTCGAACGACAACACTTCTGTGACGAGATCGTTCAGTTCACCTGCATCGAGCAAGTTCATCATCTCTTCGGCCATATACGCCAAGTTGCGAATCGCATGTTCGTCCTCGCTCGCATGCGCCGCCCCGAGTGCCACTTCGTGAATCGAAGGAGATAACGTGAAGCCTTTCATGTTCGTCATGTCTGGTGGCCCGGCGATGTAGGCGAGGTGTCCGCTGAATGCGAGACGATCTAGGTCTGCTGTCGCAACGTCTCGTCCGACTGTATTCAAAATCAGGTCGACACCACGTCCATCTGTTTCTTCCATGATCCGTGCCGTCACGTCCTCGACGTTATAATCAATCACCACGTCCGCCCCGAGTGATTCTACCCACTCAACGTTCTCAGGAGATGCCGTCGTGAATACCTTCAGACCGAGCCGTTTTGCGAGCTGAATCGCAAATCCACCGACACCGCCCGCTCCTGCGTGTACGAGAATCGTCTCCTTATCTCGCGTGTTCAGCTTCTGCATGACCGCTTCATATGCTGTCATCCCCGCACACAGGATAGAAGCCGCCGCCTCATCGCTTACACCTTGCGGAACGACCGCACACGCCCGGGCATCGACGACCGTATACTCGGCGAATCCCCCATATTTCGAAAGATCCGTATGAACAGCCACACGCGAACCCGTAATGATGTTGGCGATACTCGAACCGACCTCAACGACTTCTCCGACGAGGTCGACACCGAGAATGTGTGGATATGACCAATTCGGGTTTCCGTTTGATCCGACTTTATAATCGACCGGATTCAAGGCGACCGCTTCGACACGAATCAACAGTTCTCCCGCTCCTGGTGTCGGTCGGTCGATTTCTCCAATATGCAGATGATCAAGACCAGGTTGATCGAGTAGCCATGCTTTCATGTTTAGTAAGCTCCTTCCGAATACGTGAGTTCGTATGAGTGTGAATAAATTTCAACGAGGTTGCCGAATGGATCTTCGCAGTACACCATGCGGTACGGTTTTTCACCTGGGTAGTATTCACGAATCGGCATCCGTTGTCTCCCGCCGTGAGCGACAATCTTCTCGACGAGCCCTTCGATGTCAGGGTCTTGTACACAGTAGTGGAAGATCCCTGTCTTCCAAAACTCGAAGTTGTCTTCTGGTGTTTCGTTGTTCGGGAATTCGAACAACTCAATCCCGATTCCGTCTCCCGTTGACATATGAGCGATTCGGAATTTGCCCCAGCCCGGTCCGAAGACGTCGGTACACATCACACCGATTGGCGAATCATCCTCGACGACGTCTGATGGTGTCATAATCGTATACCACCCCATCACGTCCTCATAAAATTTTACGGCCTCAGCGACGCTCGGTACAGAAAGACCGATGTGTGAAAACGTTCTTGGATATGTCATGTTTCATCTACTCCTTTTTGTTTGCTCAATTTAGCGGATAACGATAAGATACTGTCATTGAAGCAAGAAAAAAAGTACGCACATTGAAGTAACTACCCGAAAGTGAGGTTCCTTGAACATGACCACATCGTTCCCCGTCAACCGCGCACTTGAGATTATCGGCGGCAAATGGCGCCCCCAAGTGTACTGCACGCTTCAAGATGGACCGCTTCGTTTTTCTGATATTCAACGAGCGATTCCGGACGTCAGCCGAAAAGTGTTGACCGACCAATTGCGCGAGCTCGAGCAGCTCGGCATGGTTCGCCGTGTCGACTACTCGACCGAGAAGCACCTGCACGTCGAATATTCATTGACCGAAGACGCCCTCGGACTGCAACCCGCCATGAATGCCCTTTGTTCATGGGGAGAGTGCCACGACAAAAAATAATCCCGAGCCACATGGCCCGGGATTATTTTTATGAGGCGAACAGACTAATCAAATTCCCATCCGCATCGTACAGGATGGCGTAACGTTGACCCCAGAACGCATCCCACGGTGCTTTGTGTGACGCATAACCTTGTTCAAGGACTGAATCATACAAAGTATTCAGCGACTCTCGACTTTCACATAAGAAGGCAAGCTCAATCCGATGTCCTTCTGCCTGTTTCCATTCCCCGTACACCGATTCGGCCACTTCCACCGTATCGAACGCGAGACGCACGCCCCCCTCATCGATTTCCACATGCGCTTCTCCATTCATCGCTTCCGGAATCTCAAACCCGAGCGCACGATAAAAATCGAGTGAGCGCTTCATATCCTTCACGACGATGCCGATCATATCCAACTTGACTGCCATCTTGTCCCCTCCCTTTATTTTCATGATACGATTTGAGTGTAGCACGACCACTTCCATCAGAGACGAGGAATTTCAATGAATTATACGTTTCAACCACTCACCCAAGAGCAAGCCGAACGTATCGCCTTTGAGTGGCGCTATGAAGGCGACTACGCGTTTTACAATATGGACGCCGACGAGGAAGACCTCGTCTTATTTTTAGATGCAGATGAACGGGGCGACACGACGTTCGCCGTCCTTGAAACGAATGAGATGATCGGCTTTGTCACGTTACAATTCGAATCACCAGGAACTGTTACCATCGGTCTTGGCATGCGCCCTGATTTGACGGGCAACGGCAATGGATATCGATTTCTAACATCGATTTTAAATTGGATTGATGCGACATATGGGACTCACACCATACGCCTTGCCGTCGCCACGTTCAACAAGCGAGCGATCCGTTTATATGAATCACTCGGTTTCCTCCCACAAGACACGTTCATGCAGGAGACGAACGGTGGAGTGTATCCGTTTCTTTCAATGACACGTGAACACAGTAAAACCCCGAACAACTGATGTCCGGGGTTTCGTTATGTCCGCTGCTTCTTTTGAATATATGAGAGACCGAGCGCTCCGATGAGAATCGTCCCTTTGACGATGTCTTGCGCATAATACGGGACATCCCACATCGTCAGTCCGTTTAGAAGAATCCCAATCAAAATAGCTCCAATCAATGTTCCGATGACGTTCGGACGCCCTGTTCCGAAGACAGCATAACCAATGTAAGCAGCCGCGACGGCATCCATCAAGAGGGGTGCCCCAGCCGAGACCTGACCAGTCCCAATCCGAGATGCAAGAATGATCCCACCGATGGCCGCAAACAACCCACTGAGCACGTAGGCATAAAGTTTAATGCGATTCACGGCAATCCCAGAACGACGGGCCGCTTCGGCGTTCGATCCGACGTAATAAAACTCACGCCCAGTCCGCGTATAAGTCAAGAACAGATGCGCTCCGATAAAGAATACCAGCATGAGTAAGGCGACGAACGGAATCGGACCGATTGTCCCTTGACCGATGAATAGAAACGACGGGATGAAACGTCCTGGCGCCGTCCCCCCTTCAATCGGCATGTTGTCATAAATCGAGAATCCTTTCGTATACGTCAATTGAATCCCGTTAATGACGTACATGATGGCGAGTGTCGCTAGTAAATCCGGCAACCGAAACTTGATTGTGACGAGCGCATTTAACAGCCCGACGAGAATCCCGAGTGCAAGTGGGATCAGCAGAGCGACGAGTAGTTCTTGCCGATGAAGGACGAGGCTTGCTGCCGCCCCGATTGTCGCAAGACTCGCCGTCGATCCGACTGATAAGTCAAATCCTCCTACGATGAGCGAGAATGTGACGCCAAGGGCAAGTAACGACACGATTGAAACCGATTTGATGATGTCACTAAAATTTGCATACGTCAGAAATTGATCGTTCGTCACGGTAAAGACCGCAATCAAACCAAGGATTGCGAGTAACGTCCCATACTGACCGATATGACCGCTGATTCGTTTTCGTTCCTTGACCACCAATTGTGCCATCTTACACGCCTCCTTTCTCTACAATTTGTCCACGGTCGAGCCAAACAATCCGATTGGCGACCCGTTCGAGTTCATGTCGCTCACTTGACGTGAACAATACGGTCTTCCCTTGTTTCGCGAGTGCAATGACGCGTTCATACACGTCTTGTTTCGCTGCGATATCGATTCCTTTTGTCGGTTCGTCGAGCAGATAAATGTTTCGGTCTTCGAGTAACCATTTGCTAAAGACGACCTTCTGTTGATTTCCACCACTCAGCTCACGAACCGGTTGTTTCACGTTCGCATAACGGACGCGAAGCGATGCCAATACGTCCGAAACGCGAGTTGCCTTTCCTGCGACAGCAATCACGTTCCGCTCAATCGTCTCGTCTAGAAATAATCCATGACGACGTCTCTCCTCTGGAACGAGTGCAAACCCTTCACGTACGGCATCTGCCGGTTCTTTGATCACGTGTTCTTCCCCATCGATTGTGATGGATTGACGAATCCCAGCAAGACCGAACAATGCTTCCATCAGTTCCGTCTTCCCACTCCCCGTCAATCCTCCAAGCCCGAGCACTTCTCCGCGATACGCTTCAATCGAAATCTCGGATTGGAACGCCGGAAGGGTCAACTGCGCGGACAAACAAATCTTGTCTTCCGGCACCGCCTTTTCTAACGCCGCATCAAATGTTGTCCCACTTAAAAATGTCTGCACCGCTTCCGAGGAGAGCGATTGGTACGGTCCATCGTACACGACACGTCCGTCTCGAAGAAACGTAGAGGTCGACGTGACCCGTGTGAGCTCGTTTGAACGATGCGTGACCAACACGATGCCTACCCCTTCTGCCGCCAGCGTTTGTAATAATTCAAGTAAGGCGTCGGCATCCGTTTCAGATAAGGCAGCGGTCGGTTCGTCGAGGAGCAAATACTTAGCATCGCTCTCGAGTGCCCGAGCGATGAGAAGGCGCTGTTTCACGCTTAGCGGGAAGTGACCGGCTGGACGCGTTGGATCGACCTCTAAACCGACTCGGGACAACACACGTTTCGCTCGCTGTTTCAAACGTTGCGGACGAATCCGTTTCACTGTCTGCCATGGAAGGACGTTCTCATATACAGGCAAGTCCAAATAGAGCGCATCATCGACTTCTTGTGACACCGTGATGATGCCATGACGAATCGCTTCCGCTGGTGTGAGGCGGATTGATTTTCCATCAATGGACAACTCGCCGGACGTCGGTTCAGCCGTTCCGTTTAGCAGTTTGATGAGCGTACTCTTACCGGCCCCGTTCAGACCGAGGAGACCATGAATGTCTCCCGGCTTTAAACTGAAGGATAGTTGATCGAGTACCGTGACGTCACCATACTGTTTCGTGATTCGTTCCAAGCGAATCATCAGTCTGTCTCCTTCATCCAATCCGACCATGCCGCATTCGATTCGCCCCAACCTGGCACGTACTGTCCAAGGTCATCCATCGTGACAGGCTCATTCGGCAAGACATCACGGTCCACTAGATATGGGTCGACCGAATGAATGGAAGGCGTCTCTTCCCCGACTACTTTTTGATAAGCGTAACGGACTTGAATGCGACCGATTTCGGCTGGATCTGTGGCAGCTGTCACTTTCCACGGACTTCCCTCTTCTTGCATGAGTTGTAAATCTTCGTCACTCAAATCAATTCCATAGACGGCAATCTCGTCACGTCCTGCCTGTTTGATGGCACGGCTCGCCCCTTTTGCGAACTCATCCCACATCGCAAACACCGCATCAATTTCGCCTTCCGGGTACTTCTTCAAAATCGCCTCCATCTGGCTTTGCGTATCGAGCGCCGTGTTGTTCGTCGCCGAACCGAACTTTGCGACTTCCTGGATGCCGGGATAGCGTTTTAAGAACGCATCATAAATCGTATGTCGACGTTCCATCGGGGTGAATCCACCGACCCAAATCGTGACGATGTTCCCTTCCCCGTCCAAATCTTCCGCGAGTGCTTTTAGCGAGCGCCATGCTAGTGAATAATCATCTTGGTCGATGACCGTCACGCCTTTGTTCGTCAAATCGTTATCGAATGCAACGACTTTGATGCCTTTGTCGAGCGCCCGTTGAACCGGTTCTTTCAAGGCATCGGCACGTCCGTGGTCAATCAAGATCACATCGACTCCTTGCGTCGTCGCCGTATCGACATAACTCGCCATTTTCGACAAATCATTTTCGGCATTATACACTTTCACGTTGCCACCGAACGCTTCGACTTGCTCGGTCACCCCTTCGATATACTGCGAAGAGAACGTCCCGATCGACATCTGCATAACGAGGGCGACTTCTAGATTTTTCGGAAGCGTCTCATTTGAGACGTTGACGGTTTTCGCTTCCGTTTTACTTGTTGTCGTAGTCGTTTTCGGTTGAGCCTGTTCGTTCGTGCATCCGGCAAGTGCCAGGATGACGGTCAACAGGAAGAAGATGATTTTTTTAGACATATGTGTTTCCTCCTACATGTTCTACAATGACCGACTCAGTCGGTTCGAGCACACCTGTCTCTGTAATTAGACCGGTAATCAGTTCGGGTGGTGTCACATCAAACGCCGGATTGAAGACGGTGATGCCGACGAGTGCCGTCGGATGTCCCCCGATATGGGTCACTTCATGCGCGTCCCGTTCTTCGATTTGAATCGTGTCATCTGCCTCTAAATCGAATGTCGAATGCGGAGCAGCCACATAGAATGGGATGCCGTAATGCTTCGCCAAAATCGCAAGCTGAAGTGTTCCGATTTTATTCGCTGTATGACCGGTACGGGTGATGCGGTCCGCCCCGACGATGATAGCATCGATTTGTTTCGTCTGGATGGTCCAGGCCGCCATGTTATCTGTAATCAGTGTGACATCGATATCTGCCCGGTCGAGCTCCCATACCGTCAGTCGTGCTCCTTGAAGCAGCGGTCGCGTTTCGGACGCGAACACCCGAAACGGGATGCCACGCTCTTTCCCGACATAGAACGGCGCGAGCGCGGTACCGTATCGTGACGTCGCGATGGCACCGGCGTTACAAATCGTCAATACGTTGCCACCAGCGGGTAACACGGTGAGCGCATGTTCCCCAATCGTGCGATACGTAGCCACGTCTTGTTCAAAGATTTCAATCGCACGCTGCTTGATTGCTTTTGCAATCTGTTCAAAGTCCTCCCCCACATTCAATCGAAGGAGTGATTCGATGACATGCTGTAAGTTGACCGCGGTCGGTCTTGTCGCAATCAACCGTTGACCGACTTGATTCAATTGGAGATGAAAATATGGATTGTCTTGCAGACGTGACGCTTCTTTCGCAAGGACAAACGCCCCGAAATAAGCGATGGCCGGTGCACCGCGAACTTGAAGCGACTTGATTGCCTGCTCGGCTTGTTCGAGCGTCAACACTTCGACATAGCGCTCTTCTTGCGGCAACAGCGTCTGATCTAAAATCGTCAACACTTCCGAGTCGGCATCGAAATGAATACTTTGCACACTCATACGCGCACCTCCGACAAGACTGGAATCAATTGATCGATGGATTGAATTTGATGGCGCTGTTTGATGAGACGCGTACCGAGCTCTAAGGCGTGGCGTTTCCGTTCGATGCGAAGGTCGTCTGGTAATGTCTCTAAGTCGGCGACTCCAGCTAGACCGACAGTCCGCCGAATCAATTCGCAGCCTGCGTAGCCGATGGCATCACTCAAAATGGATGGCAACAGTTCGTCCACGAATCCTACTGTGTTGAACGGCTCTGCGGCCTGTGTAAAGCGGGTACGGAACGTTTTCTCGAACGTCTCCCAGACGGTGAGTACTTCGGTGAAGCGTTCGAATCGTTTCAACGGATGCGCATACGTTGAGAACACCAGATGAGCAATGATTTGACCAATGTCAAAGCCGAACGGACCGTAAAACGCAAATTCTGGATCGATGATTTTTGTTTCTTGACGGGTCGCAAAAATGCTTCCTGTATGTAAATCCCCGTGCAGTAGCGCTTCGTGCTTCGTCACGAACCCAACCTTCAATTTGGTCACTTCAATTTTCAAAGCGAGGTCTGACCAGAGTTGCTCCACATCCGGACGAAGGACTGGCTCGATTTGATTCGATTCTGCGTCGCGATACGGGTCGGTGAAGATCAGTTTCTCCGTGATATCGCATAGTTCTGGATTGTAATACTCTTTTTCGATTTGTTTCTTCACGAGTGGTCCGTTCGCGTAGTCAGACGTCGCAAACAACGTTTCCCCGAGGAACGTACCGACGTGGCGGGCTAAGTTCGGGTAGCTCTCTCCTTTTAGGAAGCCGGTGCGGACGATTTCGAACGATGATAAATCTTCTAAAATCGTATAGGCGAGTTCACGGTCACTCCCGAGGACACTCGGGACGAACTGAGGCACGACTTTTGAAAATTCACGAAGAGCCAGCTGTTCAATCCAAGACCGATCAAGCGTGAGCGGCCAGCTCTCCCCCACGACTTTTGCATACGGTAACGCTTGTTTCACAATCAATGACGTCTCTCCTTGACGAATGCGAAAGACGAGATTTAAATTTCCATCCCCGATCTCCTCGCATTCTGCAATCCCCTCTTCTAGTAACCCTAACTGTCGAACGTGGTCGACGACACTCTGTTCTGTAAACGCCTCATAAGCCATGATGGTTTTCCCCTTTCTTGGATCTATGCATGAAAAAAGCCCCTTTCTCCGCGAGAAAGAGGCACACCCAAATTGGTTGTTCCTCTCATCTTTCAGACATGTGTCTGGTGGATGTAGCACCGTGCCAAATGGTCGGTTGCTGCGGCGTCTTAGGGCCAATTCCCTCTGCCAACTCGCGATAAGAGTAAATAATGTAATTGTGTTTGACGTGTTGAGACGAATATTACGGACTAGGCATGCTAGTTGTCAATCCTCTATTTTCAGTCGCCCACTTATTTTCGACACGCATATATAGAAACATTATTTTTAAACTTTTTTTCTCAAAAAAAGGAATTGACGAGTGAGCGATTCTATGTAAAAATTCAATTAAATTTCACAACTTCACAACTATTCTTATCAAGAGCAGACGGAGGGACAAGCCCGATGATGTCGCAGCAACCGACCAGAAATGGCACGGTGCTAATTCTTGCAGCTAACGCTGAGAGATAAGAGTTCATTGTTTTTTTGAATGACCTCTTGCCTTGGCATGAGGTCATTTTTTGTTTGACCTGAAAGGAGGAACTTATGGGAATCATCGCTACTTATGAAATCAAACATACCGATCACGTCGAGCGTGTAGCTGAGAAAATCGCACATGAGCTGACCGTCGGGACATGGACCGAGTTGAACCATCTCGAACAATATCAACTGCAAGCGTTCCGAGGTGAGGTCATCGCCACGTCCCAACAAGAAACGACAAGTCGCTTCTCGATTCGCTACCCGCTACATAACGTGACACCGGACTTTTCGTCCATTCTGACGACGACATTCGGTAAGCTCTCCCTCGACCCAGGCGTTCAACTTGTCGACCTCTCGCTTCCAGAGGAACTCGCACCGGACTTTCCGGGTGCCGCATTCGGAGTTGAAGGGGTCCGGGACATCCTTCGTGTACACGACCGCCCGCTCGCGATGAGCATCTTCAAAGGCGTCATCGGACGAGACCTTGATTTTTTGGCGACACAACTCCGGGACCAGTTCGCAGGCGGCATCGACCTCGTCAAAGACGATGAAATTCTATATGACAATCCGCTCACCCCGTCGCTCGAACGGGCACGGATCGGGGCATCGGTCATCCGGGAGCATAAAGAAACGACCGGTCGCTCCGTTCTATACGCCGTCACGTTGAGCGGACCCGTTTTCACCTTACTCGACCAGGCGAAGCGATTGATGGAGGCAGGCGCGACCGCACTCTTATTCAACGTATATACGTATGGGCTCGACGCATTGCGCGAGCTCGCTAAAGATCCTGAGATTCATGTCCCGATTTTGGCACATCCCGCTTTTGCCGGAGCGTTGACCGGATCGGTTCGTCATTCCCTACTCTTCGGGAAACTGATTCGCTTGGCCGGGGCAGACTTGACACTCTTCCCGTCGCCATACGGTTCACTGTCGACACCGAAAGACGAGGCACAACAGATTCAGACGTACGCGACAGAACCTCATTGGACGAAACCGATTCTGACGGTCCCGTCTGCCGGTATCCATCCTGGACTCGTACCAGATTTGATTCGTGACTTCGGATCAGATGTCGTCATCAATGCGGGTGGTGGGATTCACGGACATCCAGACGGTGCGGCTGACGGAGCGAGAGCGTTCCGCCAAGCGATCGATCAAGCAATTGGTAAGACGAGCGAGACCGATGCGTTATCGACTGCTTTAGATGCGTGGGGTGCACGATGAGTACGCACGTCATCTGTGATTTCGACGGGACCATCACGGAAGAAGATAACATCATCGCATTGATGCGACGCTTCGCCCCACCTGAATGGGTCGAACTTAAAGATAGTGTGTTGAACCAAACGCTCTCCATTCGCGAAGGCGTCGGTCAGATGTTCAGCTTGCTCCCGAGTGAACAGGAATTGAAGTACCGTGAATTTCTTCAGTCGACCATAACGTTTCGACCAGGGTTTATCGAGTTTTTACAGGAGACACAGTCATGCGGCTTTCGATTTGATGTCGTCAGTGGCGGAATGGACTTTTTCGTCCATCCGATTCTAGAAGGTTACGTCGAACCGGAACACATCTACTGCAATCATGTTGATTTCTCTGGAGAGACGGCACACGTCACCTGGCCTCATACATGCGATGTCCATTGTTCGAACGATTGTGGATGCTGCAAGCCGACGATTGCCCGACAGATTGTCTCACCTACCGACACGTTGATTGTCATCGGGGACTCCGTCACCGACTTTGAAATCGCCAAACGTGCCGACGTCGTGTATGCACGGGGGCAATTGATTTCGCTATGTGAGGCGGAAGGAATTCGACATGTTCCGTTCGAGACATTCTATGACATTTCAGCTCACATGAAAGGAGTGAACGTATGACCGTACAAGAACGATGGGTCGAACTTGCCGACATTAAAGACGAGCTCGCCGCACGAGACTGGTTCCCCGGAACGAGCGGGAACCTGGCGATCCGCGTATCAGATGACCCATTGACATTCCTTGTGACGGCAAGCGGTCGTGATAAACGAAAGCGCACCAATGAAGACTTCGTTCTCGTCGATGCGACCGGTCAATTGATTGGAGAGCAAACAGGCAAACCGTCCGCGGAGACGTTGCTACACGTCGAAATTTTTAACAACACGAACGCAACCTGTTCGCTTCACGTGCATACGGTCGACAATAACGTCATCTCGGAACTGTATGCAGCAAAAGGTCACGTGACGTTCACAGGTCAAGAAATCATCAAGGCACTCGGCTATTGGGAGGAAACGGCAAGCGTCCAAATCCCGATCATCGAAAACCATGCGGATATTCCGACGCTCGCCCGTGCATTTGCCCCACATGTCACAAGCGATGCAGGTGCCGTCCTCATTCGGAACCACGGAATCACCGTTTGGGGCGAGACGCCAGCTGCGGCAAAACGTTATTTAGAAGCATATGAATTTTTGTTCAGCTATTCATTAAAATTACGCGCCTTAGGCGTCCATTCATAAGGAGGAATTCAACATGGCAACGATTTATTTCCAACAAACAGAAGAACGCGTCAGCGACCAACAAGAGGTACGTGCCTTTTTAGAATCACGAGACATCCTTTACGAAGCATGGGACATCGCAAAGTTACCGGCTTCTCTTCAGGAAAATTACCAACTGACAGACGAAGACAAAGAAACTATCTTGGCGACGTTCCGTGACGAGATTCAAGATGTATCAGCACGACGTGGCTACAAGACGGCTGACGTCATCTCGCTATCCGATGCGACACCGAATTTAGATGAACTGCTCGTCAACTTCCAAAAAGAGCATCATCATACAGATGACGAGGTTCGTTTCATCGTCAGTGGTCACGGCATCTTTGCGATTGACGATGCAGAACGCGGATACTTCAATATCGAACTCAATCCAGGTGATCTCATCTCCGTGCCGGTCAACACACGTCATTACTTCACGTTGCAAGAGGACCGTCAAGTCGTCGCCATTCGTATTTTCGTGACGACTGAGGGCTGGGTGCCGATTTACGAAAAAGAAAATGTGCAGGCATAAGAAAAGGTCTCTCGCTTAAAAACGAGAGACCATTTTTTAATGTTTAACCGCCGTCGGTTTCGATGAGAACCAGCCCCATGTCGCAATCCCGACCATGACCGACCAGAAGAAAATCGTCCAAGCTGTCGAGTGGACGAACCCGTCTGGGAGTCCCATGAATGCGAACGGTGTCCCGGCAATCAATTCTTTGAATCCTGGGTGTTCAAGTACGAGCACCGTCAATTTGACCCCGACCCAACCGACGATGATGAAAGCAGCCGTTTCAAGAGATGGGCGTTGATGGAGCAACTTCACGAAAATACGAGCCGCAAATCGCATCAAGACGACCCCGATGAGGCCACCCGTCAAGACAACGAAGAACTGACCCGAGTCAATCCCACCAATCTCACCGAGACCGAGTGGTGGCAAGCTGACCGCAAGCGCGACCGCTGCCAAGATTGAGTCGACCGCAAAGGCGATGTCCGCAAACTCAACTTTCGCAACAGTGAGCCAAAACTCTTTCTTCGATACCGGTTTTTCTGTGACAGCCGTTTCTTCCTTGGCTTCAGCCGCCAACTCCTGTTTCGGCTCCATCTTTCTCGCCTTATAGGTCATATACAGGTGTCGCGCACTCATCCCGATTAAGTAGAGCGCACCGAGTGCCTGTACTTGCCATACGTTGATCAAGAACGAGATCAAGAACAATGCGATAAATCGGAATACGAACGCTCCTAAGAGTCCGTAGAACAATGCCTTCTTCTGCTCTGTGCGCGGCAAGTGCTTGACCATGACGGCCAAGACGAGCGCGTTGTCTGCAGATAACAAGCCTTCCAAACCGACGAGTACGACGACGATCCAGGCATACTGCAGGACTAACTGCCAATCCATAAAAACATCTCCTTTTTTCTTTCAATTCCTTCATATTTAATAGTGATCTATTTTTTAAGTTCACAGGACCATTTTATTCCCGTTCACAAAGTAAATCAATCCTCTTTCTTCAATATCTGAAAGATTTTTTTGCGATTGCATATTGAAAACATGTTATGAGAGCAAAATCATACCCGTTCAGCCATCATTTCGTGATAAAATCCTAACAAGAACGAGTGGTGCTTTAAACCGCTCGAAAAAAGGAGAATCCGATTATGTCTACAAGCCATGTCGCTTTACCTACTAAAGCAGAACGACATAAATTGTTCGGGTCGGTCCCACCGATTAAAGGAACAAAGCCGACCGAGAAAGAACAAATGGTCGATTTACAAAATACACCGAAAAACTTCTTATTTGCCCTCGACAGTGTCGGCATCTCAAACGTGAAGCATCCTGTGAACATCGAGACGCCAGATGGGATTCAGTCAACGGTCGCTACATTCGAATTGACGACATCGCTCGTACAAGACCGTAAAGGGATCAACATGTCTCGTTTGACAGAGCAGCTAGACGCGTACCATCAACAAGGATGGACAGTATCGAACCGCTCGTTAATCGAATTCGCACAGGAGCTTGCCGAGCGGATGGAACAAACGGAAGGTCAATTGACAATCCGTTACCCGTGGTTCTTCACGCGTAAAGCACCTGCGACAGGTCTTAGCGGTTTGATGAACGCCGATGTCATGCACCGTGTGACGTACAACCTTGAAACGGGCGTCGCAAACGTGACAGTCGGTCTCGTCATCAACGTCACGACGCTTTGCCCATGTTCAAAAGAAATCAGTGAATACAGTGCCCATAACCAACGTGGATACATCACGATCGAAGCAGGTCTTGATGAAACGTCAATGGACGGATTCGACTGGCGTGCCGCCCTTCTCGATGCAGCGGAGTCGAACGCCTCAGCACCACTTCATCCTGTCCTCAAGCGTCCGGATGAGAAACGTGCGACTGAAATCGCATACGAAAATCCACGTTTCGTCGAGGACATGGTCCGCTTGATTGCGGCTGACTTGTACGAGATGAAACAAGTCGTGAACTTCTTCGTCGAATGCCGTAACGAAGAGTCGATTCACCAACACGATGCCATCGCATCGATCACATTCGATAAGCGTCAAGACGCATAAAAAATGCGGAACCTCTGTTAAAGAAGGTTCCGCATTTTTTATAGACTTGTCACGAGTTCAATCGTCAATAGGATGATGATGAGCATCACCCACACTGCCCAGACGAGTCGCCACTTCTCCCAGTCAAATCGCTTCATCACCGCATAGACCGTGAGGTAGAGCGCGATAAGAAGGGGTACAACGACCCAAGGATTCTCTAGCATCACGCCTCGATGTCGCCGTCCCAAGCGAGCATTCCGCCGTCGACATTGACGACTTTGTAGCCTTGCGACTCTAAGTAATCACACGCCGTCTGACTCCGTCCACCTGAACGACAGATCACGTGATAGACATTGTCTTGTGCCAACTTTTCTGTCACTTGTGGGAATTCCGATAATGGATAGAGTGGTACGTTCGGGATATGCCCTGCCTCATATTCATCTTGTTCGCGCACATCGATGATATGGAGAGACTCCCCGTTCTCTAATTTTTCTCTTAATTCTGTCGCATGAATACTTTGCATACATAGTTCCCCTTTCAATCATGGATTTCTCTTTTAGTTTACCTCAGCTTATGCTCCGACAAACTCCAGTTGATGGTCGTCTCAGCATCACAATAGAACCCTTCGAGCTCGCATCGTTCGACGACCTGTTCGATCAACGCGCGATTGCCACAAAACAACGTGAAATGGCTATCCCAAGGTGGGACGATGAGCCATTCGTGTTGATAACCGAAAAACGTCCGATGTTGCATGCCCCACGTATCAGCGGCTAGCGTCTCACTGAGATGGATGAGATGCCGTTCCGTACAGAATTCGTCTCCGGTCCAGATCCAGCCTTCTCCCATTTCCAAAAGTACACGCAACACTTGATTCTTTTGTAGATCCGATAGTTCCCCTTCACCTGGTGGGAGCACATTCTCACGTTCGCAATATTCGATGATTCGATTCGCCCCTGCTCGATCTTCGGCATGTGGTTTTAGCGCCCTAATCATCGTTCGGAGCGCATGGTCGATACTGCTCACGTCACGAAAACCTAGTCTTCGCCTCATCTCTTCCCATGTAACGGCCCGAAATTGCTGTTCGACCTCGTTTTTGTCCAGAGCGGCATAACATTCCACCGCGGCGGAGTGATCTATTGGAGCAAGGAATGGATGAAACGCGATGAAGACCGTTTCAAATACGCCTTCATAATACGTCTTAATTGGGTAGTCATCCCCACCGCCAAACATGGCGTAACGATGTCCTTCAGGTAACAAAACGCTCTCATCTAGTTCGTCCATTTCAACACTCCTTTCTTGAATAGTTTATAACGGACCATCAAAAAAAGCACCCTTCTCTAAGAAGGATGCTCCGGACTTACGCTTCGTTGCGCTCGTCGATTGCTTGTGCTGCTGTGATGAGCGTCAATTTGTAGACGTCCTCTTCGTTACAACCGCGTGATAAGTCGTTCACTGGTTTGTTGAGACCTTGAAGGATTGGACCGATCGCTTCGAATCCACCGAAACGTTGAACCATCTTGTAGCCAATGTTCCCTGCTTCAAGACTTGGGAAGACGAATACGTTCGCCTTACCAGCAACGTCAGAACCCGGTGCTTTCTTCGCCGCTACACTAGGGACGAATGCCGCATCGAATTGAAGTTCTCCGTCGATTGGAAGGTTCGGTGATTTTTCTTTCGCAAGGCGTGTCGCTTCCACAACCTTCTCTGTTTCAGGTGACTTCGCAGAACCTTTCGTCGAGAAGCTAAGAAGTGCGACTTGTGGGTCGATGCCGAACGTCTTCGCTGTCGCTGCCGACAAGAACGCGTTCTCTGCTAAGTCCGCTGCGTCTGGTGCAATGTTGATTGCACAGTCCGAGAAAACATATTGCTCGTCGTCACGTACCATGATGAACACACCTGACGTCTTTTTGATGCCTGGTTGCATTTTGATGATTTGTAGTGCCGGACGTACCGTATCAGCCGTCGCGTGCATCGCGCCTGAGACAAGACCTTCTGCTTTGCCTGTGTGAACGAGCATTGTTCCGAAGTAGTTCACGTCTGACGTAAGGAGTTCGCGCGCTTGTTCAGCCGTTGCTTTTCCTTTACGACGCTCGACGAATGATTCGACGAGAACGTCGATGTCTTCGTATGTCGCTGGGTCATATTGTGTCAAACCTGAGATGTCGAAACCGTGTTTCGCCGCAACCGCTTCGAGATCTGCTTTCGCACCGACGACGATCGGTTCTACCATACCGTCTGCTTTCAATCGAACAGCGGCTCCAAGAACACGCTCATCGATACCTTCCGGGAAGACGATGGTCGGACGAACCGGGCTAACTTTTTGCTTCAACGTTTCAAATAATTTCATAACGAATGAACCCCTTTTCTCAATTTACAGCATGACTGCTAATGGTTTTGCCGTTGACTTGTGTCTTTACGCGATTTCAATTATACACAGTACCCTTTTCAAAATAAACTATTCTGCCCATTTCGCCATAAATCGCTTAGAATCAATCATTATATGAATAGAACAGTTTCGACAAATCGACTGATACAGCCATTTTTGTAGCCGTTTTCATGTTTCTGTCCTCTGTTCTTTACCCGTCATGAATCGTGATAACCCTCACAGTGCCTCAAAGTTGCCAGTCAGTGAAGCGTGTATGGTAAAATAGACGGCGAAGCCAAGTCCCGAAAGGAGATTTTTTTATGTCAGAACGTCCAGTACCTACAACAGATACACAACATGCCGCCGCCACATTAGACGGATGGTATACACTTCATGATTTCCGCACGATTGATTGGGCTCGTTTGAAACTCGTCGATGCTGAAAAGCGTGAACAGATGATTGAGGAGTTCACTGCGTTCCTCGCCTCACTTGAAGAAGTGGAAGCAAAAGGTGAAGGAAGCCACGCCTTCTACTCGATTCTCGGCCAGAAGGCGGACCTCGTCTTGATGGTTCTTCGTCCAACATTCAACGAACTTGAAGACGTCGAGCGCGCATTCCGCAAAACAGCGCTATACGACTATATGATTCCGTCGTATTCATACGTGTCGGTCATCGAGCTCGGGATGTATCGCGGATCTGGAGACGGGGACCCGTATCAAAACCCTCATATCCGTTCACGCCTCTATCCGACACTTCCAAAGGCCGCACACATCTGTTTCTATCCGATGAGCAAGGCTCGTCGCGACGGTGACAACTGGTACATGTTGTCGATGGATGAACGTAAGGACCTCATGTATCGCCACAGCATGATCGGCCGTAGTTACGCTGGTAAGATTCAGCAGTTCATCGGTGGGTCGACTGGATTCGACGCATGGGAATGGGGCGTCACACTCTTCGCTGAAGATTCACTTCAGTTCAAGAAAATCGTTTACGAGATGCGTTTTGATGAAGTGAGTGCGAAATACGGTGAGTTCGGCGACTTCTACGTTGGGAACATCTTACCGAAAGAAAATTTGAGCACATTCTTTAGCGTGTAAAAGGTTTACGCGTATAACACCTCGGGAATTAAGGATGATGTAAGCAAGTAATCTTAATTAACGAGGTGAACAACGATGCGCGTGTTTAAAGAAACCGATCGTGACACTGCGGAACGTTTAGATTCGTTCATCGAACGAATGGCACCGACAGCAGAATTAGTCCAACATCGATTTGAAGAGCAACTCAAACATACACAGCAAAAGGGTCAGGCGAGCGCCTGACCCTTATTTTGTCGTAGTGACGTGAAGTGCGTCGCCTAAGAAAGTAGCCAATTCAAGCATTCCGTAGCGTCCCGCTTTCGCTTCAGCATCGGAATTGTAGTTCGTGTTCGTATTGACGTCATAGGCGTAGACATTGCCGTCTCGGTCTCGAATGATCTCAATCCCCGCAATATCGATCGCATTCGCTTTCAAGAACTGTTCGAGCTTTGGAATGATCGGGTCATCGAATCCTTCGACGATTTCAAACTTCGCCGGTGGCGTCTCCCCGACCGGACAGAACTGGTCTTCAATCGAGCAGGCATCTGCCGGACAGAGCTCGAATCCTTCCGACGTGTCGACACGGACCGCATAAAAGAACTTCCCACCGATGAATTCGCAGCGGGTAATATACGGTTCTGGGGATTCGATATACTGTTGAATGAGCGTGATGCCGTCAACCGAGTCCTCGAACGAGGGACCATATACATATTCTTTGAGTCCTTCGATCGTATGGAATAATTGGACCCCGAGTCCTTTCCCTGCACGGTTATGTTTCGTGATGAATGGTGTCAAACCTAACCGCTCAGCCGCTTCGATGATTTGCGCCTTACCGACTGCCGCAATCGTCTTCGGCACGCGAATCCCTTCACGTCGAAGCGCCGTGTATTGATTGACTTTACTCACTTCGAGGCGGATGGCACGTGTGCCGTTGAACACGGTCCGGTCGTTTGCCTCTAACCAAGCGAGGACGCCTTCCGTCAATTCTGGTGCGTACCGATGCCCACGTGTGTGCGAGGAGGCACTCATCCGATTATAAAAGACACCTTCCGGGGGCATTGCTTCGAGATCAATCGTCCCTTGGTCCAAGTGCCACAATTCATACGGCAAGTTCAATTCTTCTAAACGGTAGACAAGGTGGTTCGTCCATTCTTCGTTTTCATGAATGACGTGAATTTTAGACATCATCATTCCTCCTTCTATGGTGTGTTTACTCTACCACATTCATAACCGATAATTCCAATGTGTACAGTTCTCCTAATCCTCAATTCTGAAATATCAGACGATTTCATGGTATAATGAACTTAAGAATATTGTTTCAGAAAGGAAGTGTTGTGTTTGCCCGTACCTGTTATAAGTACTGATGTACTCATTTTACTCTTCGGTCTACTTCTCGTAGCCGGTGTCATGGCGACACGAATCTCGACTCGATTCGGCTTGCCCGCCTTGATTTTATTTATGGGAATCGGCATGATCATGGGAAGTGACATTACTGGTCTCATCTTCTTTGACGACTCGAATTTAGCGCAGCTGATCGGAGTCGCTGCCTTGATTGTCATTTTGTTTGAAGGGGGTCTTCAAACGAAATGGTCATCAATCCGGAGCGTCCTCGCCCCTTCTGCCTCGCTGGCGACGCTTGGGGTATTGATTACTACAACAGTAGTCGCCGTGGCCGTTCGTTTCGTATTTGGTTTCGATTGGATTGAATCTTTCTTGTTCGGTGCGATTATCGGTTCGACCGATGCAGCGGCCGTCTTTGCCGCATTTAAAGGAAAGAACATCTCACCGAAAGTCGGTGCGACTCTCGAAGCCGAGTCCGGCACGAACGACCCGATGGCGATGTTTTTGACGATTCTCGCCCTCGACTTTATGATGAAGCCGGATACGACCATTTGGGATGGGGTATGGATGTTCGTCCTTCAAATCGTCGTCGGGGCATTGATCGGCTTCATCCTTGGACAACTGTCTCGTCTCATGTTGAATTATTTGAGACTTGATTCGAGCGGATTACATGCCGTCCTTATGATTTCCATGGCGTTCCTCACTTATGGTGTCACAGCTTACTTATTGGGAAGCGGATTACTCGCCGTCTATATCGCCGCCATGATTGTCGGAAATGCGGACACGGCGCATGAAGTGACAATCGTCCAATTCTCAGAAGCACTTGCGTGGATCATGCAAATCATCATGTTCGTCATCCTTGGATTGCTTGTCTTCCCTCGTCAACTCATCGAACCGGACTTGATTTGGAAAGGACTACTCATCTCATTCGTCCTCATGTTCCTGGCACGTCCGATCGCCGTCTATTTATCGACACTAGGCATGGCATTTACGAGAAAAGAAAAGTTGTTCATCTCATGGGCTGGTCTAAAAGGCGCCGTACCGATTGTCCTTGCGACATTCCCGCTTATTGCCGGTACCGAAAATAGCCAACTGTTATTCAATGCCGTCTTTTTCGTCGTCGTGACGAGCGCCCTGATCCAAGGGACGACGTTGACGCCACTTGCCGAGAAGTTAGGGTTGCTCGGTCCGGATAAGATCCGTTCCCCATACACAATCGCCCTCGTCTCAAGCAAACAGTCTCAACATAAGCTCGTACCTTATGTGGTCACATCAAGCTCCTCTATGATTGGAAAGACATTGGCGGACATCACGCTCCCACCAAACACTGTCGTGAACGCCATCGTCCGAAACGAGTACTTGATTCCACCGAACGGTCAGACAGTCATCGAAGAAGGCGACCTCTTATACGTGCTTGCCTCGATGTATCGTCATGATCAACTCGACCAAACATTTGGTGAAGATGGGCTAGACCGAGTGGAATTATGAGTAAACGAATAACCGGCGCCTCATTTGAAGCGCCGGTTTTCTTATACGTGCAAGTGTTTTGCTGATTGAATCAACGTCTCAACATCTTCTGTCCGTCCTTCATGAAGTGCCTCGACGATGAAGCTCCCGACGACGACACCGTCACACGCCTGTCCTAACGTCTGCACTTGCTCCGGACGATGGACTCCGAATCCTGCTAAGACAGGAACACGTGACCGCTCTGTCAATCGCGTTAAGTAGGCGAGAAGCTCGTCCGGGAATACATCCGCTTTCCCGGTCGTTCCTTTGAGCGTGACCGCATACACGAATCCTTCTGCTTTTTCTAAGATGGACGTTGTCCGCGCCTCACTGCTCGTCAACGTGACGAGCGGAATGACGGCGACGTCATGCCGATTAATATCTGCGAATAACTGGAGACTCTCCTCAAACGGAAGGTCAGGAATAATGACCCCGCTCACCCCACATTCGTTCGCCCGATCAAAGAACGGTTGGACCCCGAACCGAAACACTGGATTCAAGTAGGTCATCAAGATGATCGGAACGTTAAATTGATCATTTCTTTCTATTAAATGGTTCAATACCATTTCAAGCGTCACACCTGCTTCAAGCGCGCGCATCCCTGCCGCTTCAATAATCGGTCCATCCGCCACCGGATCAGAGAAGGGGATTCCGAGTTCAATCGCCGTCGCACCCATCCGTTCTAGTTCTACGATGGTCGGGATGAGCCGGTCCATCCCGCCGTCACCGGCCATGATATACGGAACGAACGCCGCTCCTTCTCGCTGTCGAATCGCTGTCTCTAGTTTCATCGTGTCGCCACCTTCTCTCGGATTGTATGGACGTCTTTGTCTCCGCGTCCTGATAAACAAATCACCAGTGTATCGTTTTCTCCCATCGTCTTCGCGAGCGTCTCTGCGTAAGCAAGGGCGTGTGAAGACTCTAAGGCAGGAATGATTCCTTCTTGTCGGCTGAGGGCGAGACAAGCATCGAGTGCCTCGTCATCCGTGACGGCCGCATAGCGCACCCGCTCAATGTCTTTCAAGAAACTGTGCTCTGGTCCTACCCCTGGATAATCGAGTCCGGCTGAAATGGAGTGCGCTTCCTCGATTTGACCCGCTGCGTCTTGCAAGACATACATGAGCGACCCGTGTAAGACACCGACTTCCCCTTTTGTGAGGGTTGCTGCGTGTTTATCCGTATCAATGCCACTTCCTGCCGCTTCGACACCGTAGAGTGCGACCGACTCATCGTTTAAAAACGGATAGAACATCCCCATGGCGTTGCTCCCTCCGCCGACACAAGCGACGACGGCATCCGGAAGGCGTCCCGTCTGTTCAAGGATTTGTCGACGTGTCTCTGTCCCGATCACGCTTTGGAAATCACGTACCATCTGCGGAAACGGATGCGGTCCGAGAACGGAACCCATCACATAGTGCATATCGTCGACATGTTTGACCCAGTAACGGAGCGCTTCATTGACGGCATCCTTTAAGGTGCGACTTCCTGATTTGACAGGGACGACTTTCGCCCCAAGAAGTTCCATCCGAAACACGTTCAACGCTTGTCGCTCGACGTCGACCTCACCCATGAAGATGGTACATTCTAAATCGAGTAGTGCGCATACTGTTGCCGTCGCGACACCGTGTTGTCCCGCGCCTGTCTCCGCAACGACTTTCTGTTTCCCCATCCGTTTCGCCAGGAGCGCCTGCCCGATCGTATTGTTGATCTTATGGGCACCGGTATGGTTCAAGTCTTCACGTTTCAAATAGACATTCGTCCCGAGGCGACGACTTAGGTTCGACGCATAATAAAGTGGCGTCTCACGTCCCACGTATTCACGTAATAAGGAAGAGCATCGTTCTTGAAACTCAGGATCTTGCTTCGCCTCTTCATAAGCGACCTCTAATTCTTCGACCGCCTGCATGAGCGTCTCTGGAATGTACTTCCCACCATATTGTCCAAACTTCCCGTTCACTGGTTGTGCATACATCATAGTTCCTCCTTGGCGCGTTGAATGAACGCACGAATTTTTTCGATATCTTTCACACCGTCCGTCTCGACACCGCTCGAGACGTCGACGCCGTCTGGTTGGATGAGTTGAATTGCTTGTCCGACATTGTCAGGGGATAGCCCGCCCGCTAGCCAAAACGGACGCTGCGGCCGGTCGATTGCGCCCCAGTCTAACACCTGTCCGCTTCCCGGATTCGGATGATCCATCAATCGTACATCTGCCGTCTCCTCGGTCGACGCATCGATGATTGGTAACCCGAAGATACGGAGTTCTTCCATTGACTGCGTCCGATGGTGAATTTGTAAATCCGTCAGTCCCACGTTCAATGTTTCCTCAATCTCTTCCATTGAAGGACTTAAAAACACACCAACGATTCGAACCGATTGTGGGATATGTGCAGCTAATCTCTTCGCAGTCGTCACGTCGATTTGTCGAGAACTCGGGGCGAAGACGAATCCGATTGCATCCGCTCCCGCCTCGACCGCCGCCTCAACAGCTTCCTTTGTTTTTAGTCCACAGATTTTAACGAACATGTTTTCAACTCCTCGAGTAACCGGGTCGGGTCCTCTTCACGCATGAGTGCTTCCCCGACGAGAATGGCGCTTGCCCCAGCTTCTTGTAAACGTGCAGCCGCCTCGACCGAACTGACCCCGCTCTCGCTGACGAATGTGACCTCAGGATAGCGTTTCATCAAATCAATCGATGTTTCGAGGGATACCTCGAACGTTTTTAAGTCTCTGTTATTGATGCCGATCAACACGTCATTCAGTTCGAGGGCGATGCGTAACTCCGCATCATCATGTACTTCGACTAAGACATCGAGACCGATGGAGCGAGCGTATCGCGTCAACTCCTGAAGACGTGTCGGATGGAGTGCTGCCACGATAAGAAGTGCCACACTCGCCCCGTAATGCTTCGCATAGTCGAGTTGTCGTTCATCGATGATGAAATCTTTACAGAGCACCGGGATGGTGACGACATCGGCAACTTGTCGCAAGTCGTCAAAAGAACCGTTAAAGTACGTCGTGTCTGTCAAAACGGAAATCATCGTCGCACCAGCTTTTTCATATTGACGTGCCCGTTTAGCGACGTCGACCGTCTCCCGAATCATTCCTTTCGAGGGGGACGACCGTTTGATCTCTGAAATGATATGGAATCCCTCGCTCATCACATGTAAGAGAGAGATTGGCTTCGTCACGGGGACATCGATGGGCTGCATGCCGCAAACCTCTTCTATTTTCGTTCCGATGATTTTCGTTAAATAACTCATGCTTCGACCTCCGTCCGTTGTAAGTTTTGTAATACCAGTAAGGCGTGTCCTTCATCGATACTACGTTTCGCCTCTTTCACTCCTGCACGAAGCGTCGCGGTTGTGCCATACGTGCAAAGGGCAAGTGCCGCGTTTAATAAGACGACGTCGCGTGCCGGTCCCGACTCTCCATTCAATACGGCAAGAAGTGTCGCAGCGTTCTCTTCTGGTGTGCCTCCACGTAGCGCTTCAAGCGGTGCCCGCATCAAGCCGACATCTCGTGGGTCGACCGCATAACGCGCCGTCTGTTCCCCATCAAAGAAGTACACGTCGTTCACACCGGCGAGACTCGCTTCATCGAGTCCACCTGCTCCATGGACGACCATACCGCGCTCCACCCCGAGATGACGCATCGCAGTCGCCATCTTCTCAAGTAACGATGGATGATAGACACCGACAAGTTGTCGTTTCGGACGAAGTGGATTCGTTAACGGTCCGATTTGGTTGAAGATGGTCGCCGTCGCGAGTCGTTTCCGGACCGGCATGACGTGCTTCATGATCGGGTGGACATGCTGGGCGAAGAGGAAACTCAAGTTCGTCCGTTTCAAGTCAGCATGTACTTCCGCTGCCGTCTTCACGATTGGAACGTTCAGTGCCTCTAAGACGTCCGCGCTCCCGGATCGACTCGAGACGCTTCGATTCCCGTGCTTGGCGACTGGAATGCCGAGACCCGCCAATACAAAGGCGACGGTCGAACTGATGTTGAACGTATGCGCCCCGTCGCCGCCGGTACCACAAACATCGAGTACGGGTAAATCGCTTTGAGGGAACTGTGCCGCTTCACGGATGTATGCCGCGAGACCTGCCATCTCTTCTGCTGTCTCACCACGCTCTTTCATCGCCAGCAGTACTCGTTCGATTTGCGCTTCATCCGCTTTGAACATCTCGCTTGCCGCCACTTTCATATCTGCTGTTGATAATGCGTTTGTCTCCAATTGTTGAATCATCGTCGGTTCCCCCTCTAAAAATGTGTATAAAAAAAACTCCATACGACAGTCGTCGTATGGAGGACGGTTCAAGACCGCGGTGCCACCTCTCGTTGATTCCAAAGAATCCACTCTCCGATGCAATCACATCGTATCCCGATAACGGGGGAAACCGTCACGGCCTACTCTCTTCAGCCATGCTCTCATGAGCCCATTCACGCGGACGCCTCGGTCAGGATTTCACCATCCCTGACTCTCTGGACGAAACGTCTTCTCGCGCTACTCTTCTCAATCCTCGATTTATATTGTTGAAACGAAAAAGGGGTCACCCGTCTCCTCATAGCCTGCGCTATAAGAAGGACGAGTAACCCCGTGGTGCCACCTTCGTTGGTTCCAAAGAACCCACTTCACGGACAATCATCCGCTTCCCCGTGATAACGGTGGGTAACCCGCTAAAGCCTACTCAAAGTTCGGTTTAGAGCTCAGAAGTCCATTCGCGACGTCCCATATACTGATTCGCACCAACCATCAGCTCTCTGTCATACAGGATTCGTCGTTACTTCTCTTCGTCGACGCCTTTATTCGTTTCAGTTAAGTTAATTCGTACTATACAGGGCAGATGAATCCATGTCAAATAAAAAAATTATAAAAACTTTGCCTCTATATGTGCATCCAAAAATGAGAAACCTTCATCGATTTTTCGAATTGACATTGTTTTTTTTCGTCTGCTATAGTCGTCCACAACAACATTTCACTCAGCTAAAGGAGAATCGATTTTGGAAACAAATAAACTAAAGCGCGAGCTGTCCACCCGGCAACTTACGATGATTTCCCTCGGGAGCGCCATCGGAACCGGGCTGTTCCTCGGAAGCGGTCTCGCGATTCAAACCGCTGGCCCGAGCGTGCTCGTCAGCTATGCCATCGGGGCGTTCATCGTCCTCTTACTCATGGGTGCTCTCGCCGAAATGACGGTTGCCCATCCAACATCTGGATCATTCGGAACGATTGCCGAGCGATACGTTCATCCACTCGCCGGTTTTCTCGTCCGTTACTCTTACTGGGTCGCGAACGTACTGGCTGTAGGGGTTGAAGTCAGTGCCATCGCCATCTACATGCGCTACTGGTTCCCAGATGTGAACGGGTTCGTTTGGGTCGCCCTCTTCGGTGGACTACTCATTTACGTCAACGCCCGTCACGTTCACACGTTCGGAACGACCGAATACTGGTTATCCTTCATCAAAGTAACTGCCATTATCTTATTCATCGTCCTCGGTGCCGCCACATTGTTCGGCGACCCAGGATCACCGATTGAGTCAATCACGACAGGAAACGAAGGCTTCTTCGCGTTCGGCTTTTACGGAATGTGGGTGACGATTTTCATCTCCCTCTTCAGTTTCCTTGGAACTGAGCTCGTCGCTGTGACAGCCGGTGAAGCGAAAGACCCGGACCAAGCCGTACCACGCGCTTTACGTGCGACCGTGTTCCGCTTGACGTTCTTCTATGTCATCACGCTCGCGATCATGCTCATGCTGATCCCATGGCAGCAAGCCGGGATCGACCAAAGTCCGTTCGTGCTCGTCATGGAACAGTTCGATGTCCCGTTCGCGGCAGGCATCCTCAACTTTGTGATTTTGATCGCCGCCTTGTCTGCGATGAACGCGCAGCTTTATGCGTCGACACGTATGATGTACTCGCTCGCGGAAGCCGGCGATGCACCGAAAGCGTTCAAAAAAATCAGCAAAAATGGGATTCCAATGTTCGCGCTACTCGTTTCAACAGGCGGGATCGTCCTCGCCGCTTTGCTACAAGTATTCATGGAGTCATCGTATCCATTCTTGATGGGAATTTCGATGTTCGGAGCTATTTTCACTTGGTTCATGGTCTTCGTCTCCCACTTGTTCTTCCGTAAAAAATGGACCGGACGAAAACTCCCTGTCCGCATGATGGGGTATCCATTCCTCCCATTGCTCGGGGCGGTCTTACTGCTCAGCCTGATGATCACGACATGGTTCACGGATTTCAACATCTTGTTGAAGTTTGGGGTACCTTGGTTGATTGGGTTGACGATTATCTATTACGTGCGTGAACAAATGCGTAAAAACCAAGATCGTCCAAGCGATATCGAGCAAGCCAACTAACGAGTATCCCTTCGCAATCGCGGAGGGATTTTTTACGCACAAAAACTCCTTTCGCAATCGAAAGGAGTTTTCTGGTTGATGCATCAGAAGAACTGACGCGGGTTGACCGTGCTACCTGCGCTCGTTGCCGAGTATGAGTAGCCGCCTTTATGAATCTCAAAGTGCAAGTGCGGACCTGAAGAGTTCCCTGTGTTTCCAAGTGTCCCGATGTTCGACCCTTGCGTCACACGCTGTCCAGAGCTGACAGATACCGAGTTCATGTGCGCATAGACCGTGGTCCAAACTTGACCGTTGATCACGTGTGCGATCATGACGTGGTTCCCGTATGCGCCACCCCAACCTGCACGAATGACCGTACCTGTCGCAGATGCGCGAATCGGTGTCCCTGTTGGACCAGCGATGTCTACACCGTTATGGAACGTGTAACCAAACGCACCGCTCGCCGGACCCCATCCTTGTGAGTAGCGTCCTGAAGCCGGTTGAATGAACATCGAACTAGACGGAGCTGGCGTCGATGTCGTCGGCGCCGGTTTTGGCTCTGGTTTCGGAGCTGGCGTTGGAGCCGGTGCCGGTTTTGGAGCTGGCGTTGATGCCGCCGTGTTGTTTGAAGACGACGAAGACGGGGTATTCGATTTATTGTCTTGCTTTTGTTGAGCAGCTTGACGAGCTGCTTCCGCTTCTCGTTCTGCCTCTGCCTGACGGGCAGCCTCAGCTTGACGTGCAGCTTCTGCTTGGCGGGCTTCTTCCGCCTTACGTGCCGCCTCTTGACGAGCTGCCTCTTCCGCACGACGACGGGCTTCCTCTTCTTCCCGACGTTGCGCTTCGATTTCAGCCGCGATCGCCTGTTCTTGTGCGACTAATGTCGCTTCAATCTCTTGAAGGTCAAAGATCTGTGATTCGAACTTGATGTTCTTCTCTTCAAGCTCTTTGATGCGCTTTTCACGCTGCTTCATTTTCTTCTCAAGCTCGGCTTGACGCACTTCGAGTGCCTTTTGTTGTTGGAGAAGTGAAGCACGTTCTGCTTTCAAGTCAGCCTGCGCTTCTTTCAACGAACGCTGTGTCGCTTCATAGTCATCGAACAACTCTTGGTCACTACGCTGAATCGTTCCAGCTGTGATCATACGCGTGACGAGATCAGAGAGATTTTTTGAACCGAAGATGAATTCAGCCCAGTTAATTGATCCGCCACCGTTCTTTTGCATCGTGGCCATACGCTCTTTCATCATCGCTTCTTGCGCCTTCATTTTTTCTTGGTAATCTTTAATGTCGGCTTCAAGATCCTCAATCTTCATCTCGGTGCGCTTGATTTCTTGGCGTTTCATGGCGACATCATTGATGATGTCTTGCAATTGTGCGTCCATTTTGTTGACCTCAGCCTGAACTTTTGAAATCTCTTCCTTGTTTCCTTCAATTTTTGAAGATGTTTCTGACTGGTCTTTTTTCACACTGTCGCGCTTTTCTTTTACTTTTTGTTGTTGTTCTTGCTTCTCTTTAATCGAAGTCGATGCATCCGCAACTGTATGTGTGCTGATGAGCATCACACCGAGCGTCAACGTCGAGACTGTGCGTTTCCAATTCATGAATGGGGTACATCCTTTCTTAAATGACAAACGTGAGTACCTACTACACTACATATTTAAAGCCGTTTCAGTATGTAACAAAAACGATCATTTGGTTGAGTTTCAACACGACTAATTATATCTAACTGATAGATATTTTCCTGTTAAAGTTATATTTCAATTTTATTACGCAAGAACAAAGGTGCGGACAATGAATGCATAGAACTTACTATTTACCAATACCTTTTCAGACTGTTCGATTTGACATCTTTCTGTAATGTTTTATGTAAATAGAGAACATTTTACCTTATTTTAAAATAATAAGCGAATAGGGCTGTATATCCCTTTTCCAATTAATAGGATGACTCATCAAAAAAATCCATGCCGTCGCTGCATGTGAACATGAGCAAAGGCATGGATATCGAATAAATGGATTCTCAAGTTATAGTTTCATCGCACCGACGATGACAAAGATCCAGGCAGCGATGAATAACACGCCGCCAATCGGTGTCACGGCTCCGAGTTTTGTAATTCCCGTCAATGCCATGACGTACAAGCTTCCTGAGAAGAAGACGATCCCCGCAAACATGAGCCAACCGGCCACGTTGAACTGGCTGATGCTCACGCGCATGAGGAGCGCTGCAATCCCAATTATTCCAAGCGCGTGCACCATATGGTAGAGCACACCTGTCTGCCAGTTTGCCAACATGTTTGGCGCCAATCTCTCTTTTAGCGCATGGGCGCCGAATGCACCAAGTGCCACACCGAGTGCCATCAATCCGGCACCGATCATTAATAATATCTTCATTTCCGTTCCCCCTTATCTGACTTTTCGTGCTGGTAAATTCCACTTCCGATAGTAGGATATCACTCGAAGTGTCGCGACGACAATTAAAAGCGCGTACACAGCAAGACCGCCTTCGAGCTTGAAGTAATACGTAATGACCGCAATGAGAATCGCCCAAATCGCATACACCTCAGATTGTAAGACGAGAGGCTTACGTCCTGCCAATAAGTCCCGGACCACACCTCCGCCAACGCCAGTCAAGACAGCCGCCGCAATCGCAGCAGATAAAGGTAAATCAAGCTTGATTGCGACCTGCGCCCCTTGAAAGGCAAAAGCGACGAGACCAATGGCGTCGACAATGACACCCCAGCGTTCCCAATGTGGCAATACGACACTCGGGAGCAGGAAGATGAGGAGTGCGACCAGAAAACATAAAATAAATAAATCATTCTGTTGCCAAATTAAACTGACGGGGTTTCCTAACAGGACGTTTCGGATCGCGCCGCCTCCGAAGGCGGTGATAAACGCCAGTAACCAAACTCCAAAAATATCGTATTTTTCATCCATCGCAATGATGGCTCCGCTCGCCGCGAACGCAATCGTTCCGACGACGTTGAGCAATTCCCACTCCATGAACATCCCTTGCCCTTTCTTCAACGCATTGTATGGTAAAGTATAGTTACAAAAATTCAGGTCAGTCGTGCGACTGTCGTAAAGGATGTCGGTATTACAATGAAACGTATCGCTTTGTTCCGCATATGGATTATCGTCACCATGTTCGCCCGATTCATCATTCGGCTGTACGCCTTTTCACGCAAACAACAACAAGGTGTCGCCACGACAGAAGAATATGAAGCACTGATGCTCAAGCTCGCGCGTGAGTATAAGCGTAACGCGCTACGACTCGAGGGCTTGTTAATCAAACTCGGACAATTCTTATCAATTCGTGCAGACTTGCTACCACCCGCCGTCTTGAACGAGCTGTCAGAGCTCGTCGACCGTGTCCCGACGTCCGGTTGGGAGAAGTCGCGCGCGATTCTAGAGGCAGAATGGGGCGTCCCATATACCCAAGTCGTCAAAGACGTCGGCATCGATGCCGTCGCTTCGGCTTCCATCGGGGAAGTATATGGTGCCACGCTGCTCGAAAACGGCAAACGGGTCGCCATCAAAATCCAGCGTCCGAATATCGAAAAAATCATCCGGACCGACTTCCGTGCCATGCGGATTGTCACGTCGATGTTAAAGCGGACATCCCTCGCAAAATCGACCGACTTAGATAGCTTATATCGCCAGATGATTTTTGTCATCGGGGATGAACTAAATTTTCAAACCGAATTAAAAAATGCCCTGTATTTTAAAGCCAAATACGCGGATAACCGAGACGTTTATATCCCTGACTATCACGAACATCTCTGTACGAACCGCGTCTTGACGATGGACTGGGTCGACGCACGCCGGATCACTGACCTCGCCTTTTTAAAAGAAAATGGAATCGACCGTTCCTCCCTTGCTGAACGACTCTTCACACTCGCTGCCGAACAGCTGTTATTCGGTGGGCAGTTCCATGCCGATCCACACCCCGGAAACGTCCAAATTCGGGCAGACGGAACCATCATCCTCCTCGACTTCGGTATGGTCGGGCAGACGACAGCACAAGACATGGCCACGATTCGGAATATCTTACAGGCGTTCATCTCGCTCGACTATGATAGCATCGTCGATGGATTAGAAGACTTGCGCTTCCTCTTACCAACGGCGAACAAACAAAATATTCGCCAAGCGCTAGAGAAGGCGGTCACCTTCTACTTAGAAACGGACATCGATACCGTCGATACGAAATTGATTGAGAAAGTGTTACAGGACATTCAATTGCTCGTCAAAAACGAACCGATTCAGCTCCCGGCAGAATTTGCCTTCTTCGGTCGGGCGGCCTCGACCTTGCTCGGGATTCTGCAAATCCTCGATCCGAAAATCGATCTGTTCACACTTGGTAAACCGATTGTCATCGAATGGCTCGAGGAAGACGGGACAACGCTTCAAAATCGTTACGTGAAGACCGGAATCAACTATGCGAAGAAACTGTTAAACGTTCCTCCACTTCTGGATAATTACTTAAAAGAACCGACACGAAAACGTCTGTCGGAGCAAGCGATGTTCCAACGAAACCTTGAATCCAAGGAACTCTTGCACCGTCAGACGTTCAATGCCATCGTCATCTTGCTCGGTTTGCTCGTCGGCCTACTCGGCTATATTCGACCGGATGAATGGCTCTTCTGGTCAGGTGGCGTCGTCTCCGTTTTAGCTTATTTCAATTGGAGACGCCTCGGACGAAAGATTCGTCATTTGGCCCGCCAAGACTTTCGAGTATAAGCGAACCGTCACTCTCAGCAGTGGCGGTTTTTTGTTGAATCCATTGTGCGATATAAGCACCGACGTCACGCATCATGCGAGGTGTCGTCCAACCCATGGTCGATACTTGAATGACGTTCGCCTGCTTTAAGTAGTCACTCTCATACTGGACGAGATAGCCTTGATAGGACAGTTGGCGCCCGAGCTCGACCGAGGATAGCTCGCACGGAACTGGAATCGTGATGACGCCAGGTGATTGGGCGGGACACACATCGACCGATAAACCGTTCTCTTGTAAGGCATTAAGCAACGTATTCATCTTTACAGAATGTGAAACGACTTCATCTTCTGTCAACTCATCCAGCGCAATCGCCATCGCTGAGAGAAGCGGTTCCGATTGTGTGAAGGCAATCGGTTGATAGAGGGATAGATCCAAATAGCGCGCTGTATGTGGTGTCGCAATCGCTGGATGCTTCATTGCCACGAACGCGAGACCCGGGGCGTTCCGTAACGCCTTTCCTGAAGAGAAGGTCACGTAGTCCGCAAACGAATAGTCATAGACGAACGTTCCGACGGCACTGATCGCATCAATGGCGACAACGCCTTGCCATGTATGGAGCGGTTCGAGGTTGATGAAAATCCCTAACGATGTCTCGCAATGAACCGTCCATACCCAGTCTGGTGCAATGCGCTCAAGTTGCGAAATATCCCATTGTCCCTCTTGGTCCACTGCGACCACGTCAAAAGACAGACCGACACGCTGTGCATGGTCAATCAAGCGTTCTCCAAATTCACCCGCATTGAAAATGAGGCCGTGTCCATCCAATCGAGCCGCGACCGCATCGTTAGCGACCGTCCCGCTTCCAAGGAGCGTATAGACATGAGGGAGTCCGATTCGTTCCGCCAGTTTTCGTTGTACCGCTTCAAGCACTCGTCCCGTTTCGTTTGAACGATGTGGGCGCGGCTGCATCGAGAGTCGTTCTCTCACACGGTCCGAACATTCAACGGGTCCTGCTAGCAAACTTTTTGGACGTAGGATCGATGCTGATTTGGATTCATAAAAAGCCGAACGCGTCAACATCATCGGAACATATCTCGCTTCGTCAGGACCAATCGGATCCGCGAACGGCACAAACCCGAATCGATGATAGAGCACTTGTTCACGTGTCGTTCCACTGATGACAATACCATCGACATCACGCTCTGTCGCATCGTCGATGACCGCGCGCATCAATCCAGCGAACGTCCGATTGCGTCGATAGGGTTTAGTCACAGCGAGGAGGCGAATCTCAAGCCAATTCCCATCAGGAATGCGTACTCCTTTTTGTTCCAACGAAAACGGCCGTTTGCCACGTAACGCACACATGGCGACCACTTCCCCTTCCACTTCTCCAATCCAATATGTATTTTCTTCGTGAAACTTGTCGACAAGTCGCCTTTCCGGATTCGGTGGATGTTGCGGAATCTCTTCGACGAATGTTTCGTAATTCAACCGATGTATCGCTTCAAAATCTGATATTTCGGCTTTTCGGTACACAATCATGCTTTTTCCTCCTTCACATGATGATAGATAATAAGAATCGTAATCAGCGTGGCCCAGATGACATTTTCGACATTCCAAAGTGCAGCGAGCGGAAGTAAAATGAGCATGACCAGTCCCGTCTCGCGAGAGTTCCCCGTTAATTTGATTAAGAGTAACAAGATAACAAGACCCCCAATAAACCACCACGGCTCATATGCCCATATAATTCCAGAAAAAACGGCATATCCCTTCCCTCCCGCACGGATTCGCCAAAATGGATAAATATGCCCGAGCGTGAGCGCGAACGCCGTCTGCCAAAAATATGGTCCGCTCATCTGTAGGACGAGAATCGTCTTGACCACGTCGAATCCATAGACGATTAGAAACGCCTTTACTCCACCGATGCGATGCGCATTGCGTGCACCGGTATTCTTCGAACCAGTTGTCGCTAAATCATGTCCACTTAGCACCCCATACAGTCTGCCCCCGAGCAGACTTCCGACTAAATAGCCAATGACGATGATCCACATAGTATCCCCTCTTTTTTTTGTAAATTTGTGTGCGTTTCAGAAAAACGGGTATCCTCTAATTAACTGTGCACTTTTTGGAAAGGGGAAATCAAGATGCGAGAAGAGAAAAACTTCATTAACGGGGAATGGACAGAAACGGGACAAACGATCGAGGTACGAAATCCAGCCACAGGCAATGTGATGGCCGTCGTGACAAAAAGTGATACACAAGAAGCGACACAAGCCGTCGACGCTGCGCATGAGGCGTTAGAAGAATGGCAACAAAAAACAGCAGAAGAACGAGGGGAGCTACTTACTGAATGGCATCGTTTGATTGCAGAACATACGGAAGAGCTTGCCCGAACGATGGTCGAGGAACAAGGAAAACCGCTCAAAGAAGCGATCGGCGAAATCAACTATGCAAATGGATTCATCGACTGGTATGCGGCAGAAGGGCGTCGTGTATACGGTGAGACGATTCCTGCTTCATCGAACCAAAAACGAATCTTTGCCATCAAACAACCGGTCGGCGTCATCGCAGCCATCACACCTTGGAACTTCCCGGCTGCCATGATCACACGGAAAGTTGCTCCAGCGCTCGCTGCGGGCTGTACGGTCGTCATGAAACCAGCATCGGCGACCCCGTTGACCGCCATCGAATTGGTGAAATTAGCGGAGAAGGCCGGATTCCCAAAAGGGGTCATCAACCTTGTCACAGGACAAGCGTCAGATATCGTCAAAGCGTGGCAACAAGATAAACGGGTCCGAAAGTTGACGTTCACAGGATCCACGGAAGTCGGGAAAATGCTCATGCGTGATGCTGCGGACACGATGAAAAAGATTTCGCTTGAACTGGGTGGGCACGCCCCGCTCATCGTCACAGCTAAAGCGGATTTAAATAAGGCTGTTCCGCAAGCGGTCGCCACGAAATTCCGAAACGGTGGACAGACGTGTGTCTGTGCGAACCGAATTTATGTCGAACGCGCCGTCGTCGATGAATTTTCGGAGCGTTTCATTAAAGAGGTCGAAGCGTTGAAAGTCGGGAACGGACTAGAGGAAGGTGTCGACATCGGTCCGCTCATCGATGACGATGCGCTCAGCAAAGTCGAAAAGCATATCGAGGACGCGCAGATTCGTGGCGGTGAAGTGTACGGTGGCGAGGTGCTAGACGGCTTATTCATCCGTCCTGCTGTCATCCGTTATGCGAATGAAGACATGCTCTGCATGAACGAAGAAACGTTCGGACCCGTCGCACCGATTGCAACGTTCGATTCGCTCGATGAAGTCATCAAACGGGCGAACAACACGCCGTTCGGCTTAGCCGCTTACCTGTTCACGCAAGACATCAATGAAGCGGTCTATTTAGCTGAATCGCTAGAGTATGGGATTGTCGGTGTGAATGACGGACTTCCGTCAACGCCGCAAGCGCCTTTCGGTGGTTGGAAAGAGAGCGGACTCGGTCGTGAAGGCGGTCATCACGGTATTGAGGAATTTTTAGAAGTAAAATACATCTCTCTCGGATTGTGAGTATAGGTATACAAAAAGGCTTGTCGACATTGATATGCGACAAGCCTTTTCTTATCGGTTGACCCACTCGACTAAATCGTGTGGAGATTGAATCACGTGATCTGCAAGTGCCCACTCCTCTTCATTACCGAACCCGAATCCTGTCAAGACGACGGGGAAGTCATGAGCGCGAGCCGCCTCGACATCCGATTTACGATCACCGACCATAATATAGTCCGCCTCTCCGTGCCGGACACGGTGCGCTGTAAGAATGTCTGCCTTCTTCTCGCCCCCAACAGATTCTAAACATTCGGGTGCCGTCATATATGGACGAATCTGTTGCGTATCTAAAATCAAATTCATATAATGAACACCGCAGTTACTCGCTGTCGTCAGCGTATGACCTTGCTCGTGAAGTGTCTCCAACATCTCACGAATTCCGTCAAATAAGACATTTTGTCCTTCCATCGTTTGCTCAAGCGTCGTATGACGGAGTCTGCGAATGAGACGAATCTCCTCAAGCGTCGCTTCTGGGATGACATGCTCCCAAAACGCGTTACCTGCCAAGCCGTATCCTGAACGGACCGCCTCTTCACTCGGTTTCGGAAGATGAGGAAGCTCCTCGAGTGCCTCATGAATCGCCTTCGTCATCGGTCCGGTCGTATCTACTAACGTGCCATCGATATCAAATAAAATTACTGCCATTGGATTGATCTCCTCTCTTTCACTCTCTCCCTACCGTAGCAGAATCCCCGAAAATGCAAAAGAGAAAACGTGGTGACAAAAAACGACTGAACCGATTCGTCCAGTCGCATCTATTATCCACGCCAGAAGTTCATTCCACCCTTTACAGAATAAACGTCGGTATATCCGGCACTCTTCAGCATCGCTGCCGCGCGTTGGCTACGCATCCCGCTCTGACAGATAACATAGACTGGACGCTCTTTTTCTTTCGGATATTTCGCTTGAGCATTACCGAATCCGGATAAAGGTACATTTTTCGCTTGCTTGATATGTCCCCCGCGGTATTCATGCGGCTCACGTACGTCCAACAATTGAATGTTCCGTTCTTCTGCGATTCTCCGTTTTAAATCATCCGTCGAGACTGTTTTTACATTGTTTCGACGACTCCACCAGAAATACACAAGTCCAATGACGACCGCCACAAAAAGAAAGTCCAACATATTCACGCCTCCATTTGCATTTCGTTTCTTGTACCCATTATACCCCCTATGGTATTTAAGTCAATGAAAATGAATCCACAAAAAAACCACATGTGCATCACATGTGGTTCAAAAATCGAGCAATGAATCGGATTTAGGTTGTTCGTCTTCTTCCATGGGAATCCCGAGAAAAGCGGCCATCTGACGATCAAGCGGAGGTTTCGTTTCACTTGTCACGGTCGGGGACTGTGATGCCCCAACGCTTTTTGCTTCAGACGTCTCCGCTAACAAGAGTTCACAAAAACCCATTAACTTTGCCAAATGACGCTTTTGCGCTTCGCCGGTTGACGACTCAATCTGTGTCATCACCTGACGCATTTGGGCGATGACTTGTTGTTCTGTAATCATAGTCCGTACACATCCTTTACGCTTCCATTGTGCAGGATTTCATCCTCAATTCGCAAGTTCCTTAACGATTCCTTGACTCGACCCAGTTTAAAAAGGCGTCATAATCAAAACGAACTTGATTTGCATAAAAATCAGCCCATCTCGATAACTGTCGAATAAACAGGGACGGAGAGTCACCGATTGCCGCCGCGATTCGTTCGCTTGCCGTATAATCGAGCACATTGGAGGTCGCATCGGCCCGTGCATGAATCTTCGCCGTGATTTGCGCTTGCACCTTCAACGTCTCAATGAGCGACGTCTCATCTTTCATATGTTTCGCTTTCACTTTTCGCTTATACGGAGAACGTTGCCTCACATAATATTCTTTGTCGTCAATCGTCAAATAGCCGAGATACGGGTCACGACTGTGGACCATTGCCCGTTGCGCAGCGACGACACGAGCGCCTTGATGCGACAATCCGTTTTCAAACAGCGGATGTGTCGGAAGAAAGAGAGACGGGACGGCAGATTGTGCTTGTTTCATCTCTAAAATGACATCTTCATCATGCTCTTCATCGGCACCTTCAATCAAAATATAGTAGCGTTCTAATCCGATAGAAGCCGTTCCGCTTTGAAGTTTGATGGCGATATCTTTGATTTCATAGTGATCGGCATGATGTCGGTGTTGATTTGACAAAGAAGACAGATAATCGCCCCATGCCGCTTCAATTTTCTCCCGTACTTCCGAGGAGATGGGAAGCAAGTCGTCACTCGTTGAAAAATAACGTTCCTCGTCTCTTACCTCCGTCCGTTCGGACATGAATTCATCTTTCTTCTTCTCCGCTTTTTTAATGACTTTTTTGACCGCTTTACACGTGTTCTCTTTCGTGAATTGAATATGCTCACTTCGTCCAAGCGCATGTTTTTCAATGGCTTTGGCATAGGACTCAGCAAACGCTTGAATGGCTGCTTTGCCATCGAACCCGGACTCGGCGGCGAATAAATCGACAGAGACCGCCATCCGCAACAAATCAAACAGGTATGAACCGATATACGCCTCATCAAAGTCGTTCACGTCATAGATGATGGTACCGGCCCCGTCTTCGAACACACCGAAATTTTCAAAGTGTAAGTCTCCTTGAATGAACGTCGGATGATCGGGACCTGTGTCAAACGCGATTGGTACTTTCGCAAAGTCGTAGTAGAACAAGTGTGAGCTACCCCGAAAGAACGAGAACGGGCTCGAACTCATCTTCGCATATTTTTCTTGTCTCGCCTCTTCCGAAAGCTGTCGAATCGACTGGTCGTAAAAATCAAGGACGGTCCCGATTGTCTCGCATCGAATTTGTTGTTTGACGGCTGTGAACATACGGCTCTCCCCTTCACTTGTTGAATAAGTGTTTATATTCCCCGTACCCGGCCTCTTCAAGCTCTTCTACAGGAACGAATCGGAGAGCGGCCGAGTTAATGCAATAGCGTAAGCCGCCAAGCTCTTTCGGACCGTCATCAAACACGTGACCAAGGTGACTGTCCCCTTGTTTTGAACGGACTTCTGTCCGTACCATGTGGTGCGTCGTGTCCATGTTCAAATCGACGCGCTTCTCCTCGATTGGGCGTGAGAAGCTCGGCCATCCGCAATTCGACTGAAACTTATCGTGAGATGTGAAGAGTGGTGTCCCGTCGACGATATCGACGTACAACCCCTCCCGCTCTTCATCCCAATATTCATTTTGGAACGGTGGCTCTGTCCCGTTTTCTTGAGTCACTTTATACTGCATCGGTGTCAAGCGTTCACGAAGTGCTTGTTGTTGTTTACGATCGCTCCATGCCTCTTTGATGAACTTCGCGCGTCCTGAACCGACACGGTACATCTCATAGCGGAACGGATTTTTTTTATAGTAGTCTTGATGATAGTCTTCCGCTTCCCAGAACGTTTTCGCAGGGCGGATATCGACTTCAATCGAACGATCGAAGCGACCCGAATCTTCCACTTCTTGTTTCGAACGCTCCGCTGCAGCCCGCTGCTCTTCTGAATGATAGAAGATGGCTGGACGGTACGATTCACCGCGGTCATTGAACTGCCCTCCACCATCTGTCGGATCGATTTGACGCCAATAGATGCGTAGCAACTCTTCATACGAAATGACTTCTGGATCGAATGTGATTTCAACCGCCTCTAAATGTCCTGTCGTCTCCGAACAGACTTGTTGATACGTCGGGTTGTCGACATGTCCTCCTGTATATCCAGAAATGACACGCTCCACTCCCTCATATTTATGAAACGGTTTGACCATGCACCAGAAACAGCCTCCCGCAAATGTAGCTTTTGCCATGATAAATCCCTCCTTACTTTGTAGTGTACCCAAAAATGTGGCAAGACAACAAAAAACGAGAACCACAAAATGTGTTCTCGCTTCAGTCCTCTTCCACCTGATTCACATGACGCATCACCAAAAATAAGATGACTCCAACAATCGCAGCCCCTAATAGCGTCAACACCATATTATCTCGAGCCGATAAAGTATAAAAGATCGCTAATCCAATCAAAATGAGCGCAATCGGAATAAACGCTCGTTTAAAATGATCCCAGTAACGCACGGACAGTCCTCCTTTTCTCTTATCATACCAAACTTTCGATTTTCCATAACGAAAGTTCTAACAGATGAGGAGAATCTGAACAAATCCAAAAGGATTCTAGGACGATTTTCTTGAATATTCATTCAAGAGAGCTTCTTTCCGCAAGCAGGTTATTCCTGTCTGTTTCCAACTAGATGCTATATACTGTAACTAAATATTTCCATACGGGATAAGGGGGAGCCTCGATGCTCACAATCATTAATGCGTTCTTTATCAACCTGTGTATCTTGTTCACGCTCTTCACGATTTCCTTTTTACCGTTTCGAAACCGCCCTCGTCTGACGCCACAGTCTCCTCTCAAAGGAAGGATTTTACTTGGGGTACAGACCGGATTGATTGCCATCCTCCTTTTAGTAAATGCCTTACCGCTCGAGGGGATACTCATCGACCTACGTAATATTCCCGTTTTGCTTGCCGTTCTATTCGGGGGATGGGTGAGTGGTGCTGTCGCAGGTATCATATTATTAATCGGTCGTTCCCTAGTTCTGTTCTTTACAGACGGTACCATGCTCGGTCTCTATCTAGCCATCGCCACAATAGTTACGTTAATTGTCTTAACAGGTCTTTTACGGAAACGCATGGATAATACTCGGCCTACTTTGCTCGTATTCACTACAATCAGTATTGCCATTTTTGGGGCAGCGATTTATACCGCGCTTCCACTAAATTTGTTCTATCCCGTCTTAATCGTCTATACGTTAATGTCTTACGGGGGAGCGTGCGCCGCCTATCGATTACTGCTCGAACTACGCCGTCACTTTGAGAACGTCCAACATCAACAGCAACTGGCGCGTACAGATGCGCTCACCGGGATTGCCAATCGGCGTCTCTTGAACGAAGCCATGGCCAACTTGACGGTCGAGGCGGAAGAATACGCATTGATTTTGGTCGACATCGATCATTTCAAACGGGTGAATGACACATACGGTCACGACGTCGGAGATGATGTTTTGCGCGAGCTCGGCATGCTCCTCGTGAATGAGAGCAATGAGCGCCATTTAGTCGGTCGCTTCGGCGGCGAAGAATTTTTAATCGTCATGCCCCATGCTAATCGAGAAGAAGTATCGCAGCTTGCTGAATCTATTCGAGAAAAGGTTTCAACGTTCCCGTTCGAGACGAGTGCCGGTACGCTCCACATCACTGTTTCGCTTGGAGCTTGCCATTCGAATGATATTGAAATCGACAGTGTGTTAAAACATGCAGATGAAGCGTTATATCACGCAAAAGAGTCCGGTCGGAATCGTTTCATCCTCGCCTCTTAATGTGTCAAACTCTTCACACTTGAGCGCGTTTTCTCGCTTTACTTTCTCGAAATGAATCGTTAAACTAGGCTAGACTTTGATTCAGATCGATACATCATGATTTATTCAGAAAAGGGGAAACATCGTTCATGTCAGTTTTGTTATCTTTATTTGGAATTATGTTTATCGGCTCGTTCGCGATTGATTATAGACGTGGAAAGACACTTCAACAATCGGCAATCGGGGGGATTCGTTCGATTCAGAAAAACATGTGGATTTTCTTCCGGACCTCACTTTCGATGATGATTATCATCGGTCCTCTCTTATTGATTTCAGGTTTCGTATTCTCGGATTTGGTGACCTTTAACACGATCCCAGCATTCATCATCGCCGTTCTCAGTATCGGCTTTGCGGAACGGATTATCGGGATGACCGTGGCACCACTCATCCGCACGTTTTGGCATCAACGCGGTCGTCTTATGCCACTTTATTTAGATGCCGCTCTCTACGTATTCTTACTCTCTATTCTCGTTCTAGAGTTCTTGATGAACATCCCGGGGATTGATCTTCAGTCACCGTTCATTGCGCTATTCTATGCGTTCGCTCTCTTCTTCACGAGATACTTGTTCAGTTTGATTCGATTCACGGTTCAAAAAGGCGTAGCCTCGAATTAATTCATGACCCAATCCATGCGTGTTCGCACGTATGGATTTTTTTATTATTCTTATTGACAATGAGAATCGTTATCAACTATACTCTAGTTGTAGCTTCCCAAAAGCTTGGCGTGCACGTTCCCCAAACATATCACGTCACGTGGATTCCCCTCCACGACACTCTTTTTGAAAGCATTGCGACAACCCCCATTTGTTGCACCCATATTTGCCATAAACAAGACGAGCAGCCCACCGACGGGGCTGCTCGTCTTTTTCATGATGCGAACACTTCTTGTTCGATTTGTTTCAATTCATAGAACATGCCACGTTTCGTCATCAATTCCTCATAAGAACCGACCTCGACGATCCGTCCAGCTTCCATGACGATAATCTGATCAAACGTTTCGAGACCCGTCAAACGGTGACTGACAAGAATGAGTGTGCCCCCTCCGGCTTGCTGTAGCAATTCAGAAAAGACATGGGCCTCTGTTCCTGCATCGAGTGCCGATGTCGGTTCATCAAGCAACCAAAGAAGTCCGTTTTTAAGAAGTGCCCGTGCGATGGCGAGGCGTTGACGTTCTCCACCTGACAAGTTTGCCCCTTTCTCCAGGACCGGTTCGTCTAGCGAGAATGACAAACGGACGCGCTCAAGTGCTACGTTCATCGCTTCATCTGTGAAGTCACCGGCTAACGCCAGGTTTTCCCGTACGGTTCCGTAAAAGAAATGATTGTCTTGCAAGACAACACTTGCATGTTGCCAAATAGATGTTTGTTTGACATCGTTCATATTGTAATCATCCAACCGAATCGTGCCGTCTTCCGTCCGAACGAAAGCCATTACCAGTTGAAGTAACGTCGACTTCCCTGACCCGCTCGGTCCGACGATTACCGTCTTCGAACCGCTCGGTATGTGTAACGTTACCTCATCTATCACATCTCGATACGTGTCTGGATAGCGATAGCGAATATGATCAAATGAAATAGACGGTGCGGCCGTAAACGTCACATCATGACGTTTCGCCTCACGCTCCTCAATCGTTTCACTCGGCTCCGTCACTTCAAACAAACGATCTGCTGCTTGCTTACTGTCTGCAAAGTGACCGGGGAACACGGCCATCGGCGTCGTATTCTCAAACGCTGTGAGCGACATCATGATCAGCATTGCCAAGAACAACCCGTTCAGGTCTCCATTTACCACCTGATACGCACCGATGGCCAAGACGCCCCATGAGACGAGTAAGGAAGCGGCAACAACGAGCGCAGAATTAAAGAATTGATTCGTTGTGTCTTTCCGCTCCGCCTCCATGTAACGTTCACTGTACGAATAGACAGCTTGTTTCGTGCGATCGAGTTGGTGATGAAGTTTTAAATCCCGGTATCCGAACAACATCTCTGTCAATTGAATCGACACATCTCCGCGCAATCCACGAATCGTCTCATCGTGACGGGCGCGGATTCGTGCAAATCCGAGCGGGATCAAGAACCCCGTGATGAGTACACCAAACAAGATCCATAGACTGACCGCAAACGAGTAAAAGGTAACAAAGAAGATGGTGCTCAAAAAGACGAGTAAGAGAATGATTGGCGGATAAAACACGCGAAGAAAGTAGTTTTGAAGACTCTCGACGTCCCCGACGACGCGTGCGAGCAAATCCCCACTCCGATATTTCGCAAAGATGGACGGAACGAGCGGCTCTAACTGACGATAGAACCGGACGCGCAACTCACTCAAAATCGTAAACGTTGCTCGGTGCGATGCGAGACGTTCCCGATAACGGCTTCCTGCCCGGATGACACCGAACAGTTTAATCAAGACGACGGGTACCATCAACGCATACAGGGGCGGGACGAGCCCGGCGCGTGATACGAGATAGCCACTTGCCGCGAAGAGGGCGACCGCCGCAATCCCTGCTGCGTATCCAAAGAAGATGGAGAGGAGGATGTCTTTCTTTTCGCGCATCATCCATTTTGTAATCGTCCAAAGCGAGTTCATCGGCTCACCCCTTTCTGAAGTGCAAACAACTCCGCATACTCTGGGACAGCGAGTAACACTTCATGCGTCCCTTCTGCGATTCGCTTCCCGTCATCCATGAACCAAATCGTGTCTGCCTCTTTGATTGTATGCAGACGATGCGCAACCGTGATTAACGTTGCACCTTTTGACAGCTCTTCAATCGAGCGTCTGACAATCCGCTCTGTTTTCAAATCGAGACCGGTCGTCGGTTCATCAAACAATAAAATACCAGGTCGCTTAAAGAAAGCACGTGCGAGTGCAAGGCGCTGCCGTTCCCCACCGGATAGTCCAAATCCACCTTCTCCAAGTTCTGTCCAGATCCCGTTCGGCAACTGGTCAATCACCTCGGATAGTCCAGCTGCCTCGGCTGCTTCGAGTAACGCATGTTCGTCAGCCACCTCACCTAAGGCAATGTTTTCGGCGAGTGTCCCGGCGAACAGATACGGATTTTGAGAGATATATGCAATATTTCCATACCAGGTAGATTCGTCATACGTATGCAAAGGTTCACCATCTACGAGAACACGACCTGATTTTACCTGCAAAAGTCCTGAAATCACGTTGAGGACAGTCGTCTTCCCGGAACCGCTCGCACCAACTAACGCGAGGTGGGTGCCCGACGAGATGCGACCACTCAATGGCTGAAGGGAAAAGCGTCCACCAGCGTACTCAAACGATATCTCTTCAAGCTCAAGATCCGGCTTCCGTGAACCAAGCGACTTCGTCCCCCACTGAATGCGATCATCCGGGGCGTCTAATACGTCAAAGATCCGGTCTGCTGCGCCCATACTGCCACGTCCCGTATGAAAGGCGCTGCCCAGGTCTTTGATGGCCAAGTAATACTCTGGTGCCAACACAAGAATCAAGAAGCCAGAGAAGAACGTCAAGTTCTCCCAAACGACCATCTGTAGCGCGACTTCCAGTGCCACGACACCGGTACTGAGCATCGAAATGAATTCCAGCATAAGGCCAGATAAGAATGCCGTCTTTAAGACGACCATCGTCGCATCCCGAAAGTCGAGACTGCTCTTCTCAATCGCTTTCGCTTCCTGTTCGGTCCGGTTGTAGAGTTTAAGTGTCGTCAAACCCTGTAAGACATCCAAAAACTTTCCGGAAAATTGATTCATCTTCTCCATCTGTTCCTCAGATTTTTTCTGTGTCGCAATCCCAATGATAATAAAGAACAAAGGGATAAACGGTGCCGTCACCATCATGATGACACCTGAAATCCAATGTTGGCTGAAGACGACAACCAAAATCAGAAGCGGGATAATCGAGGTTTGAATCACTTGTGGCCAATATTGACTGAAGTAGGCGTCAACCTCGTCAACAGCATCCATGAACACACTGACCTTCTTCCCAGATTGTCCCGTCAAAGAGGACTCGACCGGGCTCGTGGCATAGCGATCTAGCAATTGCAGACGTAACGCCCGTTTCGCTTTTTCCGATAAACTCGCCCCGATTCGCCCGGAGACGTATCCAAAAAGTGCTCGTGCCAATAGGGCGATGACGAGCCAAAGTAACGCCGGAATGACGGCTTCAAATGATTCATCTTTTAAAAAGATTCGGTCGACAATGTCGACGATTAAATACGCTTGCGCCAAAATCGATAGTCCAATCATGACCGCAGACAATACCAGTCCAATGATGTGACCTCGCTCGGCGAACGCAAGGGCTTGCAGTCGTTTCACTGCATTCATCCTTTCTCTATTCACAATCCGATTGCTTTGTGAGATTCATCACTAATTATACAATATGCTACGTCTTGAAGCGAACGCTCCGCTCGTTCCGACATGTAAAAGACGCCCTCTCCCGAGCGGCGTCAATCGAAGTCTTGATCAAAATATTCAGGATGCTCAATCACAAGTTGGTGCGCGTCCATTCGAAGCACGTCTTCTTTGCGAAGCTTCGCTAAAATCGTAGAAACCGTCTCCCGGGAAGTTCCGGATAGACGAGATAGTTCCATCGCCGTGAACGGACAGCGGACACGTACCCCCTGCTCGTCCGGCTCCCCTAAATCTTCAATCAAAAAATGGATGGTATTGAGTACACGTTCTTTCGCGCTCGGGGTAATAATTTCTTGGACACGTCGTTCATGTAAATCTAAAATACGATTCATCTGTCCGATGATATAGAGCAGCATGTTCGACTGTGTGGATACAAACCGCTCGAATCGGTCGGTCGGGATATAGATGACGTCAATATCCGTCACCGCTTCTGCCGTATGACGGTAGTCTTCCTCCGTGAACAAACCATTGTACGGAAAGAACTGTTTGGGCTTCACGTAGTCCGCATATTGATGCGTCGCATGCTCGTTCATCCGTTCAAGTCTGATGTATCCACTCATTAAGAAATACACGCGCTCTCGCGGGTCTCCTTCCATGAACAGGAGCTGTCCTTTTCGATACGTTCGGCAATAGACGTGCGGGACGAGCTGTTCAAGCGCTCGACTCGAACAGTTCGCAAACAGTGTCAACTGCCGTAAATCATCAATCGTCCACTTATGTCGCATCTGTATCCCCTCATTTCTAGTTAAATCCCCTACCTTAAGTATAAATGGATTCAAAATGATACCGCTTTCAAAATCCGACAGTTTTCTGACATGACAAAAGGGGGTCTCCCCCCTTTTCAGTCCAACATCAGTTCTAATAGGGCGTCTTGCAAATCTCGATCGAGTTCTAACGCATGGAGGTCAAACAGCCAGGCCTCGAGACGCGTCTTCGTCGTCGCCATCTGGTACAACCGATCTTTCAAATCGTAGGCGATTTCCGCGCGATCTAAGAATCGATAGAGACGATCAAGTCGATGGGCGTTCTGTGTCACATCGACGGGGAGCGTCACCGTCTGCTCCTGCTTCAATTCACCAATCGGGATGTGTAACGTCTGCGTCTCAGCGTCATAGTCCCCTTCCCCGACAACGCCTCGAACAAGAACGGTCAATGTCCGATTCGCCGGAACGAGGGTCAGGTCTCCTGACATCTCGATGCGAAGCGTCCGCGCTTCCCAATCGAGCGTGAACGTCGTTTCAAGTGAGGCACCTGTCTCATAATCGCGGCTTTCCCCGTCATCTTCATACATCGTGAACGTGTTCGAGGCACCTGGAAAGACGAGTACTTCTAGCTCGCTCGGGTTCCCCGTCTCGTTCTCATGCGGTTGATGCGGCATAAGGGGAACGATGGCACCCGCTTTGGCGAAGACTGGTTGTCCATCGAGTCCACGGAACACACGAATCGACTTGTCGCCTTCGTAACGATGTCCTGTGAAGAAGTCAAACCATTCTCCTTTCGGTAGCCAGACATTCGTTCCGGCGACGTGGAGCTTTCGGTCCATCGGCGTGACAATTGGAGACACAATGAGTTCGCTGCCAAAATAAAACTGATTCGGTGCTTGATAAGCTGCTTCGTCATCGGGATGTTCGATATACATCGGCAGCACGAGCGGTAACGCATCGGCATGGTTACGATAATTCATCGTGTATAGATAAGGAATGAGCTCGTGACGCAGACGTAAGAATCGCTTCATCGACTGTTCGGCTTCGATCCCGAAACGCCAAGGCTCTTTCCCGTTGAATGTGCTGAACGTCGAGTGGAGGCGCATGATTGGACTGAATACCCCGTATGCGACCCAACGCGCGGCGAGCTCATCGTCTTTTTTCCCACGATGATGGCCTCCGATATCGTGACTCCACCAACCGTAACCGATGTTTGTCGCTGTCGCTGTAAAATACGGCTGGAAGGCGAGCGAAGCCCACGAGATGATCGTGTCTCCTGAGAATCCGACCGGGTAACGGTGGCTCCCTGGTCCTGCGTAACGAGAGAAAATGAGCGGACGCTTACCGTCACGGGCGATGTCGATGGCATGATAATGATTCAGCATCCATAACGGGTCGAGTCCTTCCATCTTCGAGGTCGACCCTTGTTGCCAGTCGATCCACCAAAAATCAACGCCGTCTGCCTCATGTGGATGGTGCATTTGTTCGAAGTACGCTTGAATGAATCGTTTGTCCGAAAAATCGAACGGGATTCGGTCCCCCGATTCCGGATCGACGCCCATAGCCTCGGCCATCGCCACGTACTGATCTTCAAACGCACGGACACCGTCCGCGGGATGCAGGTTCAACGTTACCATCATTCCCTCATCCTTTAACCAGTTGAGGAAACGTTTCGGTTCGGGAAACAAGTTTTTGTTCCACGAATAGCCCGTCCATCCACTCCCGTACTCTTCGGGGATGTCCGTCACGTGCCAGTCCATATCGATGACACTGACCGAGAACGGGACATCTTCTGACTTGAAACGGCGCATTAACGTCTTATACTCTTTTTCGTCGTATCGCCAGTATCGGCTCCACCAGTTCCCGAGCGCTTTACGAGGAAGCATCGGCGTCGGACCCGTCAACGTGTAAAAGTCTCGAAGTGCCTGTTTATAGTCATGGCCATACCCAAAGTAGTAAATATCATGAATTCCTTTTCGTCTCGGCTCGACGAAGCGATCATCCGTCATCAAAAATGAGGATGAATCATCAATGATCGCATATCCTTGTTTGGAGAGGATCCCTTCTTCTAACTCCGTCGCCCCGTCCACATGGTCGAGTGTCCGCGCCGTCCCTTTCAGCGTCCGCTCCGGACCGTTGAACATGTAACGGCTATAATACGTGCTAAAGTTCCCTTTCACGTCTACGTAGAGCGTGTTCGGTGCGAACGGACCTTTCGTATAATACAAATGGACATGTTCTGTGATGATTTGGAGTTCTGTTTCATCTTCAATCACTCGGAATTGCGGAACGTCAAATTCCCGATTCCATACTACTTGGGTGGCACGGTCTTCAAAGACACCGTCCTCCGCATATTCCATTCGAATCAACTGACTCGTCAATACGGTGAAGCGATAGCAGCTCCCTTGTACGATTGCTTCTTCTCTTGCTTTTGGTCTCATCCACGACTGGTACACATGATTTTCTTCGAATAGGCGCATACATTCGAGCGATTCCGCTCTCCGTCACTTCCTTCCTGAAATTAGTGCAAACGTTTACACTGAATATGATAGCAATCTCATTTTTGGCATACAACATTCCTTCCCCTTGAATCCGGGCAGAAAACAAAAAAAGTCGCAAACGCTTCACGTCTGCGACACATTCTTATTGTTGGAGCGATGGAGCCAGGCGGACACGTGTGCCCGCTTCCCCGTCAATGGCTGCTAAAGCCTGATCGAGCGACGTGATGATGGCGACACGGTTCGTACCGGATTCGGCAAACTGAAGCGCCGCTCTTACTTTCGGCAACATACTACCTGGTGCAAACTGCCCTTCAGCGATATAGGTCTCCATCTGTTCTTTCGACGTTTCTTGAAGTGCCATCTCATCTGGCTGCCCAAAATTGACATACACATGTTCGACAGCCGTCAAAATGAGTAACACATCTGCGTTGACGAGGTCAGCCAGTTTTGCAGCCGCGAAATCTTTATCAATCACTGCCTCGATGCCGACGTATCCATCCGCTGTCTCCATAACCGGAATGCCACCGCCACCGGAAGCGACAACGATGTGCCCAGCTTCAACGAGTGTTCGAATGACGGTGTGTTCGGCGATTTTCATAGGGATCGGACTCGGGACGACACGACGATATCCCCGTCCTGCGTCTTCTTTGAAGACATAACCCGTCGTCCGTTCGAGATGAAGTGCCTCGTCTTCCGTATAAAATGGACCGATTGGCTTAGTCGGATGATGAAACGCACTATCGTTCGGATCGACAATGCTTCGTGTCACGAGTGAGGCCACATGCTGTTCAAGGCCACGTGCACGCAGTGCTTTGGTCAATGCGTTTTCAAACCAATATCCAATCATCCCTTGCGTCATCGCACCACAGACATCAAGCGGCATCGCTGGTGTGGCTGGACTGTCTGATGCGGCTTGTTGCAACATCAGGTTTCCAACTTGCGGACCGTTACCATGCGTGATGATGACCTCGACTCCTTCAGCGATGAGTGCAGCGAGAGATTCCGCCGTTGCCTCAACTGCCTGTATTTGTGCTTCGGCTGTCGCATCTTTGCCTTGCTGAATCGCATTCCCGCCTAAGGCGATGACCACACGTTTTTTCTCCATATCCATACCCCCGATCAAATGACTGAGATATTACCCGATAGTATGCGTACGACTGCGAAGATGGCCAGTGCGGTCAACACACCGGCGACCATCCATTCCGTTTTAGTGAGTGACTTGATGCCATTTTCACGTTGTGCCTTCATGTAGAGAAGGGTTCCCGGTGCATATAAAAGTGTAGTGAGAAGTAAATAATCGATTCCAGCGGCGTATATGAGCCATAGTCCATAAACGGAAGCGACCAATCCAATCGCTAAATCGCGTGTTTTTCGTTCACCGGAACTGTATCCGATTCCGTTCTTCGCCACTTTCACTTGGTAAAAGGCCGAGAACACGTATGGGATCAAAATCGCACTCGAAGCGAGAGAAAAGGCAAAGTTATATGCGGCATCTGAAATCAAGAATGTGAAGAGGAAGAGCTGAATCAACCCATTCGTTAGCCAAAGGGCATTGACAGGAGCTTGATTTTGATTCTCTTTCGTGAACCATTTCGGGAAGACTCCATCTTTGGCGGCAACGAATGGGATTTCTGCCGCTAACAGCGTCCAACCGAGCCATGCGCCAAGGACAGAGATGACGAGTCCCCCGTTGATGAGCATCGCACCCCACGGACCGACGGCCGACTCGAGCAAATATGCCATCGCTGGTTGCGAGGCGTTCGCTACATTTTCGGGAGTCATGAGACCGAGCGACATGATAGAAATGAGCAAATAAATGACGAGCGTTCCAAGTAGCCCAATAACGGTTGCTTTCCCGACGTCCGAACGTTTCCGAGCACGGCCAGATAGCACGACGGCCCCTTCCACACCGATAAAGACCCAAAGTGTCACGAGCATCGTCGAAACGACTTGGTCACGAACACTTCCCCATGAGAAGCCGCCTTGTCCCCAAAAATCGAAGGTGAAGTTTTCGAGATTAAAGAAGAACAAGGTAATCGTAATGAATGCAAAAATTGGGACGAGCTTGGCAATCGTCGTGACGATGTTGATCATCGATGCCTCATGTACCCCACGTAAGATGAGTGTATGCACGAGCCAAAGCATAATCGATGCGCCAATAATCGACGCGATATTCTGTCCCCCTTCAAAAATCGGGAAGAAATAACCGACCGAACTGAACAGCAGTGTGGCATACGCCACGTTTCCAAGCCAGGCAGACAACCAATATCCCCATGCCGAGTTAAATCCGACGAACGATCCAAAACCTGCCCGTGCATAGCTGTATACGCCACCATCGAGATCTGGACGACGCATCGTCAAATTTTGAAAACTGAGACCGAGCGCGATAATCCCGATTCCTGTGATGACCCAACCAATAAGAATGGCACCCGCATTCGCACCTTGCGCCAAATCGGCAGCCAAGTTAAAGGCGCCACCGCCAATCATCGACCCGACGACAAGTGCCGTCAACGCTCCGAGACCTAACCGCTTATCTTTCTTTTCAGGATGTACTCCAGCCGAACCACCTGAGTCATGCTCCAACTTCGTAGACATTCTACTCATCCCTTTCGCTTATTTTGAAGCAGGAGGGGAAACCCCCTCCTCGTCAACGATCAAGCCATTCGCGTGTCTCCGTGAGCGTCGCTGCCATCACCGCCTTGATGGTATGCATCCGGTTTTCTGCCTCATCAAATACGAACGAATGACGGCTACGGAATACTTCGTCGGTCACTTCCATTTCAATCAACCCATATTGCTCATGAATCGCCCGCCCGACCTCCGTTTCTAAGTCGTGGAATGCCGGAAGGCAATGTAAGAACATGATGTCCGGATTGCCACTCTTTTGAAGCATGTCCATGTTCACTTGATACGGTCGCAACAGTTCGATTCGTTCTGCGAACGCCGCTTCCTCGCCCATCGATACCCAGACATCGGTGTAAACGACGTCGGCTTGGTCCATCGCTTCCTCAATGCTCTCTGTCAAGGTGATCACAGCCCCTGTTTCAATGGCGACCGACTTCGCATAGTTCACGATCTCGTCAGATGGCCAGAGCGATTTCGGCGCACAGATTCGCATATCCATCCCAACTTTTGCACCACCGATCAACAACGTGTTTCCCATGTTGTTCCGTCCGTCACCTACGTACACAAATTTAATTCCGGCAAGTTCTCCTTTTTGCTCTTTTACCGTCAAAAAGTCGGCCAAGATTTGGGTTGGATGATACAAGTCGGTCAAACCGTTCCACACCGGTACGCCGGCGTCTTTTGCAAGACCTTCGACCGTCTCATGAGCGAAGCCACGGAACTGAATGCCATCAAACATGCGTCCAAGAACGATCGCGGTATCACGTACCGATTCCTTCTTCCCGAATTGAATATCATTCTTGCCTAAATATTCAGGGTGCATCCCTAAATCGATGGCAGCGACAGTGAACGCACAACGCGTCCGTGTCGATGGTTTTTCAAAGAGTAAGGCAATGTTTTTACCTTCACAAATCCGATGTGGAACACCTTGTTTTTTCTGACGTTTGAATGCAGCAGACAAGTCGATCAAGTAGTTGATTTCTTCACCCGAAAACTCGTTTAGCGATAAAAAATGACGACCTTTCAAATCAAAATTGAACGTTGTAGACATACTGCTTCCTCCTTATCACATTTAGATGTCTTGGCGGATAATCGGACAGCTCATGCAACGTGGACCCCCACGACCGCGCGATAGTTCACTCGACATGATTTCGATCACTTCGACGCCTTCTTTACGAAGTAACTCATTCGAGACATAGTTTCGGTCATACGTGACCACGACACCCGGCGCGATGGCGAGCGTGTTCGATCCATCATTCCACTGTTCGCGGGCTGCCGCAATCGGATCCCCACCGCCACAAGGGATCAACGTCGCCTCTTGTAAGCCGAGGACATCTTTTAACACCTTCAACAAATCCGAGTGCTGGGCAATCTGAAGTTCACCTTCCGCGTTTAGCGTGAGCTCGAAAATGTTCATCTTCCCTTCCGGTCCTTGAATGAACGGATGGATGGTAAATTTATCATGATCGACCATCGTGAAGACGGTATCAAGGTGCATGAAGGCGCGTGATTTTGGAATTTCGATGGCGATGACTTTTTTGAAGCTGTCTCCATGCTTGAGTAGGTTGAGGGCGACACGTTCGATGCCTTGCGCGGTCGTTCGTTCCGAGATACCGATGGCGACGACTTCTTTCGACAAGACGAGTTCGTCTCCCCCTTCCATCGCAAACCGATAATCTCGGTCCGACCAGATGGGAACATCGTGTTTCGCAAAGCGTGGGTGATAGCGCATAATGTATTGCGTGAAGAGTGATTCGCGGCGACGTGCCGGTTCTTTCATGCGGTTGATGGAGAGTCCGTTACCGATTGCAGCGGCCGGGTCTCGTGTAAAGTAGAGGTTTGGCATTGGGTCCAAAAAGAAGGGGTACGTATCTTCAATCATTTCATGCAGATGTCGACGTTTTTCCGGCTTGATTTCCGATTTACGGATACCGGCCATCACCGTCTCAATCAACATTTCATTATCAAAATCGAGCAAATACTCTTTTAATGTTTCGTAAGAACCGTTGATATTTGATTTTGACTCCGATAAGATATCCGCAACAAACTTTTCGCGCACACCAGGGAGTGACAATGTCTCAGCCATCAGTTTCTCGAGATAAAGGACTTCCACACCACGATTTTGAAGCGCACTCGCAAAATAATCGTGCTCTTTTTGAATGACCGGTAAATGGGGAATATCATCGAACAAGAGGCGCTCTAAATATTCCGGGGTAAGGTTCTCTAACTCCCGACCCGGTCGCTTCAGTAATACCGTTTTTAATTCTCCAATTTCTGAATACACATGAATCGGATGTTTCAGCGTCGTATCTTGTGAAATCGGTTGATTCGTCATTGAGATCATCTCGCTTCCTCCTTGTGATTCGGGTGTGTGACTACCCTTACCTTATCACTTTACCAAATTTGCGAATGTCTAATCCGACAGTCCATCTGTTGCCGATTCCGCATCGATATGAATAAATGTTCACTCATGTGAATGAACAAACAATGCCCCAGAAATCAGGACGATGACAAGGGGAAATAAGATGTATGGCTGATGTATAGCATCGCCCTAAAAAAAGCAGAAACTTTTTTAATTCACCGTAAAATAAATTGAAAACGTGAGAGATCAGGATGTGAGCATATGAAAATTGAAGAAACGGAATACAACGAACATGAAGCAGCACTTCGCACATTGATTCAAAAGGGAGACCCGGTCGATTTTCAAGACCTCTTTCTCTCCCTCCACCCGGGTGAACAGGCGGATCATTTTATCGAACTGACTCAAGATGAGCGGTCGTTCGTGTATCGAACCATCTCCCCCGAGGTATTCACCGATCTATTTGAAAAGCTGACGTTAGAAGAGCAATGTACATTCATCCAAGAAACACCCCAACCGTATGCCGTCCGAATCTTGAATGAAATGTATTCGGACAACGCGGCCGACTTGATGCGGGAACTACCCGATGCGTTCATGGACACGCTATTTGAGCAGATGGATGATATCGAGGAAAAAGAAGTCAAAGACTTGATGCAATATCCGGAGGAAACGGCTGGATCGCTCATGACGACCGAGTTCGTCGTCCTTCAAGCTGATAAGACGGTCGGACTGACCCTTGAAGAGTTGCGTGAACTCGGACCAGATGCCGAAACGATTTATTACCTATATGTGGTCGACCAAGCGCACCAACTGGTTGGTGTTGTCTCCTTACGTGATTTGATTGTCGCACCACTCGAGGCGAAAATTGAAGACATCATGGGGTTCCGCGTCATCTCGGCAAACGTCATGACCGACCAGGAAGACTTGGCCAGGATTGTCCAGAAGTACGATTTGTTGGCCCTTCCCGTTATCGATGATCAGCAAAAGCTACTTGGCATCATCACGGTCGATGATGTATTAGACGTCATCGAGCGCGAAACGACCGAAGACTTTGAAGAACTCTCCGCGACAAAGGGTTCGTCTGATATCAACATGAGCCCGCTTGAAGCAGCGAAAAAACGTGCCCCTTGGATTGTCAGCCTCATGTTTCTCGGCATGATTACAGCTTCGACGATTGGCGGTTTCGAAGACACCCTTGAAACGATTGTGCTTCTCGCTGTCTTCATGCCACTTGTCATGGGCTCTGCCGGGAACGCAGCCACGCAATCACTCGTCGTCGCTGTGCGCTCAATTGCACTCGGGACCATCAATCGAAAGAACGTTATGAAGATGATTCGACGCGAACTCGGAACCGGCATCATCTTAGGGATTGCGTGTATGATTGTCATTTTTGGCGTCATCACGCTGCTATACGACAATATGCTGATTGGCTTCATTGTCGGAGTTTCTATCTTTGCTGCACTCAGTGTCGCTACGATGATTGGAACGATTGTCCCGCTTCTCATCAATCGCCTGAAGTTAGACCCCGCTGTTGCCTCTGGACCGTTCATCACGACATTGATGGACAATCTAGGGCTCATCATCTACTTCACGGTTGCGACGTCCATGCTCCAGTTTTTATGACATTCGAAAGAAAATCCGATTATAAAAAGCGGTGCTGATGTTGTCAGCGCCGCTTTTACTCGTCATGTTGTTGAGACTCCTCAAACAAACGCTCTTCATTTTCATTAAAAGCCTCGATTTCCTCATCCGTCATTACATCGTTTTTTTCTGCCACATAAGGATGGTCTTTCAATAATGCCTCTAGTTTGCTCAAGTCCGCACTGAGCCCGCTTTTTTGATAAAGATTGGATTCTCCTACCGAAGTTAGAGTCCCCGTCCGATTCACTTTGAAATATCCTTGTTGTAGACCGACAATCCGATATGCGTTCTCCATCACGGGTCCTTCATATCTTTGTAAATACAGTAAAACGGTCTCGTCTCGTTTGACGAGCGGGTCTTCTTCCATATCATTTTGTAAAAGGGTGATCGTATCGGCTGACTTCAGTTGACCATTCACGTCTCGATAGACACGCTGCACTTGAATGTGTGATTCAAAGAATGTGACCGATTGATGTGTAAACGGTTTGGGAGCACTGCTCACTTTGCCGACGATGACAATCGGCGAGCGTGTAGCTAAATCGTCTATGTGTCGGAAGCTTTCGGTCACAGCCAAATCACTCGTGTTTTCTTCCTTCAGCATTTCGCTAAACATGATATAACCTGCTATCACTGCAACAGATATCATTCCAATCATCCACTTCTTCACGAGGTCCCTCCCATTGCTCCATCCATCCTCATCGATTTTCTACTCCCTTACGACAAGTACGCAATCGTCCCCAAGTTTATGGTTTCTGCATAATTCGATCAAAACAATAGGACTACCTTCTTATGATTTAGGGTATTTCCTACAAATACATATAAAACATAAGTAAGGAATGAGGGGATTTCATGACATTTCAACAAGTACTCTACATACTCGTGACCGGCGCCCTGTTCATGGCGCTCGTCGCTTACGTCTCGTATCGCATGACGAGAGGAAAAGTCGAAAGCGCCGACGATTACTTCTTGGCTGGTCGCGGTTTAACGGGTGTCTTCATCGCGGGATCGCTCCTGTTGACCAACTTGTCAGCGGAACAATTGATTGGCTTAAATGGCCAATCGTTCGCCGGCAACATGTCAGCGATGGCATGGGAAGTGACGGCCGGTATCGCTGCCATCATCATGGCGCTCTTTTTGTTGCCACGTTTTCTTGGCATCGGAATTTCGACCATTCCTGAATTTTTAAGTCAACGCTATGACGAGGACGTTCGTCGATTGACCGTCCTATTGTTTTTACTCGGATACATGTGCGTCACGATTCCATCTATGCTGTACTCAGGTGGATTGGCCGTCCTGCAACTGTTCGATGTGCCGGCCCTTCTCGGCATCAGCTTTGAGCAGTCCCTTTGGCTCGTCGTTTGGTTCATTGGGATTATCGGGGCGATTTATGCCATCTTCGGAGGTCTTCGTGCCGTTGCCGTATCGGACACGTTGAACGGGATCGGACTCATCATCATTGGATTCCTCGTTCCGACACTAGGCTTTCTCGCACTAGGGGACGGGAATTTATTGGACGGGATGAAGACGATTGCGACGACGAATCCCGAAAAGTTGAACGCCATCGGTTCCGCTAACGACTCGGTCCCGTTTCTCTCCATTTTCACCGGAATGATTTTTGCGAACTTGTTCTATTGGGCACTGAATCAATACGTGATTCAACGGGCCCTCGGTGCAAAAAACTTAGCGGAAGGACAAAAAGGCGTTCTCTTTACCGGCTACTTGAAATTACTCGTTCCAATCTTCATGTTGTTACCTGGCGTCATCGCGTTTCACTTGTACGGGTCGAACGTCGAGAAGGCAGACCTCGCTTATCCGAGTTTGATTGCCGAGCTGTTACCGATGTGGCTCATGGGCTTTTTCCTCGCCGTCTTGCTCGGTGCCGTATTCAGCTCGTTCAACTCGCTCTTGAATAGTATCGCGACGCTCTTCGTACTCGACATTTACAAACCGAAGTTTAAACCGGATGCTTCTGACCAAGATTTGATTCGCGTCAGCAAATGGTTTGGGACGTTCGTTGCACTCGTCTCGTTCTTTGTCGCCCCGAATCTTATGTATGCGCCAGATGGCTTGTGGGACTTGATTCGTCGCTTCACCGGTTTCTTCAACATCCCGATTCTCGTCATCGTTTTAATCGGGATGCTTGTTAAACGTGTGCCGCCAATCGCCGCGAAGACCGTCGTCTTTTTCCACGTTATCGCTTACTATTTCCTCGTATGGGGGACGAAACAATGGTTTGGCGTCGAAATCGGCATCAACTTTATCCATATTTACGGAATCCTCTTCGTCATCGAGACGGGGATCATGCTTGTCTTTGCGCGTGTACGGCCGATGCTTCAAGCGAATCCGATTCGAATCGAACTAGGACGAGTCAAACCGTGGCGTCATGCCCTTTCGACATCCATTTTACTCGTCGCTTCGATGATTTTCGTTTACCTTGTCTTCTCGCCAATCGGACTCGCTTATGCGAACGGCATCGTTTCCGGATGGTTTGCTCCACTGACAGTGGGACTTGTCGTCATAACGTCCGGGCTCATCTGGGCATCTTACCGCTATGGTATTTCTCGTTATGAACGCTATCTAAACAATTTGGGTGAAGAGCCGTCCGATGTAGAAGAACAAAGCAGCTAAACCAATAGACCTCCTTGAACTTACACGTCAAAGAGGTCTACTTTTTGTTGTCGCTTCCGTTCATACATGGCATCGTCCGCACGTTGCCAAAGCGCCTCAATCGTTTCTGGACATGATGCCCACGCCAACCCGATGGCGACAGAAATCGATTCTTTTTGACAAGCCGCTTCGATTTGACGAACCATTCGTTCACATGCATCGCGAGGCATCATCTCTAGAAACAAGACGAACTCATCTCCCCCTAAACGATACACGGATGATTCAATTCCCTGAAGAATCTTCCCGACCCGTTTCAACAAATCGTCACCAGCAGAATGCCCTTCCATGTCGTTTACGACTTTCAAATCGTTCACATCCAGCACGATGATTCCGACGTTACACGCATTTTCTGCTTGAGCAATCGTGTCTTCAAACGCCCGACGATTGAAGACACCGGTCAAGCTATCGTGGCGACTTTCATACATGAGACGTTCACGCTCGGTCATGGCTGCTTCGATGTTCCGAATCACACCTTGAACCGCTACGATTTCACCATTCTCATAGATTGGCGTCGTATATTCCTCGAACCATACGTAAGCGCCGTCATTCGTGCGCCATCGTTGAAGAATCGCTTCTTCATAATTGACGCGTCCCGCCACTTTATCGAGTAATAGTCGTCGATCGTCCGGGTGGATTCTCCGAAAACACTCTTGTGCATCTGAATAACTTTGCATCACCGTCCCGTCTCCGAGATATAAATCTAAAGAAGGACTGATGTATCGGAAACGCCACGTCGGTTTCGTTTCAAAAATGTAAATGACATCTTTCGTTTGATTTCCGAAATGCATAAACGAAAGAGACTGTGAATGTGGCTGTGGACGTTTATATAGCCACAAGGCAATTAAAAATCCAACGAGTATCCCCCAGAAGAATAACGTCATTGAATCCACTTCCTCTCTGTTCGCCCATATCGTACCACGTTCGAGGTCAGACACCTGTCTCAATTCCTGTTATTTGGTAAATGTTTTTTTGAAAATTGAGTAAATTTTAGAGAGATTGTGATGGACATGATATAGTCGACTTATTGAATCACTCAATACATGGAGGTTTCTCATGCCACATTTCACACATCCATCGATTGACGAGACATTTTCGGGTGTCTATTTGCTCACCAATCGAAATGGATCAATCCACCAGTCTTACGGCTATGCGAATCGCTCAGAACAGATTCAACATGACGTGATGACACGGTTCGGAATTGCGTCCGGTTGCAAGCTGTTTACAGCAATCGCGATTTGCCAGTTAGTCGAGCAAGGGAAACTATCCTTTTCCACCTCGCTTGACTCATTTCAAACATTTGCCTTAACTCATCTGTCACCAAACGTCACCGTACATCAGTTGTTGACGCACACATCAGGAATCCCTGACTATTTTGATGAATCCGTCTCTGATGACTTTGAAGCGCTATGGCGTGATATCCCGATGTATCGGCTTCAACAGTTACGTGATTTTTTACCGTTGTTTCAACAAAAATCTATGAAAGACGAACCGGGTTCTCGATTCTCCTACAATAATGCAGGATATATTCTGTTAGGGTTGATTGTAGAAGATGTGACCGGGCAATCTTTCACCGACTATGTCGAACAATCGATTTTTCATCCTGCTGGTATGATTGATTCTGGATACTTTTCACTCGATGCCTTGCCTTCTAGAACAGCACTCGGTTATATTGACCACTTGGACGGCACATGGCGTACAAACCAATATGCCATTCCAATCAAAGGAGGAGCAGATGGTGGCGCGTATGTGACCGCTCAAGACATGACCAAATTTTGGAAATCACTGTTTTCACATCAGCTTCTTGATACCGCTTCTACGTCGCTTCTTTTGACACCACACGTGACGGTTAATGACCGCGGCGGGAGTTATGGATACGGACTTTGGATTCAACATCACGCATCGGGAGATGTCTATAAATATCACGTGATGGGCTATGACCCTGGTGTCAGTTTCCATTCTGGTTACTATCCAGAAATCGATACCATCTCGGTCATTTGTTCAAATCAATCAGATGGGGCGTTCGACGTCATGAAACAGATTGAAATGCAGATTGGAGAACGGATTGAATGAACATTCGTACTTATATGGAATCAGACTTTGACTCGATTCAACAACTTAATCGCGATGAAGGTTGGAGCCAATTGGTAGAACGTGACGCGTTGACCCGTGAGGCATGGCGTCAATCAAACGTCACCTATGTGATGGAGTCTGAAAATGGAAAGATTGTCGCTTATTTGCGCGGATTGACTGATACGACAGTCAGTTTGTATGTTTGTGAACTGTTGGTCGCTTCTACATATCGTAGACGTGGTCTTGGCGAACAGTTACTCCAACACGTCCATACACTTTATCCAGACACACGGCTTGAGATGCTCGCAAGTCAAAATTCCCACACATATTACGAGAAATTACGGTTTCGTCCGTTCTACGGTTTTCGGAAAACGATTCACGAATAGGAGGAATGTATATGAAACTTGCTCTCATCACAGGCGCATCGCGTGGTCTCGGCCGTTCCATCGCTCAGGAACTACAAGCTAGAGATTACGAGGTGGTCGGGCTCTCTCGCTCACAGGCGGAAGACGTTACGTATCAGCAACGATCAGTCGACCTATCAAACGTCTCGGGGATTGATGCAGTCATTCGGGAGATCACACCATTTCTAGAGCGGGCTGATTCGGTTTTGCTCGTTCAAAATGCAGCATGGATTGAACCGATTCATCGTGTCGGACAATTAGATGGTGAGAAAGTGACCGCTCATGTCCACGCCAACCTGCTTGCGCCGATGCTATTGGCGAATGCGGTCCTCGCTTTCAACAAGCCGACCGATTTGATTCATGTGACCTCTGGCGCGGCCAAACGTCCGATCTCAGGTTGGAGCGCATATTGTGGCACGAAAGCAGGACTCAATCATTTCACGGAGACGCTTGCACTAGAGCTAGAAGGAACCTCACATCGTGCAGCTCTATTCAATCCAGGTGTGATGGATACGTCGATGCAGGCGGAGATTCGTTCTTCCTCGAAAGAGGCGTTCGCTGACCTTGAACAATTCCGTGCATACGAAACAGAAGGACGACTCCGTTCTCCTGAAACGGTCGCTCGTATATTTGCTGAACAGTTGATTGACCGTCCTCTAGAAAATGGCAAGACCTATTCGATTTACGACTTAATCAAATAATTTACCAGGTCAAAAAAAGAAACACCCTTCTCTCGTCAAACCGTCTACACTACATGCATAGATACGTGAAAGGGTGAATTTTATGAAAACCATTGCTGGAGGATTACTGCTATTTGGACTGTTTAGCCTCACAATGTCGTTCACAATGATTGGTGATACCGCTGTCGTCGGGGCGATGGTGAGTGGTGTTTCAATTTTATGTAGTGTCGGATTATTATTTGGGGCGACTGAACTCAGCCGAATCCGTCACGACCTGCTCCACGACAAAAAAACGTCTTTCCCATCTGAATGAGGGAAAGACGTTTTTGATTCAATCTTCTTCGTATTCCTCTAATAAATCATCAACATCATATTCTTCGAAGTCGTCTTCATCGATAAAGATATCGCGATCGTTCACGACGTGAATCGGACCATTGGCCACATCGATTCGAATCGTCCACGCCCAAGGAATGCGTAATCGGTTATAAACACCTGTCCAGAACTCCATTGACTCTTGCTCATACTGTTCAAATTCTGTCAGAAGTTCTTTGAACGACACGCCTGTTAACTGGAAGTTTGAATCTTGGAGCCGTTGGAGCGCATGATGCTTCGCTTCTAATTCGGCCGCTCGAACCATTTCCTCAGCTGTCGCCATCTCCAGGATCGTCCCGTCTGGTGGGAGAATATCGTATACGTTGAACAATTCGCCTTCTTCTACTTCTACATCGTCAAACTCATAGTCATCGTGCCGCATACTACATTCCTCCTTACGCAATTTGAATCCCCTTTATTGTACCACTCTCTACCCGTTTCCCCCTAAAGATTCGTGCATATATTTCATTTTGCCAGGGAAAGACTGTTAGAGTGAGGACATCTATAGGAAAAGAGGTTAAGCAGATGAATGAATCATTCCAAGCACTCGTGCTAGACCAACACGAGGAACGCCTTCATGCCGAAGTAAAAGAAGTGAACGCCGACGTCCTTCCGAAAGAAGAGGATGGAAACGTCTTAGTCGAAGTCCACTATTCCGCATTGAATTATAAAGACGCGCTCGGATTGACGACTTCAGGAAAAATCGTCAATCGCTATCCGTTCATTCCGGGATGCGAATTCGTTGGAACTGTCGTCGAATCAGACCACCTCGACATCAAAGTTGGCGATGAGGTGATTGCCACTGGTTTCGGGATTGGGGAACGGCATTTCGGTGGATTTAGCCAGTATGCGCAAGTACCGGGGAAATGGCTCGTGAAGTTACCTAAAGGAATGAGCATGCGAGATGCAATCGCCATCGGAACACCAGGACTCACCGCCATGCTTTCCATTGATGCACTCGAACACGCTGGTGTGCGTCCAGGCGAAGAAGTGCTCGTCACAGGAGCGACAGGTGGTGTCGGAAGCTTCGCGATTACGTTGCTTCGTCGCCTCGGCTACCATGTCGTCGCCTCCACTGGTAAAACAGATTCACCATACTTACGCTCACTCGGTGTCGAGACGATCATCGATCGAAGCGAATTAGAAGGACCTGCCCGTCCCCTTGCCAAGCAACGCTTCGATGCCGCTATCGATTCGGTCGGTGGAAATACACTCGCCAACATCTTGAGCCAGATACGATATGAAGGTGCTGTCGCCGCATGCGGTCTCGTCGGAGGCGCCGAGTTGCCGACGAGCGTTTATCCGTTTATTTTACGCGGCGTGAAGCTCATCGGCATCGATTCGGTCATGCAACCCATGGTTCGTCGTACGAACGCATGGGAACGCCTCGAAGAACTCATCGATCCGAAAGTTCTCAACGAGATGATCCATGAGATTCCGTTACACGACGTCCCTCGTCACGCCGAGGCGATGATGCGTGGCGAATTGAGCGGTCGTACCGTCGTCCGCCTTCGCTAAGCACATGAAAAGAGGCTGAATCACTCACGATTCAGCCTCTTTCCTCTCTATTCTCCATGGTGTGAAATCAAATGGTGAATCCGGTAGGTGCGTCTTTCACGACAACGAGTACCTTCCCTTGATCTAACTTTTCTTCGAGACGCTCTGATTCTTCTTTTGTGAAGCCGAGCTCCTGAAAATCGGCTCGCAGTTCATCTCCTTTTTTGCGGAACACGTTTTTGGCAGCTGTCCCCAAACCGACGTCACTTGCTGAGACGGTGTTCGCATCGGCATTGTCCGCGACACGCTTACTTCGATCATCGTCATGTGTGATGACGTAGATGTTAGATTCATCAATCCCATTTGTTTTCATCGATTGAACGGCGGTAACGACTTCTTCATCATTTGTAAATTCTTTGTACAAAACTGACATGTCTATTCTCCTCCTTCAATTCTACTACATTATTAGTTATTACCTTCCTTCCTGTTCTTCACACATTAAAAAACGATGACAAACGTCATCGTTTTGTTAAACGGCAGGTTCCTGCCCTTTTCGCTTTTTCAATTCTTCTAATAAAATGTTCGATTCATTGAATGGAATCGACTGGCGACCAATCCGTTCGATGTGGTCATGTCCTTTCCCAACGACCACGACACGCTTTCCTTCTAACGCTTGCGTGGCCGCATGGCGCAGGGCTTCTTCCCTTGCTTCAAACGTCACATACTTCACATCCGGTTGGATTCCTTTTACTAAGTCACGAATGATTTGTTTCGGGTCTTCCATGCGGACATCATGTACGGTGACAATCACCTCGTTTGAATAGCGGCTTGCGATTCGTCCCATATCTTGACGTTTCGTGGGATCTCGGTCTCCTGCCGCACTTAACACGACGACAAGTGCACGGTCGTCTTGTTGCAATGTAGACAAACATTTCTCTAGCCCGTCTGGTGTATGAGCATAGTCGATATATATCTCGGCATCCTCTGTAGCTAAACGTTCCAACCGCCCTTTTGGCAAGGTGAGTCCTGGAACATTTGAAACGATGGTCCGTAGCGCCATATCCGAAGTCGACACAAGTCCGATGGCCGCCGCTAAGTTCGCTGCGTTGAACGCCCCCATGAATCGGACGGGCACTTCGAGCTTGAACTCCTTCATCCTGACGAGTACCGTTTCTTCACGCCAAATCACTTGGATGTCGGCCTCGATGTCCTCTTTTGTACTATACATAATGGCTTGACGTGTCGGCGCAAACTCAGCCATGACATGACTAGCCGGATCTTCCGCATTTAACACAATCGCCTCACCATTCGTCACTTCCACCTGTTCAAACAATCGCGCTTTGGCCCGGGCATACTCATCCATCGAACGATGATAGTCTAAATGATCATGCGTCAAATTCGTAAACGCAGCAGCATGAAAGTGTATTCCCGCTACGCGACCTTCCATTAAGGCATGCGATGATACCTCGAGTACGCAATCCGTGACGCCTGCATCGACCATCTCTGCTAAGATGCGATGTAAGACGACGGCTTCTGGTGTCGTATTGGCAGTCTCAACCGTTTGATTATGAAAACGCGCGCCAATCGTACTAACGATTCCGACACGACGTCCTGAAAGACGCAACAAATCATAAGTCAATGTCGCCGTCGTAGTTTTTCCATTCGTTCCTGTCACACCGTATATACGCATCCGATGAGAGGGGTGATCATAAAATACACTCGCAACCTCTCCTGCCGTCTGTTTCGTATCGGCAACAACCACATTCGGAACATCGAGATCGAGTGGATATTCTGAGATGACCGCACTCGCACCGTTGGCGACGGCGTCCTCCGCGAACTTATGACCGTCAACCGTATAACCGCGAATGCAAATAAAGACATTCCCTGAACTGACCTTTCTGGAATCGGTTTCGACTCCGGTCACCCATGGATCAAAAATGTCATCCATCTCATTTTGTAAAATGGCGGATAAACGTTTCGTTCTCATGCTGTGTACGTCCTTTCTCATGGGTGTCGCTAGGTTCATAAAACCTTATCGTCATGTTACTAGATTTTAACGGCAATTGAGATGACAAATATATTACTTCCCGTTTTCAAAGAAAAGCAATCACTTCACAAAAAAAACCTAGACGTTGCACTCACGTACTAGGTTCCTCCATTTTGAATGCTAAATTGTATTTTAGTAGCTCCGCCTCAAGGACAAAAAGGGCATTCGGTCCGATTCCATGCCAACTCGCAACCTCACGGCGTGTATAGGGACACAATTCATGCAGAGACTCGATTCCTTTAGCGACTAGTGCCCTTTTAGCTGGCGCTGCTAACGTTGGTAAGGCAATCATCCAATCTCCGCCTTTCGCTTTCTAAATCGTTCGTTGATGGGAAGACAGGCAAGAACTTGCTCGATTCGAAACGTTCGTCTCGCTTGTTTATTCAAATCCCATGCCACCACGTACTCTCCTTGCACTTTAATCAGTTTGACCCGCCGCTCTGAAAATGTCCCATATCGATCGACATACACCATTTCTGTGACTTGTCCCGAACGCATCCATCGTAACAATTCTTCTCTCATCCTGTTTTCCCTCCTTTATTTTCATTATACAGAACATTTGTTCCTATTTCTATTGATAAGCTGTTCGCTGATTCAAATTTCGATTATGATGAAGGAAATCAAATGAGAGAGGAAAAAACCGATGACTTATGTATTATTACTGATCTTGGCTGCCTTTTTATTCGGGGCAATGATTTTCGCTGCGCTCGCGTTACCAAACCTTCGCAACATTTTATTCAATCGTGGCAGTTTGTTCAATCAACAGAGTGAAACCGTCACTTGTCCGAAGTGTAAAACATCATTCAAACGCGCGCCGGGAGACGCACAAACTTGTCCGAATTGTTATCACACTTTTTGAATCGTTGAGGGGCATGCATATTCGACCGCAATTCTTCATATTCCTTGGTTTAAATGGGAGCAAATGAGTGAAAGAACAGAGAGGATGCTTTATCTGAGTAAAGTTCCTGATTCTTTTATCGTTGAAACCTTCATTCCATACGAAAGGAGTTGCATATGCTTCCTACACTCGATGAACGCCTGGTCGATCAAATTCGTCTTAAAAATCGCCAAGCCTTAGAACATTTATACTCACGCTATGAAAAACTACTTTATCGATATGCGCTTCATCTGAATGACCATCCTGCAACTGCAGAGGCGGCCTTGACCGATTTATTTTGTCGGATTTGGCAACAACGTCTTCACTTCAATCCACATTCCGAAACGATTCGTGCGACCCTCATCCGTTCATTAGAGGAAATCATGCACTATATGAAAGAGGACAAATCAGATTCCAATACTTCTAAAATCCCTTCTGCATAAGGTTTTGTTGTCATCTCCGGATACATCTGTTTTGCCTGTTCGGTCGCATTGCTCACTAAATAGCCTTTTCCTACATGCGCTAACATCCCAAGGTCATTCCCACTGTCGCCGAACGCATATGTTTCTTTGCGTAAGAAGGAAACAGTGGTGCATACATATCGAACACTGGATTCTTTTCCGGCAGGGATTGGATAAAAATCAATATCCCATGCATCCATCGGATCACCCGCTTGCGGATTGCATTGGCTGATGTTGACAGCAATACCTTCTTTATCAGCTAGCATGCGAAGCGTTTCGCTCCAAGACCCGATTTGGTCACGGATGTAATAGCTACGGATCCAAGGACTCGTCCCAAAACCCGGTTGCGCTTCTAGTTCAATCCGCATCTGTTCAATCTGTGACGCAACACGTTCCACACGAGATATAAAATCACTCGGGAATAACGCTTGATAGGATTCTTCTAAAGAAAACGTTCCGTCTACGTCAATATGATACAATTCCGTACCTAAACTTGAAGCGATACGGTGAGGCCAAAAGCGAAGGTTTGCCTGTTCAACTTTTTCACGTAGCGATTTGAGTGAACTACCTGTCACCCACATCGTTGACAATCGATGGGAATATTGTTCCAAAAAATCTTCGAGCCGACGAACGGATGCCAATTGTTCCGGTGTACATGCATGAGGAAAGTAGGTCTCATCAAAATCAAAACATATGAGGATGTGTCCCTCATTCGTAAATCGCTTCATGATATCGTCTCCTTATCGTTTTCTCTTCCTCCTATAGTACAATGAAACAAAGGAGGCATCTTATGATTTCACGAATCTCTCGAGCTTATTGCCAAATGAGTAGCTTGATTACCGGATTTTTTATTGTATTTGCTTTTCTTTTTGGCATTCGCACATACTTCTTATGGACGACGATGAGCTCTCCCTTAACTGCGATTGGCTTGATGCTGATGACGGCGATTGGACTAAGCTTCATCACGTACCAGCTTTCAGAGAAATTAAGATTATTCATCTATTCGAAGCTTCCGGATCAAGCAGTGACATGTTCAATAAATAGTCACACAAAATAGGCATCCATTTTTCGATTTTATACGTTAGATCAATACAAGGGACATCCCTTCTGCGCAAAGGAGTATGTTATGACTGACTTAGAGTTATATGAGCGTGTCAGGAAAAAGGACAAAGAAGCGCTCGAAATATTGTATGATCGATACGAACGCATTTTATACGCATTTGTCCTACAACTGACAAAAGATCGTGATTTGGCCGAAGAAGCCATGCAAGAAGTATTCATCAAGCTTTGGCGTGGCGGAGGCGTTTACGATGAGTCAAAAGGAAAATTTCGTTCTTGGCTCTTCACAATGAGCCGTCATGTGGCCATTGATTTAATTCGGAAGCGTAAACCGGATTTACAATTAGATGAATCTTACGCTGAGGCCATCCCTTCCGACTCACCGTCCGTCGAGAAAGAAGTCGAGTGGCAAGAAGAGCGCGCCCAAATCGAGACAGCCATGGCCACATTACCAGCCGAACAACAGCAGGTCGTTCGACTCATGTATTTTCAAGGATTGAGCCAGCAAAAAATTGCTGATGCATGCGGCATCCCGCTCGGAACGGTAAAAGGAAGGATTCGACTGGCGCTAAGGCAACTGAGGAAACAGTTATCCCATGAATTCATCGGAAAGGAGGTAGAACAATGAACGCATGCGACCAATTGATTGACTACTTCAACCAACATTTAACGGAAGAAGAACGAATGAAATTTGAACAACATCTGGCAATGTGTAAAGACTGTCAAGAAGAGCTCGAACAACTTGAAGCTCTTGTCGGTGGCGTCGCGTTCTTGTCTACTCCGACTGAGCCACCCCGAGGCATGAAAGCACGTGTCCTCGATCGTGTATTCGAAGAAGAAGAAGACAATGAACCCGTCATAACAACCGACACTTCTGCATCAGTTCCACCGGCGACACCGTTCAAACAGAAGAAGAAACGGAACGTACCGGTCTGGGGAATGGTCGCTTTAGCAGCGGCACTCCTCCTCTCCTTAATCGGGAATGGATATTTGCTTACCAATCAGTCTGATGCCCCTGCCATCGCGTTAACCGAAACGATTCCACTCGACGGCGAATCGGAAGGGACCGCTTACCTTGCAGAGCAGGACGGTGCGACACAACTGATCGTCCAAACGAATGGTCTAGCCTCACTCGATGCCAATGAGGTATATCAAGTATGGCTATTAAAAGATGGTGCCCCGATTCCGACCGGCGCTTTTGTCACCGATGACAAAGGGAACGGGACGGTTATCTACACACTCGACTCAGATGAAGTCGACGTCGACTGGGATACCGTCGCCGTCACAAAAGAACCGAATCGTGGCAATGAAACGCCACAAGGTGAAATCGTCTTAAGTGCTAGTCTTTAATTCTTGAACCGGACACATCCGCTGTCCGGTTTTTTGTTATGATGAACCAAAGGAGTGAATGGGATGCAAAAACCAAAAATCGGTATTGTCGGACTTGGAAATATCGCTCAAAAAGCGTATTTACCCATCCTTTCGATTCATCCCCGAATCGAGGTAGTCGGTGCCTTTTCCCCGAACACATCTAAGCGAGACATGATTTGCCAAACGTATCGAATGACCTCTTTCGACACGTTGAATGAACTCGCCTCATCCATCGATGCAGCGTTCGTACATAGTTCAACGGAAACTCATTATGACATCGTATCGTATTTATTAGAACACGGCGTCGATGTTTATGTTGATAAGCCCCTCGCCGCAACAATCGAGGAAGCGGAGCAGCTCGTCATTCAAGCCGAACGTCTTGGGCGTAAATTGATGGTCGGGTTCAATCGACGTTTCGCTCCGATGTATATGCGTCTACAAAACGAGTCCTCTGCTCACATGATTGATGTGGTAAAACATCGCGAGAATGACGTCGGCCCTAAGGATGCGACCTTCACCTTACTCGATGATTACTTACATGTCATTGATACGCTACGTTTCCTCGCTGGTAATAAGCTAACACTCGTCTCAGGTCACGTCGAAGTCAATGACAAGCATGAGCTTCGATTCGCCCGCCACGTGTGGCAAGATGAGCACGGAATGCACACGACATCGATGCACCGTTCAGCAGGAGTGAACCATGAGCACGTCTCGATCGTCCGGGATGGCGAACGATTGTCTGTCGAAGAGATGGTCACGCTACATCGTTTCAAGCAAGGTCGGCATGAGGTCGAAACGTTCGGGTCGTGGGACACGACACTCACGCAACGTGGTTTCCAGGGCGCGATTGACCACTTCATTTCCGCACTCATCGATGATACAGCGATTTCAACAGACGGTCGTGTTGCCCTTGAGACACAACGACTTGTCACAAATCTAATCAAGTGAAGGAGGGCTATATATGGATTTCTTTTTCTACATCATGGTTATGGTGATTGTCGTCTCGTCAGTCGGTGCCAATACGATTATCAAAACGAGAGAAGCACGTGTCGAAGAACGACGATTGAAGATCGAAGAAGAGAAACTCGTGATCCAACGGCTTGAACTCGAGATGAAGCGCGAACAAGACAAACTCGACCATCATGGATTTTAATCAAAAGCGGTCACCCTCCAAAATGAGGGCGACCGCTTTGCCATTACAGATGACGATTTGAAATCGGCAGTTGTTCTCTTCGTTCCGCGAGCGTCGACCACGTCACAGCCGTCATGATACAACCGGCACCGATAAAGAAGTTAAGATGGAGCGTTTCGTTCAAAACGAGCCACCCGAGCGTCCCGCCAACCAAGGGTTGAAAGAAGAAAAAGAGTGACCCGACACTCGCATCCATTAACTCGAGTCCTTTGTTCCAGAAGAAAAACGCTCCTGCCGTCGATACGACACCGATATAGAGAACACTAAGCCAAAGGACGCCATTTAACTTTGGCCAACCTGTTTGCATGACCTCTATACTCATCAAAGGCGTCATCAATAACCAGGCGACTCCAATCGCAAATGTCGTGAGCGTCAAGGTCGACAACGTCTGTGTGCCGATTTTTACATAAATCGACATGAGCGCCCACGTCACGGCAGCTAGAACAAGTATGAAACTGCCTACTCGATACGTCCCTTCCCCTTCCCAACCAACCACGATGAGAACACCGACCGTTGCCAATCCAAGTGCTCCAATCTTGACAGGAGTCAGTCGTTCCTTCAATAGGATTCGGGCAAATAACACCATGAAAGCTGGCGTCGCTGCGGTCACAAGGGACCCGGTATGTGCATCCGATAGCTTCGTTCCGATAAATTGAAACGAAATCGAGGCAACGTATCCGATGACACCGACAAGTCCGATCCATTTCCAATCTGCCCTTCGAATCGATTCTCGTCCAAACCGAAACCAAACGACGAATAAGACCATAAATGCAACAGCGTATCGTAACCAGACGAACGTGAACGGTTCAATATATGCGAGTGCATATTTACTGACCACATACATTCCTCCCCATATACTCGCCGCAAGGGTCAAACTGAGTGCTCCTAGCCATTCTTTCCTCATTTTCTCGCCTCCTCAATGGCGACTATATACGACGCCTTCGCTTCGATTCCCTCTATTTTCATTGTCAGGTAGATGAAAAACGCTTACAATCAAGATATAGATTGAATGAAAGGAGGGAGAAAGGTGAAATTTGTCGGACGTACGCATTGGACAACTGAACATTTGTACATTTTGCGTGCGATTTTTCACGATGTCGCTTAATCAAGGGACCCGTCTGTCCTTTTTTAGACATTGCTGAATATACGACAAAGCGCCTCTCTCTTTCTAAACCGAGCGCTTCTTTGCGCTCGGTTTTTTTGATAGGCCCTAACCTTAGGAGGAACCTATTATGTTGATCGATCTTCAACACATTCAAAAACAATACGGCGGGCACGCCGTTCTCACAGATGCGAATTTATTCATGAACGAAAACGAACGAGTCGGTCTTGTCGGCCGAAACGGTAGTGGCAAAACGACGCTATTACGAATCCTTGTCGGCTCTGAAGAGCATGACGCCGGTACGATTTACCGCCGACAACGACTCTCTATCGGCTATTTGGTGCAGCTTCCTGACTACCCTGGACGCAGTGGTCGTGAGGTCCTCTATACTGCTTTTGAGGAAGTGACTCGCCTGAGTGAAAAAATGTCTTCCCTCGAGCAAGAGATGGCGACGTCCGAACAGCTCGAACGCCTTCTCGAATCATACGGTGCCATTCAAGAACAATTCGAACATGCGGGTGGATATGTCTACGAGTCAAAAATCAGCGCAATGATTGATGGACTCAAATTGACCTCATTCGTGGACCAACCGTTTGATACGCTAAGCGGTGGCGAGCGTACAAAAATCGGTCTCGCGTTGGCGCTTCTTCAGGAACCAGAGCTACTCATTTTAGATGAACCGACGAACCATCTAGATTTAGAAGCGATGACATGGCTCGAATCCTATTTACAGGATTATGCTTCAGCGCTCCTCATCGTCTCCCATGACCGGGTCTTTTTAGATGCGGTCGCCACGCGAATCGTCGAGTGCGAGGATGGAGAATTGACGAGTTATCCTGGGAATTATACGGACTTCGTTGCCCAAAAAGAAAAACAGTTGCTTGACCAGTTTCACGCTTACACGGAGCAACAGAAGAAAATCAAAAAAATGAAGGAAACGATCCGGCAGTTGCGGCAATGGGCCAACGAGGGCAATCCGCCGAATGAAAAGTTCTATCGTCGCGCCAAATCGATGGAAAAGGCTCTCGAACGAATTGAACGAATCAAGCGACCACAACTCGAAGCCGAGCAACCGAATATCCAGTTCACGACGAACGGGCGAACCGGGCGCGACGTCTTCGAAGTATATGATATGACACTTATCTATGATCGTCCTCTATTTGAAGACGTGCACTTCTACACAGGGTACGGGGAACGCGTCGCCATCGTCGGACCGAACGGGAGTGGAAAGTCTTCGCTTTTGAAAATATTGCTCGGTGAAGTTATCCCGCAAGCCGGAACCGTAAGGCGAGCCGACCAAGCCAAAATCGGCTATCTATCGCAACACATCACATTCGACGAATCTCATCGCTTAATCGAGGCGTTTCGGGACCGGATCGCAGTCGATGAAGGCAAAGCGAGACACCTTCTCGCTCAATTTCTGTTTTACGGCGCGAGTGTGTTTAAACCGGTCACGAATTTGAGCGGCGGGGAGAAGATGCGACTCATGCTTGCCATCCTCGTCCATGAAGAAATCAATGTCCTTGTCCTAGATGAGCCGACGAACCACCTCGATATCGAATCGAGAGAGGCACTTGAAGAGGCACTCGAACATTTCCCTGGAACGGTCGTTACGGTTTCCCATGACCGCTACTTCTTGAATAAGCTGTTCCCTATCACGTATTGGCTCGACGGGACGATGACACGTTTCGAAGGTAACGTCGCCTATGCCCTCGACAAACGTGGACAGGAATCGAAAGATGAACCTAAAACGGAACACATCAAACAATCAAAATCGCTGAAGCAGACGAAACCTGCTCCATCTACGGTTGATGAGGAAACTTACCTAACCCAATTAGAGACAGAACATCGGGTACTGCTCCAACGGATGAATGAATTGGATGACCTTGATGAATTGATGGCGTTACAACGACAAGTTGATGCATTGCAAGAAGAAATCGATGACGTGATGACACGTTTGCTCGAATCTTTATAACCTAATATAGAGAAGCGGCACCCAATCAAGGGCGCCGCTTCTTTTGCTCGAATCGAATCTGTATGAAATAGCCGATGACCGCGATAGCCATCAACCCAATTGGGAGTATGCGGTAAAGACCTTCCATCGTTCCCGTTGTCAAAAGAATCACTCCACTAAGGAACGTTCCGAACCAATATAGCTTTGGCATATGATCCCTCCATCGGTTGCATTCACTCAATAGGATACCACAAGAAAAGCGCCCTCACTCGGCGCTTTTCTTGATTCTCTAGTCCCCGGACTTTCATCCAACCAAGCCCTCGCTCGATTGACCGTCCCATCCATGATTTGGTTCGACTAGAGATGTCCAAGCCAACGTGACGCATCATTCCAATCCGTTCATCGTCCATTGGTTCACCAATTGTTTTTCATTCGAAAACATGAAATCGAATAGGTGACTCATAGACATTTTGATCGAATGGGCACGAGAGGACTTGGCACCTATGATGTCCACTTCTGACGCGGATCATGTGGAATTCCGTATACAAACAGTCTGTCTGGTATACTTGCTCCGATGGCAAGCAGAGGCCGACGTATCATCGTTTGGAATGCACGATTCACGTTCATATGGACTTTGCCCATCCCTTTCATCCATAAGCGACAGGTGACGAAAGTGCCTCCCCGTTCCCCGACTCATTTCAGAAAGTGAATGGTTACATGTATACAATATCCGTTTTAAGTGAGATTCAATCCTCGTTCACGACTTCTCCATAATCCAATTCATACATAATGCGTCAGCGCATAAGCGACCCCGTCCTCTTCTACATCCTTTGTAATATGCGTGCTCAAATCTTTTAACGGATCCACAGCATTCCCCATCGCAATCCTTGTTTCTGCCACTTCGAACATCGACACATCATTCAGATTGTCTCCGATGGCGACGACATCACGCATCGGAATCTGATAATGCTCAGCTAGCTGTTTCAATGCTGCACCTTTACTCGCATGAGGATGTCCGATTTCAATTTTCGTCCACCCTGCTGTCGTAATCAAAATATCGTTCCGCGGTTCATAGATTTTACGCAACCGGTGTAGCTTTTGGCGATCGAACGAATAAACAAATACTTTGTACACTTCATCTCGTGCAAAGTCGATGTCTGCCATCGAATCCATATACGTCAGACCGAATTGCTCATTTTGAATTTCAATCTCACGTTCCGCCCACTCGCGAGTGAACGATTGATCGTGTGGCAACACCTCATCGAGTTCCCGCTTCAGTAAATCGCTTCCTGAACGGAGAACCTTCACTCCCGCATTCGTATAAAATTCAACGTACGCATCGTCCGCATCAGCGATTTCCCACAGTTCATCTACGATTGTCTGATCCATCGCATGATAGTAAATTCGCTCGTTCTCATAGAACCCGATTGCTCCGTTACCTGACAAAATCGGACAGACGAGGTCACTTCGCTTCAACAGCTCCTCGATATCATGAATCGAACGTCCTGAACAAATCGTGACGATATCACCCTGTTCTTGCCGACGACGAATCGCCTCCTGGTTTGCCTTTGTAATCACGCCTGTGCGCGATAACAGCGTCCCGTCTAAATCAATCGCAATCAATTTCATATCGTTCCCTCCTCTTTGGTTCTTTTCCCGATTCAACTATACAAAACACGATGAAATGCGTCTCCTGTTTGCAATGTGAAGATTAGGGAACCGTTTATTAATGCTACATAATTTTTTTGAAAGGGGACATCTATGAAGGATTCTAAACAAAAGCCACGTTTGAATCGCGTCTTTTACATCTCAGCAAGTTTGATCGCCTTACTCGTTCTATTCGGAGCCATTGCCCCAACATCATTCGCTTCAATCGCAGGATCTATTTTTAACTTTACAACTCGCTCGTTCGGTTGGTTCTATTTACTTTCCGTATTCTTGTTTGTGCTCTTTTTAGTCTTTTTAGCGTTCAGTAAATACGGAAAAATCCGTCTCGGGAAGGATGACGATCGCCCTCAATATCCGTTCTTTACTTGGATCGGCATGTTATTCTCCGCGGGATTCGGTGTTGGACTCGTCTTTTGGGGTGTTGCCGAGCCGATGAGTCATTTCTTTACGCCACCTTATACGGATACGGAGGCATTGACGGTCGAAGGGGCACGCCTCGCGATGGCCTATTCGTTCTTCCATTGGGGTGTCAGTCAATGGTCTGTCTTTGCGATTGTCGGACTGATCATCGCCTATTTCCAGTTTCGTCGTAATGCGGACGGGCTCATCTCGACTAGCCTCTCACCACTTATAAAAGAACGACCGTACAAACAACCGTTGAACCAGACGATTGATATTTTAGCGGTCATTGCCACCGTCATGGGTGTCGCGACGTCGCTTGGTTTAGGTGTTCTTCAAATCAATGGCGGACTGAACAGCGTGTTCGGGCTCCCGAACACCGCTTGGATGCAAGTCGCCATCATCGTCGTCTTGACCGCTCTCTTTTTAACATCGACGACGACAGGGCTCGATCGTGGCATCAAGTGGTTGAGTAACATCAACTTAGGTACCGCACTCGTGTTGATGGTCTTCGTCTTCTTTGCCGGTCCTACCATTTTCATTTTAGAAACCTTGACGCTCGGTCTAGGTGACTACTTACAAAATTTCATTCGCTATAGTCTTCGTCTACAACCGTATCAACAGGGGACGTGGGTCCGGGATTGGACAATCTTTTATTGGGCATGGGCCATCGCCTGGTCCCCATTTGTCGGAGCGTTCGTCGCACGTGTCTCACGAGGCCGTACCATTCGTGAATTCATCGTCGGTGTCCTCATCGTTCCTCCGTTCATCGCGCTCCTTTGGATTGCCGTATTCGGGGGCACTGCCCTACATCTAGATTTATTCGAAGGGACTTCCATCGCTGAAGCCGTCAATGCTGACGTGACGAGCGCATTGTTCGTGACGTTTGCCGAGCTCCCGTTCAGTTTCATCCTGTCCGTCTTGTCGATTCTCTTGATTTTGACGTTCTTGATCACGTCTGCCGATTCTGCTACCTACATTATCAGTAGTATGACGACGAATGGTAGCTTGAATCCACCCCTCCACGTTCGAATCGCCTGGGGGGTTCTGTTAGGAGGAATCGCTGCCGTCTTATTGATTGCGAGTGGCTTAGAAGGACTTCAAACTGCGTCGTTGATTTCCGCCTTGCCCTTCGCGATTATTCTTCTGCTGATGGTGTTCACATTATTTAAGTTACTCCGACAAGAGAACGTACGAAAAATAAAATAAGCTGTATTTTTAAACGCTCGGGAAGATCCTTGAGCGTTTTTTAGTTTGACTCGCCGACATCTCGTTGTTTGTTGACTTCCTTATGTCCGATTGCTACGATTTTGACAACGTATAAGCTTTAAAGGGGGAATATGGGGAGATGAACGATTTCACACGTGCTTACGCACAACAACTGGACAAACAAGACCCGCTCGCATCATATCGGGAAGAATTTTACTTACCGGAAGACGGGATTTATATGGATGGGAATTCACTCGGGCTCTTATCGAAACGAGCCGAGCGTACGCTCCTTGAATCGCTCGCGGACTGGAGAGAGCTCGGGATCGATGGTTGGATGTCCGGTCGCCATCCTTGGTTCAACTTGTCCGAAGAGCTGGCTGCATTGAACGCGCCGCTCATCGGTGGAAAGTCGGAAGAAGTAATGGTCACCGGTTCGACGACCGTGAACTTGCATCAACTTGTCGCTTCGTTTTTCAAACCAGAAGGCAAACGAACGAAGATTTTGGCAGACGCCCTCACGTTCCCGTCTGATATTTACGCCTTGAAGAGTCAGCTCGAACTTCGTGGACTCGACCCATCAGAGCACCTCGTCCAAGTCAACAGTCCAGATGGGCGCTTCTTAGCAGAAGACGACTTGATTGCCGCGATGACTGACGAAATCGCCCTCATCGTATTACCGACCGTCCTCTATCGGAGTGGTCAGATTTTAGATATGGCTCGTCTAACGAAAGCGGCACACGAGCGTGGAATTTTGATCGGCTTCGATGCCTGTCACTCCGTCGGCGCCATCCCTCATGACTTCCACGACTGGGGTGTCGACTTCGCATACTGGTGCAACTATAAACATTTGAACGGGGGTCCGGGAACGGTCGGGGGCTTATTCGTTCATGAACGTCACTTCGGCACGACACCTGGACTCGCCGGATGGTTCGGTTCGCGCAAAGATAAACAGTTCGATATGGACCATACGATGACACCGGCCGAACATGCCGGTGCGTTCCAAATCGGAACACCACACGTTATGAGTCTTGCTCCTCAACTTGGCGCGCTTGAGATGTTCAACGAGGTCGGGATGGAAGCGATTCGTCAAAAATCACTCGCGCTCACGACGTATATGATGGATTTGATCGAAGAGATGCTCGCACCTCACGGATTCTTCATCGGTAGCCCGACTGACACACGACAGCGCGGCGCTCATTTGAGCCTCGAGCATCCCGAAGCGGCACGCATCTGTAAAGCGTTGAAGAAACATCACATCATCCCTGACTTCCGCGCACCGAATATCATCCGTCTCGCACCGGTCGCACTATATAATACGTTTACCGACGTATATCACGTGATCTTGACGTTGAAGAAAATCATGGACGACAAAGAATATGAGGCGTTCGAGAACGTCCGCGAAGTGGTCGCATAAGGGGGAACTGTCATGAGTGAACGCACAGAACATAAAGTAGAAAAATCGATTCAAACGGATTTCTCAAAAGACATGTCGTACGGGGACTATCTCCAACTCGACCCGATTTTATCAAGTCAACATCGCCTTTCTGACCATCATGATGAGATGCTGTTCATCATCATCCACCAGACGAGCGAGTTGTGGATGAAACTCATTTTGCATGAATTGACAGCAGCCACGACGGCCATCACGAACGGCGAACTCGAACGTTCGTTCAAGATGCTCGCCCGCGTCTCGAAGATTCAGCAACAACTCATCCAGTCATGGGGCGTTCTCGCGACGTTGACGCCGGCCGAGTATTTAGAGTTCAGAGACCAACTCGGCTCGTCCTCTGGTTTTCAATCTTACCAGAACCGACAAATCGAATTCGCGCTCGGCTTCAAAAACGCACGGACGCTCAGTGTTTACGCGCACGATAAAAAACTGTATCCATTGCTCGAAGGCTCGCTACAAGCTCCTAGTATTTACGATGTGACCGTCCGCGAAATGCATCGTCGGGGTCTATCGATTGATGCGAGCGTGCTCGAACGTGATGTCACCCAGGATTGGGAATGGAATGAAAGTGTCGAGAAGGCATGGGTCGAAGTCTATCGAGACGTCGACACGTATTGGGACTTATATGAGCTCGGTGAAAAGCTACTCGATATCGGGAGTCAGCAACAGATGTGGCGCTTTAACCATATGAGCACCGTGGAACGCATTATCGGACAGAAGATGGGGACAGGTGGTTCGTCTGGCGTGAACTACTTACGTCGCGTGCTCGATCATCGCTTCTTCCCAGAACTGTGGACGGTCCGGACATCACTATAAGAGGAGCTGAACAAAATGACTTGGATTGATGTATCACAGCCACTTCATGCCGATGTTGCGACATGGCCGGGAGATACAAAATTTTCATATGAAATCTCGTGGCCGATGGCAGAGAGTGGTTCGGTCAATGTCGGGAAGATGACATTGAGTTTACATCTCGGGACCCACATCGATGCACCGTTTCATTTTGACGACCATGGGAAGCGCGTGATCGACCTCAATCCGTCCGTATATATCGGACCAGCCCGTGTGATTCATCTACCGCATAAGGCAAAGATTGAAGCATCTGATTTGGATGGACACGATTTGACTGGGGTGGAACGCCTCATCTTAAAAACGGATGGTTGGTCCGATAAGAGCGTCTTCCCAGAGACGATTCCTGAACTGACACCCGCTCTTGCCGATCGTCTCGGAGAACTCGGAATCTTCTTGATCGGACTCGACTTACCGTCCGTTGATGCGATTGACAGTAAAGAGATGAGCGGCCATCACGCGTTAGCACGAAATGGTGTGCATATCCTAGAAGGACTCGTTTTAGACAATATCTTACCGGGAGATTACGATTTGAATGCCGTCCCTCTCCCAATCGTCGAAGGGGATGGAAGTCCCGTTCGCGCATTGCTTCGCCCTATATTGTAAAGAGATAGCCGGAATCGGCTGTCTCTTTTTTGATTAGACAGGGATAGTCCGACGTTTGGCGAAATAGATGAGAAACTCTATTTGAAGAGAGGACATTCGATGAAGATTCTATTATTATCTGGCGGTGATGGAAAAAGACTATGGCCACTTTCGAACAATTCGAATGCCAAACAATTCATTCGTTTATTGCCTAGCAGAGATGGAACGAAACAATCAATGCTTGAAAGAGTTTATAATCAACTAAAAACACAAGATTTAGACACTAACGCTTTCATTATCACAAATGTTCAGCAAAAAGATTGTGTCATTCATCAAGTTGGTACAGATACTAATATCATTTCCGAACCAACTCGTCGTGATACATTTCCCGCTATCGTTCTCGGGGCAAGCTATTTAAACGAGCAACATGTGCCTCTGGATGAAACGGTACTTGTGATGCCGGTCGATGCTTACGTCGACCTCCGCTTCTTTGAATATTTCCCTCAAGTCGATGAAGCAGTCCAAGCGAACGATGATGCTTTGCATCTAATTGGGGTCACACCCCTTCATCCGACATCAAAATACGGATATATCGTTCCAGACGAGACGGCCCAAATGTCCTCGGTTCGCCTATTTCAGGAAAAACCGACCGTCGATGTAGCAGAACAGTTGATTGGACAAGGTGCCCTTTGGAACTGTGGAATCTTTGCTTGCAAGTTACATCTGTTACTTGATGAACTAGCAGAACGAAACTTACCGACAACTTATTCAGACCTCACTTCACGCTATGACGAATTAGAAAAGACTTCGTTTGACTATGCCGTTGTCGAACATGCAGAGTCGGTATTCGTTCACCGCTACGATGGCGATTGGAAAGACTTAGGAACATGGAACACATTGACTGAAGAAATGACGTCCACAACTCACGGTCAAGTCGAACTGTTCGAATCGACGAACACGCATGTGATCAATGAATTGAACCTTCCTTTGATTGGGATTGGGCTAGAAGACCTTGTCGTCGCCGTCAACGCGGATGGAATTCTCGTCTCGAAGAAAGAGGCGACCCCGCAGCTGAAAGATTATCTCGCCTCATCCGACGACTATCCAAAATTCAAATGGAAGCGATGGGGGCAGTCGGAAGTCATCCATCATGAGACACTCGCCGATGGGCATCACAGTGTGACACGTCGCATGCTCGTTCAAGCAGGGAAAGAACTCAGTTACCATTATCATGAAGAGACCGATACAATTTGGACGATTCTCCAAGGCACAGCAATCGTGACGATTGATGGAGAATCATTTGAGGTAAGACCGACCAATGCCATCTCAATTCAACGCGGAAAAGCACATATGTTAAAAGCAAGCGAAACCGTCATTTTAATAGAAGTGCAGTACTCTTTAAAATATATGAACAACGATACACAATTTCTCATTTCCCCATATAAATAAAAATGACCTCACGAGCTCTACCCGAAATCAAGGCATCGTGAGGTTTCTTCTTACTTATTTGATTAATTCGAGTTCGACCGGAATGTTTTCCTCTACTGTTTCACCTTTCAGGTGGTTGATTGCCGCTTCTACACCCAACTTCCCAATCTCAGCTGGTTTTTGGGCAACCGTTGCTGCCATCGTCCCACCTTCGACCGCTTTGACGGCATCGTCTGTCGCATCGAATCCGATGACCTTCACGTCACTCATTCCAGCCGCTTCGAGTGCTTGAACGGCCCCGAGTGCCATCTCATCGTTATGTGCGAATACAGCGACGATGTCTTTATTGTCCTGTAAGATGTTCTCCATGACCGTCAATCCTTCTGCACGGTCAAAGTTTGCCGATTGTTTTGCCACGACTTCCAATTTCCCATCGATGGCTTCGTTGAATCCTTGTCCGCGGTCACGTGTCGCAGACGCTCCTGGAATCCCCTCGAGCTCGACGACTTTTTGCCCTTCGCCTACGAGTTCGACCATGTAGTCACCCGCCAACTGTCCACCTGCGACGTTATCTGATGCCACGTGGGCGACGACGTCCCCTGTTTCAGCGTTACGGTCTACCGTGATGACGGGAATGCCTGCATCGTTCGCTGCTTGTACCGCCGCGCCGACTGCTTCTGAATCTGTCGGGTTGATGAGAATCAAATCCATCCCCTTTTGAATCATATCTTCGACGTCATTCACTTGCTTCGCCGCGTCGTTTTGCGCATCCGCTACCGTCAACGTCGCATCCATTTCGTTCGCCTGTTCTTCTGCGCCTTCTTTCAGTGCGACGAAGAACGGGTTATTCAATGTTGAGATCGATAAGCCGATTTCATAATCGCCATCTTTCGTTTCCGTTTCAGACGATGACCCCGGTTGTTCAGTCGAGCAAGCTGCCATCAGTACCATTGTCAGTGCGAGTAGCCAAGCTGTCCATTTTTTCATGTTCCGTTTTCCCCTTTCGCGTGTTACGCGTTTTGTCGACGATCAAGCAATACTGCAAACAATATAACTGCACCTTTTACGACGAGTTGGAAGAATGATGATACGCCAAGAAGGTTCAATCCGTTATTTAATGTTCCGATGATCAACGCCCCAATCAACGTCCCGACAATCCAGCCGCGACCACCCGCAAGACTCGTTCCCCCGAGAACGACCGCTGCGATGGCATCGAGTTCATACGACGTTCCTGCTGTAGGTTGTGCGGAATTGAGACGTGACGTCAAGATGATGCCAGCGAGTGCCGCAAGCATACCGGATAGCGAATAAATCATGATTTTGACTTTATTGACGCCAATCCCCATCAATTTAGCCGCTTCTTCATTCCCACCAATCGCATACGTATGACGACCAAATGTCGTCTTCTTCAAGATGAAGTAAAGGACACCGAATGCGAGTAGCATCGTCAATGCCGGCACCGGAATGATCCAGAAATAACCACGTCCGAGCATCTCAAACCAACCGGAATTCCCGAGACCTGTAATCGGTCTTCCGTCCGTATAGACGAGCGTCAATCCCCGATAAATGGTCATCGTAGCCAATGTCGCGATGAACGGTGCCACTTTTCCGTACGTGATGACCGCCCCGTTGAACGCTCCGAGAACGGCACCTGCAATCAAGCCGAGTGCAACGGCCATAACCGCATGTTGACCGTCCACCATCATGCCTGCCACCAGTGCAGAAGCGAGCGCCAAAATCGAACCGACCGATAAATCGATGCCCCCTGTCAAGATGACAAACGTCATCCCGAAGGCAATCAAGGCATTGATCGACACTTGGCGGAGTACGTTAAAGATATTATTTAATGATAAAAATCCTGGTTCGAGCGCCGTCACGACGACGACGATGACGAGTAGACCGAACAGCGGTCCTAATTTTTGTCCCCATCCGAGTCGACCCGGGCGCTTCAGCGAAGTTGTTGCTTTCAATTCCATATCATTGCCCTCCTGTCGCATACGTCATTACTTTTTCTTGTGTCGCCTCTTCTTTCGTGAGCGTTCCGGTTACGACACCTTCCCGCATGACGACGATCCGATCACTCATCCCAAGCACTTCCGGTAAATCAGAAGAGACCATGATGATGGCGACACCTGATTCCGCGAGATCACTCATGATATTGTAAATCTCTTTCTTAGCACCGACGTCGACGCCTCGGGTTGGTTCATCCAAAATCAAGACGTCCGGTTCGACACCTAACCATTTACCGAGCACAACCTTCTGTTGATTCCCACCAGACAGCGACTTCACTTTTTGTTCCATCGAATGATGTTTGACCCGCAATTTTTGTAAGTATGTCTCGGCGAACGTCTCCTCCTGTTGCTTCGAGATGACCGATCCTTTTGCTCGTTTATCAAGTGTCGGTAGCGACAGGTTTTCTCTTAGCGAGAAATCGAGGAGTAAGCCCTCTCCTTTTCGGTCCTCTGTCAAAAACGCGATACCGTGCTTGATGGCGTCGGCTGGGGTCTTGATTCGAATCGGTTTCCCATTCAGTTTAATGACTCCCCCTTTGTGGGTGTCTGCTCCGAATAGCGCACGCATCACCTCGGTACGCCCCGCTCCCATCAATCCAGAAAACCCAACGATTTCTCCGGCACGAACGTTGAACGATACGTTGTGGAACCGGTTACCTATTAAATCATCAACCTCGATCACGACGTCCCCAAGTGTAGCGGTACGCGTCGGATAGCGTTCTCCAATCTCACGACCGACCATATCGCGCACCGTTTCCTCAAATGAGGTGTCTTGAATCATGCGAGTCGAAATGGATTGTCCATCCCGAAGTACCGTGATCCGATCACATAAGTCAAAAATTTCTTCCATTCGGTGTGAGATATAGATGATGGACACACCTTGATCACGTAAGGCCCGTGACACTGCGAAGAGTGCCTGGATTTCACGATCCGTCAAGGCGGCCGTCGGTTCATCCATGACGATGACCTTCGCATCCGTCATGAGCGCCTTGGCAATCTCAATCATCTGTTGCTGACCGACCGACAAATTGCGCGCCACTTCATCGACATCCATGAACACGTTCAATTCAGCCAAGTATTCTCGGGCACGTCTGGTCATTTCCTGCTGTTTGACCATCCCGAACGGTCCCGTCAGTTCTCGACCTAAAAACAGATTTTCTGTCACCGTCATCTCCGGTAAGATATTGAGCTCCTGATGGATGAAGGCGATGCCTTCTTGCTCCGCTTCTTTTGGGTGCTTGAATTGACGTTTCGCGCCGTCGATGAGAATCTCGCCTTCATCCTGTGCATACAGACCGGTCATCACCTTCATCAATGTCGACTTCCCGGCCCCGTTCTCGCCCATAAGGGCATGAATCTCTCCAGGCAACAGTTCGAAATCGACTCCTTTTAAGACGGAGACTGGCCCGAACGACTTATGGATGCCTTTCAACTGAATATGCATCGAATCCCCCCTTAAAAAATGACCCCGGCATGTAAGATGACGTTTGCGTAAGGTGTCGCTTCCCCAGTTCGAATGACCACTTTCGCTTTTGCGACCTCCCGTTTGAAGTCTTCATGCGAACACATGTCGATGCTCGTGTACCGTTCTTTCAGTGAATCCGCAATCGTCGAGTTGTGTGTGAGGATTTCCTCAGCAATCGTGATGCGCTCTACGACCAAATCTGATTCGACGACATCGAGCACCTCAAGAAAGGAAGGTTCCCCGATGCGGAGACTAAGATCGACCCGCTTGACCCCGTCTGGAATCGGTAGCCCACAATCGGCGATGACGACGCGATCCGTATGCCCGAGGTCGGCAAAGATTTTTGCTAAATGACTATTCAAAATTCCTTGTTTTTTCATCACACGCGCTCCAATCGTTGTTGTACATCTTGTCGTGTCGGCATACCACCTTGTGCACCGAAGCCTTCGACACTCATGCCGGATGCGACTACGGCAAACCGTACGGCCGTCTCCAAATCGTCTTGTTCGATGAGGGAGACAGCAAGTGCACCGTTGAACGTGTCACCTGCTCCCGTTGTGTCGACGACGTTTGCTCGGATGGCTGGCACATGACGGACGTCTCGTCCGTCATGGAATCGAACGCCATGGACGCCTTCCGTGACGAGTAACTTGTTCGGATAACGTTTGAGAACATCATCTACGGACATTCCGTTGAATAAGTCACGGCATTCATGTTCGTTCGGCGTTAAATACGTGACGTCCTCAATCACTTCTGGTGGAAGCGGTTGAGACGGTGCCGGATTGAGTAGCACCGGAATCCCTTTCTCTTTACAGTAAGCGGTCACTTGTTTTACCGTCTCGATTGGAATTTCGAGTTGCAGGAGCACGAACGCCTGCTCGTCGAGAAAATGTTCGAGCTCCTCATCCGTGAAAACGACTCGTTTGTTCGCCGATTGGACGACGACAATCGAATTATCCCCTTCTGCTACTACGATATGGGCCGTACCCGTCACTTCCTCCGGTATGATCTGAACATGCGTGACATCGACATCGTGTCGTTTGAAGTTTTCAACAACCTGTTGACCGAACGGATCACTTCCCACGCAACCGACCATCTGAACAGTGCCGCCTAATTTGGAGGCAGCGACCGCTTGGTTCGCACCTTTTCCCCCTGGAACGGTGCGGAACGACTCACCGATGACCGTTTCTCCGGCTTGTGGCCGTTTGTCGGATGTGACGACAAGATCCATCGATATACTGCCAATGACAACAATGCGTTTCATTCTTTATCTCTCCTTCCGCTTTGTCGTGTGTCTTTCAAGTAACGTGACCGGTAATAACATCTCTTTCGGTCGCGTGTCTTTTTTCTCAATCAAATCGAGCAATCGTTCTGTCGCCACTCGCCCCATCTCATAGATAGGCTGGACGATGGTCGTCAGCGGCGGAGACGTCATCTCGCCTAATTCGATCCCGTCATATCCGATGACCTGTAGCTCTTCTGGGACACGAATGTCTCGACGGACTGCTTCCTGTAATACGGCGGCTGCAATCACATCGTTCGCTGCGAAAATGCCATCGAATGGCCAAGCATGGTCGAACAGCTCTTGGGACGCTTTCAAGGCGTCTTTGAACGTGAACGTGGACTCGGTCATCCCGACGAGCTTCTCTCCCGCTACTTCGACAAATCCTTCGGTTCGGCGTTTGACCGTTTTGAGATGATCCGGTCCGGCAATGTGTGCCAGTCGTGTCGCACCACGTTGTAACAGCGTGTCGGCCGCCAACTTTCCACCCTCATATCCATCTGATACAACGGCGTCGATCCCCGCTTTTACGATTCGGTCTAGTGCGACCATCGGTAAATCCAACGTCTCATAATTCGGATTGTGCGAATGATTTGTTGTAATAATCAGGCCATCGACGTGCATCGTTTGCAAGGCGACTAAATACGTCTGTTCTTTTTCAAGTTGTTCATCCGTGTTACATAAGACGACTTGATACCCATGTTGATTGGCGACATCCTCAATCGCCCGAGCCAGCTGTGGAAAGAACGGGTTCGTGATATCTGGCATGATGAGTCCAATCAAATTCGACGATTTTTTATAGAGCGAACGAGCAACTCGGTTCGGCGCGTAATTCAGTTCCGCAATCGCCTTTTCGACCGCTTCTTTCGCCTCTTCGCTCACATATCCGCTTTTATTCATAACGCGTGATACGGTCGCCACTGAGACGTTCGCATGTTTTGCTACTTGTTTGATGGTCGCCATTTGACATCCTCCGTTCTGGAAACGCTTACAAAACCATCTTAATGTGTAACCGGTTACATATCAAGAGATTTTTATGATTTCATGAAAAAACACATTGAAATCGTGCTTCAATGTGTAGAGAACGTAGGATTTAGTTGAACATAGACGAGACATTCTACCGTTCGTCCATCGAGCCGGGTCAATTCCTGTTGTTTTGTAAACGCATAAGTGAATCCAGACTTTTCAACGACGCGTCGCGATTGGTCATTGAAGCTGAAGTAGCCGCACCAAATCCGCTCTAACCCTAACGCTTCGAACCCAAATCGAATCATCGCCTGAACGGCTTCCGGCGCGTAACCATTCCCCCAATTGTCTGGACTGAGCACATAACCAATCTCACGCTGTGCCTCATGTTGAATCGAAGGGTCTGGCCTTCGGTCGTGTAACCCGATGCTACCGATTACTTGCCCAGTCTCTTTCAAGACGATGGCCCATACATCTGCTTCCTCGATAAACAGTTGAATGACGTCCCTTGTTTCTTCAATCGATTCATGGGGTGCCCAACCAGCCATCGGTCCGACTCGTTCATCTTTTGCATAATGATACATATCTTCTGCGTCTTTTAACGTAAATGCCCGTAAAATCAATCGTTCTGTCTCTAGAGTGATCATATCAACCCGTCCTTTTCCTTCAAGTTGTTTCCTCCACCGACCTAATGGGAAACGTTAGGCGAGGAGGAATGAACATGCCATTTGATTATGACTTAAACTTCGATGAAATCGACTTCCGACAACAACCCGAATTGTATCGGGTCGGGCGTGGCGAACAAGGCGTACTACTCGTCGAACCGTATAAAAGTGAGATTTTGCCACATTGGCGATTCAAGACGCCCGAGATTGCGAAGCAATCTGCTGAAGAAATTATGGAATTGTTTGAAGCGTATCGCGCGAATGACGATTTCGTCGGGATGGACATGGCCCGAAAGTTCATCCAAATGGGCTACACGCGGGCCCGACGCTATGCCAATTATAAAGGCGGTCGTAAATATAAAGAAGACGGTGACCTCCATGAGCGCGAAATCGACGAAGAGAAGGCAGAGTCTGCTCGCATCTTCAAAACGTATTGGGATCAACTTCGTGCCGATGAGGATTATTTACGACGTAAAAAGGCACATCAAAAACAATATGGTTAATCGCGCACCATCACTTTAAACGGGGTACCATTCCGCTCGAATGATGTGATGGTGCGAAATCCGACCGTATCGTATAGATGAATCGCTCGTTCGTTAAAAGCGGCGACGGTCAAACGAAGCGGTTTGCCCCGTTCCATCGCTCTCTCCATGACGTACGTCACAAACAATCGGCCATGTCCTTTCCCCGTCATATCGGGTCGCATCCCCAACCCGATATCCGTAAATTCTAAACAATACGGATATGTCGAATTGGGCACTTGAGCCGGGGAACCGATGCAATAAAATCCAATCAGCTCATGCTCCTCTACAATCACCTGATACGTCATCAACTCGGCGATTCCCTCTTCAGAAGGCGATTGATTATAGAAGTCATAAGGAGCTTCATAGGTCCATTCTTGAATTTGACATGCCCATTCACACGTCATCGGTCGGTGATGCATTCGTCTCCCCTCCGTACTCTTTTCACGATTTCTATGTAAAAAAGATGAGGTTGCCCTCATCCTTATTTTCGAGTCCATTCTGCCGTCATCGCTACGTCTGCTGCATGCATGAGATTATGAATTGGACAACGTGCCTCGACAGCCTTCCTTAATGCTTCGATTCGCTCATCCGATTCGGTCGTATCCAATACGATTTTCATATGTGTCGACTCAAAGTAAGTTCGGACACCTTCCATCCCTTGGAATCCTCGAGGATCGAGCGTCCCTTCTGTTACAAACTCGACCCCTTCATACTCAAAGTTCAAATCCTGGGCGGCATAGGCAATCATGATGGTCGTACAGGACGACTGGGCACCGAGAAGATACTCGAGTGGATTCGGTCCCTTGTTCGTCCCACCGAGTCGTTCTGGCTCATCCACGATAAATGGGGTGTGATCGCCTACACGCACAGTCGTCTTAACGCCTCCGGCTTCTCCTTCGGCGCGCATCGTTACTAATGGTCTTTCTGACATGTTGCATCCTCCTCTCCATAATCAAACACTACTATTTTCCCTTTATTTCGGACCATGTAACGCCTCGTCATAGATGGCGTAATCATTTTTTCCATCTTGCTTGATCTGATACATCGCCTGATCCGCTTTATGGATCAACGTGTCTAAATTTGTTCCTTGGTCGGGAGCATGACTGACCCCAATACTCGCACGGATTGGAATCGTCACATCGGACGTGTGGTAAGGGTTTTGATTTAACGTCATCTGAAGTTCGTGAATAAATGCAAGCACTTCCGATTCTGTTAAATCCACTAAATAAATATAAAACTCATCCCCGCCAACACGAGAGGCCAAGCCAACGTCTCGTGTCGACGCTTCCAGCAATCCACCCAAATGAGTTAAGAAATAATCTCCAATCTGGTGACCGTACGTATCATTGACTGCTTTAAAACCGTCCAAATCAATAATCAATAAAGACAGCATCGAGGAACTAAGCAACGCCTGGTCTGCGCGTTCATAAAATGCACGTCGGTTCGCCAGCTTCGTCAGTGGGTCATGATAGGCAAAGAATCGGATTGTTTGCTCGGCCTCTTTAAACGAGTGGACATCCCGAATGATAATCATCCCGTGAATCGTGCGGTCGATATCGACAAAATCACCATCGATGACGACGTAAAGCTCTTGCCCAGACTTTGTCATAATCTTCGTTTCAAACTCTATAAACTTTTTACGTGTCCGAAAATGTTGGCTGTAGTGTTCCATCCACTCTGCTTTTTTCTTTTCTGGCAACAAATCGATAAACCGTTCATTCACGACACGGACAGTATGAAATAGCGTGCGTGCGGCCGGATTCGCACTTTCCACCCTCCCATCCGGGTCAATCAACAAGATGGCGGATGGATTTAAATTATAAAGTGTCCCATATCGTTTTACATAAGAGGTTAAGAAGTCTAAACGATTCATCGCAACGACCAATGCTACCGCCCAAACAAGCCCCCCATACATGTATGAATAGGGTGGGATCAACCCACGAAATTGAAAGTAGCCGAATACAATATCCCATATTAGTACGGCATTTGCAGTCCAAAAAAGCATGCGCAATACGCGTTGGTGTTCTCTTCGTTCCGCACGCTTCAATGCATAAAAAATGAGACCAATAATCAATAGATGAAAAATGTTTCCGACGGTCAACGTAGTTAAATACGATGAGTTGAACTCAGGATAAATCCAAATGCCTACTTGTTCAAACTGTTGACTGTTGATGATATTCTCCTGACGGACATACGTCAACACAACAGGAATCAATGGTAAATAGACGACCCATGGATACAACCACTTCGGTGCCTTTGCGCCGACGCCTGTGATACTTAATATGAAATGAACAGAGAAGATAAAAATGAAAATCCCAGCGTTCCCAAACCAATAGGCAATGAGTGCCGGACTGTATTCAATCGGCGATAGATGGCGGACAAATTCAGCCAAGAAGAGCATCGAATAACCGAACACAAACAGGCTCAGCAAACGATGCTCGACTTTATTCGGATTTCGTTGAAAGACATCGAGTGCTAAAAAGCCGAGTAAAAATGACGGCAACAAATAGACCGCCAGATAAATGAACATCTCGGTCATGCGGAACCTCCTCACCTGTTCGTATTCTTCTATTTCGTTATCCTGCGTTCTTTTCCCTCTTTAACGCAACAAAAAACGGGATGGTTTTCTCATCCCGTTTTTGATGTCACACACTTATAGCGTTTCTTCGATTGGGGTATCCCCTTTGATCAAATCAATTGCTTTGTTCTGCACGTTTGAATGGTTATGAAGGACATGCACCAAGAATGATGCGACGTCTTCGCGTGGGATCTCTCCACTTCCCTCGAATTTCGTGTTCACTTTGCCCGTTCCCGCATCATCTGTCAATGCACCCGGACGAACAATCGTGTACGTGAGTCCACTCTGTTCGAGTAAACGATCTGCATGATGCTTCGCTACGTAGTACGGCTTCATCGAATCTGGCCAAGCTGAGCGATCCTCCGCTTTCAAGGCACTGACCATGACGAAGTGTTTGATGTTCCCGTTCGCTTGTGCTGCTTCGATACTCTTCGCTGCACCGTCTAGGTCGATCAAGAGTGTCTTGTCTGCTCCAGTACTTCCACCAGAACCTGCCGCGAATACGATAACATCCATTCCATCAATCGCTTTTTGCAAATCATCTACTGAACCTTCGAGGTCACCGAGTACCGCATTGTACCCTTTTGACTTAAAATCCTCGAGTTGTTTTTCTTTACGCACCATCGCCGTGACGTGATGCTTTCCTTCCTTGTGTAACTTCTCCACCAATTGATGGCCAATTTGACCGTTTGCACCGATTACAAATACGTTCATCTGTCTTCCTCCTCAAAAATGAATTCAGAGACAAGCGAAACGCCGGGTAGCCGTTGCTACATCCGGTGCAGAAGCAATGGCAGAAATGACGGCAACGCCGTCTGCCCCGTCACGAATGATTGAAGGCACATGCTCTGGACGAATACCTCCGATCCCCACAATCGGAAGCAGTGGATAGTGATGGCGAACTTGTTGAATCAGTTCCGTGCCACGCACATGTCCTGCATCCAGTTTACTTTGCGTCTCATGAATCGGACCAATGCCGACATAATCTGCAAATGGAAGAGCCGTTCTGACTTCCTCCATCGTATGGACAGACACCCCCAACCATTTATCTGGTCCTAGCCGTTCTCGAACCTGTTTGGCAGGTAAGTCGTCTTGTCCGACGTGAATGCCATCCGCGTTAATCGCGAGCGCCAAGTCGACGTCGTCGTTGATTATGAACGGAACACCCGTTTCTCGACACAGACGTTGGAGCGTCCTTGCCATCGCTTCTTTTTTATCTCCATACAATGCATCTTTACCTTTTTCGCGAAATTGAAAACATGTCACACCACATCGAAGTGCCGTTTTGACGGTCGCCACCAAATCGGACGCGTCCGTCGTTCCACACACAAAGTAAAGGCGAAGCTGCTTAGCGAGCGCTTGTTTCGTACAGAACGTCAACGGTAATCACCTCTTCTTTCGCTAAACGATGTCCCCAATGATTCGTCGGTCCATGCCCCTGTCCAATCGATAATCCATGTGCAATCGCCTGATGAATAAACTGCTTCGCATCTACGACGGCTTGGCGTAGTGTCTTCCCATACGCTAGTTCGGCCGTCAATGCGGCAGAGAACGTACATCCCGTCCCGTGCGTATCTTTCGTTTGGATTCTAGGCGCTTTTACACAGAACGTTTCAGTCTCGCTCATAATCAAATCAACGGCCTCCACATCATCCGTATGCCCACCTTTGATAATGACGGTATCGACACCAAGTGCTCGAATCGCCTGTGCGGCTTTCATGCGGTCTGCCTCGGTTCGAATTTCCATTCCTGCCAGCACTTCTGCTTCAGGAATATTTGGGGTCACGATGGTCGCCTGTGGTAGCAGCTTCGTGCGCAGTGCTTCGACTGCACTAACTTGCAACAAGGAAGCGCCACCTTTCGCCACCATGACCGGATCGACTACTACATGTTCGAAACGATATCGTTCGAGCCCCTTCGCTACCGCTTCAATTCGTTCAGCGTCCACCAACATCCCGGTTTTACAGGCGGTGATGTTAAAATCATCCGCTACCGCATCAATTTGTCGGATAATCATTTCCGTGGAAATCGCCTCGATTCCATGGACCCCAAGTGTGTTTTGAGCGGTAATCGCAGTCAACACGCTCGTCCCGAATACACCGAGTTCTTGAAACGTTTTAAGATCGGCTTGAATACCGGCCCCTCCTCCTGAGTCAGATCCTGCAATCGTCAACACTTGAGGTCTCATGATGTCGACACCTCAATTCGATTCGTCGGGATGGTATGCTGTGCCAATTGATGGAGCGCATTTAAAAAGTGAATCGGGAAGTCTCCCGGTCCTTCAGCCCGTTCACTCGCCAACTCACCGCAATAGGCGTAGCCTGACATGGCGGTCACCGTCGCTTTAAGGGTGTTCTTTTCGACTGCTAAGCAAGCCCCGACCACTGCACTGAGTAAACATCCCGTACCGGTCGTCTCGGTCATGCGTTTCGTCCCGCCATGTATTTCCATAACGACGTTCCCGTCACTTACCATATCTTCTTTTCCTGTCACGGCCACGACACATCCGTATCGTCTCGCTGCTTCAAGCGCCAATTGTCGAGGCTCGCATGCACCGTCACCAGCATCGACACCACGAGCCGCCCAATCGACGCCAATCAATGTCGCAATCTCTCCTGCATTCCCTCGAATGACCGATACACGAACATGACGCAAAATGCGTTCGACCACATCTCGTCGAAATGACGTCGCTCCGACACCGACCGGGTCGAGTATAATCGGGCATCCCGCTTCGTTCGCAGCCTGACCTGCGCGAATCATCGTCGCTTCCGTCATCGTTCCAAGTGTACCGATGTTAAGTACGAGCGCATCGCTCACGAATGTCATCTCCGCTACTTCTTCGATTGCATCCGCCATGACAGGAGAGGCGCCGATGGCGAGCAATCCATTCGCCGAAAAGTTCGCCACGACCGTGTTCGTGATATTGTGAATCAATGGCGCCTGCTGTCGAATCTCATTCCAAATCTCATGTCTCATTGGTTGACCTCCTGCGACAATGACCACGACTCAAGCGTCCAAGCCATTTCCCAAAAAGCGACTTCGTAATAGCAACTCTTCAAGAATAGTTTCGTATAGCGCACGCGCTCTTCTTCTGTCGCTTGACCAGCCAGTTCATCCAACCGATCAATTTGCTCTTCCACCAGCTCACGGAACCACTCCGAACCATACGTCGCAATCCAAGCTGAATAAATCGGATGATCAGGACGCTTGTCTTTAAGACGTTCTCCAATCTCGTAATACACCCAATAACACGGAAGGATTGACGCCAATACGTCCCCGAGAGTCGGTCCTGCCTGTTGCATATGAAGGGCATATGCATAAGCGGTCGGTGCTGGCTCAAATGTCGCCAATTCGACATCCGTCACGTTGAGCATCGTAAAGAACTCTCGATGAAGGGAGAGTTCCGCCTCAATCGTGTGTAGCGCATGCGTCAAAAAGCGGCTCGATAGTTCCATCGTCGGAGCGAGGGTTGCCCCTTTGGCCTGCACTTTTGAAAACTGATTCAAATAGTATGAGTCTTGCATGACGTAATGTCTGAATTTCTTCTCATCGAGCGTCCCTTCTCCGAGTGAACGAACAAATGGGTGATGAAAGCTTGCTTCAAACAATCCATCCGCCTCTTGACGTAAGTGATCTGTAAATTTCATAATAACTCCCCCTTATAAACTGATAAAAAAGACGCCGCCTCCCATAACGGAAGCGGCGTCTCGAACAATCATATCTAGGTGAAGCCATATGAGTCGTCTCGCCCACTTCCCTACGCTAGCGTGAACTAGATCAGGTTCGAAGGGTCTGGACCATGTCCATCTCAGCCGCGTGACGCGACTCCCCTAGTGGCAAACATTATGAAATTCAGTCGTCTTCGACCACATTCTATCAATCTTTTCATCAATTGCAAACCTTTTCTGATTCCGTTTCCTATTCTTCGTTACGGGAATGGGTAATTGACTCTGTTCGTACTGAAAAGGATGTGTAGAGATTGAATACCATTTTATTGACGATTGCCTTACTGTTCATCAGTTTGAACGTATTTTGGTTTTTCAAACGTCGAACGTACAAGCAAACAGGATTTGATGGAAGATTGTTCACTCAGTTGTTCGTCAGCCTATTCGGTGTCATGTTAGGATTCACATTGATTTATTATGCACTGTCTCGTGATTCAGTCATTCTCGTGACTTCACTCGAATCCATGAATGCCGTCGAACCGACTTGGGAAAATTTATTGTATTTTAGCGGTGTCACTTTACTTTCGATTGGCTTTGGTGATTTGTTACCGGTCGGTTTAACCCGATTATTCGCTATCATCGAAGGAGCCATCGGTATTTTGTTACCGAGTGCCTTCTTCATCAAATCGATTTATCAAAAAGACAAGTGAAAATCTTCCTATCGTCCCGTGATGAGTAAAAACATATTAAATGCAACAAGACCAAGGGGAAGCATCGCAACCAGAATGATCGGCCATTTCTTTAGACGAATGCCGACAAAGAGGACCAGACTCCCAACAAGTAGGGCAATAAATGTCGTGTATGGATTCATGAAAAAACGCTCCTTTCTCTATAAGGAGCGTTTCCCGGCTCTCGCCGTCATTAATCGTTTGAATGTCGAAGTGTTGCACATGCGGCACGAACGCGTCTGGCTTCCTCTTCTCGAAACACGAAATCCCCTTGTTCGGCGACACGTTGTGCACAAAAGAAGAAGAGCGACTGCAACCGATCATGTGTATCTTCAATGGCACTCAACTCAGCTGAAGCGTATGTTGCCGTGAGCATCTCCCATAACTCTTCTGGCAAATGGTCGCGGATCCCGTCACCGGACTTCCCTAGATTCACGGAGAATTCCGTCGCATAGCCAATGTTCCACTCCATCATCTGACGGAGCATATTCCGCATGATATCGAGGTGGTCGAGCGCGTATAACACCTGGTGTCGCTTGATTCCTTTGACAACATAAAGTGACACCCACCAAAACTCATTCCAACATGCCGCATACTCGTCAGCAGACGGACGTTTCACGCGATACGACAGGTCAGAAGGCGTGACGACCGGATGATGATCTCGGTCAAAGATTATTTGACTGAGCGAGTCGGCTTCAAGCATGGTTTCAAGTTGATCCACACTTCGAATCGTCAAATCAATCCGATGTCCGTCCACATATTGCACTAAAAACGTTATATGTCGTTCGGAATCAGTCGTTTCAGGTGTCTGCATGATCAAGACCTCTCCAAACGTGTCAATCCATGAGCGATCGACCGCAACCGCTCGGACGTCTTCCACATAAAAGGCAAGGTCGACATCCTGGTACGGGTCTGGTCGGATGTTCGGATTGACGAGTGAGCCGTTCAAGACGACCGTTCGAATGTGTTCACGTTCTTTTGCGAACGCAGTCAATTGCTCAATGATTTGTTCTGGTTTCATTCTACAATCGCCCCCAATGAGCGCGCGACTTGAATCGCCTGCATCGCGTCTAGTTTTGTTTGTTGTAACGTCACGTTCGAAAAATCAACCCCGTCGACAAGTGCTCCTCTGAAGTCGGCGCCACGGCACACCGCATGTTGAAGTGTCGCCCGTGACAAGTCCGCCTGATGCCAAACCGTTTCGGTCAAGTCCGTTCCATACAGGTCCGCCTCGACCAAACGAACGTGGGACCAATCCATCTTCTTGAGCGACACGTGACGAAGGTTGACGAATGACCAATCCCCTTCCGTTACCCGGACGCCTTCAAACTGACTCTCCTCAAAGGAAGATCCCGTCATTTTACATTGTTCAAACTCACTCGTGAACAAATTGGCACCATGAAATTGACAGTTTAAAAATGAACTCCCGACATGACGGGACGCATTCCATTTCGAATCCGTGAAGTCGCAGTTGATGAACTGACAGCGCTCCGTCTGTAGTTCCGTCGCATCGACGTATGTGAAGCGACAGTTCTCGAACGTGACGTGTGACAACACTTCGTCACGGAGTGTCACGTCACGGAAATCTTCATCTCGATATTGCGTATGTGGTTGAAACATATGATCCCTCCTTCAGGTATACTAGAACAGATTACAATGATTGGAAGTGATATAGATGGATCTCGTATTTCCTACTGAACACGGCGTTTTCAATTACCGCGTTGCTGGTATTTTTGTGAAAGACGGTCACTTATTGATTCACCGAAACATCCGAGATGACTTTTGGGCATTACCCGGGGGGCGCGTCACGCTCGGTGAAGAAGCCGCAACCGCCCTCGCACGCGAGCTACATGAAGAGTTGAACATGCACGTGACTGATACCACGTTCGCTTTCGTGCACGAGAACTTATTTACGTACAACAATCAGCCGTTTCATGAGATTGGACTGTACTTTTATGTAGACGGTGACCTCCCGCTCCAAGACGGAGACTTTTATGGACCTGAAGGAGATCACCTGATTTATCGTTGGATAAAGCTTGACCGTCTACAAGACGTCACGCTTTATCCGGAAATACTCGCTCAACTCCCGAACCGTTTGCCAACTCATTCACTCAATCCAGCTTGAACTTAGAGTAGCGATTTCAACTCGTTTAAATGTCGAATCTCATACGTTGACTCAATCGTCGCAGCCACTTCGTTCGGATTGAACCAGCACGTATCCAAACCATACATCCGCCCACCGGCGATGTCTGCCGTGACCGAGTCACCGATAATCAAACCTTTCTCTGGCGCTACATTCGGGATTCGGTCGAAGACGTAGTCGAAAAACGGTTTCATCGGTTTTTGCGAGCCGGTCGCATCCGATACGAAGACATCTTGGAAGTACGGCAATAGTCCAGATGACTCTAACCGTTTGAATTGCGTCTCCGTCACACCGTTTGTGACGATATAGAGCGGATAATCGTTGCTCAGCTTTCGCACGACCTCCAAAGCACCATCAACCATGTGCACGCCTGCATGTAAATAGTCTCGATATTGCTGTTCGACATATGGTCCATCGACCGTGAGACCGAGCGAATCGAACAGTTTCGTGTGACGACCGATGAGCACTTCTTCCCGGTCCACTTCGCCGCGCTCAAACGCACGCCACAGGTCCGTGTTGATGTCGACATAGCGCGACTTCACTTCATCCGTCATCCGGACGTTGTAGGATGCAAGTAACTGTTCCAAGGCGACATGTTCACTTTGTTTAAAATCTAGTAGTGTGTCATCAATATCAAATAAAATCGCTTCATAACGTTTCATATTTCTTTCTACCCCCTCTCTTCGTCTTAACTGTACAGGAAGTAGAAACGAACATCAAAAAAGGGAGATATCATGCATCCCCCCTCTCAATGTCTATTAGATGACTCGTTTGATTTTTGACCCCCATGATTAATCAGAATCACGAGTACCCCAATCAATATCGCGACCGACCATGCGTGAACAACCCCACTGAGCGTTAACGGCTTGAAGAAGTATCCTCAATCGTTCTCAAACAAGTAGGCCAAATAAACCGACACACCATACGATCCAAGCAAGGAAGCTAATACAAAGCGTATTTGCAAATGCCTCAAAGATTGTTTTGTTACCCACCAAATGATCACCGGTACAATCAAATATCCAAATGGAAAACCCCATACATAATCCATTGCCGCCACAAAAAATGCCCAAGGCACGAAGAGGAATAAACTCACACAGCAAGTTTTCATCGTCTGCTCCTAAACTTGTTGAATTTACTTGATTCAAGTTTACCAAATCCAATACATTGATATGTTTATTTTTCTAAAACAAGTGAATACTTCTTATGGTGAAGAAAAAACAAAGGAGTGTTCAAATATGCATACAGATTTTACGAACATGTACATCAATGGTGAGTGGGTAAATGGATCAAGTGAAAAGTCGATCGACAACGTCAATCCATTCTCGAACGAGACTCTCTTCTCGATTCAATCAGCGGATGAAGAGGACTTGAATCGTGCTTATGAAGCAGCGAAAGCGTCTCAGACGGACTGGGCCGACATGCTTCCACAAGCACGACGTGAGTTGATTGAGAAGTTTGCCCAGCTGACGTTGGACAACAAAGACTTTATCGTCGACTGGCTCGTGAAAGAGTCCGGTAGTACACGTATCAAAGCAGAGAGTGAGTTCGCTGCATCAATGGCAATCATCAAAGAAGCCGCGACGTTCCCTTTCCGTATGGACGGGCTCATCAAACCTTCGATCGTTCCGAATAAAGAGAACCGGGTATATCGCAAACCACTTGGGGTCATCGGCATCATCAGCCCATGGAACTTCCCGTTCCACTTGGCTGTCCGTTCAATCGTGACAGCTCTCGCGACGGGGAATACGGCCGTCGTCAAACCGGCTACGGCGACACCAGTCACGGGTGGTCTCCTATTCGCATCCCTCTTCGAAGAAGCAGGACTTCCAAAAGGTGTGCTCAACGTTGTCGTCGGACGAGGGTCTGAAATCGGGGACGCCATCGTCGAACACCCAATCCCGCGCCTCATCTCGTTCACAGGTTCGACCGAGGTCGGTCAAGGGATTGCGGAAAAGGCAGGTCGTTTGTTGAAGAAAACAGCACTTGAACTCGGTGGGAATAACGTGTTTGTCGTTCTCGATGATGCCGACCTCGACCGTGCCGTCGAATCAGCCGTCTATAGCAAGTTCTTCCACCAAGGACAAATCTGTATGTCGACGAACCGAATCCTCGTCGCCGAGTCGATTCATGACGAATTCGTGGAGCGCTATGTCGAGCGCGTTAAACAGTTGAAAGCGGGTGACCCGAATGAAAAAGATACACAAGTCGGCCCGCTCATCGACCACGATCAAGTCGATCGCATCTTAGACCAAATCGAGAAAACGGTTGATGCCGGTGCGACCGTTCATACTGGCGGGACAGCGGACGGCAACATCCTCGAACCGACCGTCCTCAGTGGCGTCACGAATGACATGCCGCTCGCGAAAAACGAAATATTCGGTCCGGTCGCGGTCATCCTTTCGTTTAAAGATGACGAAGAGGCTGTTCGTCTTTCGAACGAATTACCGTACGGATTGAGCGGTGCCGTTCATGGCTCGGTTTACCGTGCAACCAATTTTGCACGAAAAGTCGAAACTGGCATGATTCACGTCAACGATCAGTCGGTCAACGATGAACCGCACATGCCGTTCGGAGGCGAGAAAAACTCTGGTCTCGGACGCTTCAACGGTGAATGGGTACTCGAAGAGTTCACGACGCTTCAATGGGTGTCCATCATGCATGAACGTCGCGAGTACAAACCGTTCTTCTCGTAATACAAAAAGTGTTTCGGCAACTCGCCGAAACACTTTTTTAGATTTTCTTCACGAACTCCGACTTCAGTTTCATCGCACCAAGTCCCTCGATTTTACAGTCGATATCATGGTCACCTTCCACGAGTCGAATCCCCTTCACTTTCGTTCCTTGTTTGACGACAAGCGAGGTTCCTTTCACTTTCAAATCCTTGATCACGGTGACAGTGTCTCCGTCTTGAAGCGGGTTTCCGTTCGCATCTTTGATTTGTGACGCTGCTTCTGCTTCTGCCGCCTCACTCGGTGACCATTCATAGGCACATTCTGGGCATACAAGCAACGGGCCATCCTCGTACACATAAGATGATTGGCATTTTGGGCAATTCGGGTACTCAGTCATTCTATTTCCTCCATTCGATTCACTCGTTCCAGTATATCGTATGGTGGCTCCATCTTTCTAGACCGTTCACTCTTCGGTAGGCGATGCAGGACCTTCTAAATCAAGTTGATAAAACGATAAATCGAGCCATTTGCCGAATTTATATCCGGCATTTCGAATCGTACCGGAATGAACGAATCCAACTTTTTCATGCGCACGGATACTCGTCACGTTCGATGCGTCAATTCCACCAATCACCGTTTTCATTCCTCTCACTTCGGCGATACGGATGATTTCTTTTAACAGTTTGTTGCCAATGCCTTTCCCGCGGTAACCGGGATGCACGTATACAGAATGTTCAACCGTATAATGGTACGCTGGCCACGGACGGAACGGACCGAACGTCGCAAACCCCATGACGACGTCATCCTCTACCCATACGATGATTGGACAATCTTGCTCTTTCTTCTCCTCATACCATGCCACTCGATTCTCGAGTGTCACCGGTTGATAGTGATAGACGGCCGTACTGTTTACAATCGCATCATTGTAAATATGTAAAATCATTTGAAGATCATCTCGTCGACAATTGCGAATCATCCCCATACCACCTTTTCGTTTTTTTCATTATACGAATCCCCTCTTCAAAAGACACGAAAAAAGTGACCGGTCCCATCAACCGGTCACTCAAATCATGCGGCCAAGCGGTCACACATTGAGGCGCATTCTGTACAAACTCTTGCGCATTCCTGGCAATGTGCGTGCTTATGTTTCCCGCACTCCTGTGCGCATGCTTTACAGATGACTGCACACGCTCGCGCGAGTTCAGGAACGAATGCCGAATCACGCGTCATCGCTTCCGCAAGAAACGCACAGGCAGCGGCACATTCCCGATCCAGTCGGATACAATCAACCATCATCTGTACATCTTTTTCTTCTAAACAAGATTCCAGACAATAGTTGCACGTTTCCACACATTCGTGGAGCATTTCGATTTCGTTCGCATAGATACGATGAGCCATACATCATTCCCCTTTCGTTTCTTCTGCAATTTCGGACACGTTACTCCTGTTCCCTAATCGGCAAAAGAAAAACGATCCGGCTCAAGAATCCGGATCGTTCACGAACCTGCGATACAAGTAAGCGATTCGATTCAGTAATGTCTCGTCATATTGTTTCGGCATGAAACGATAGCGATATAATCGATACATTCGTTTCAAGTCTTCCCACTGATGATCGATTTGTTGCCCTTGTCTGAAGCGTGCCAAATCAATCAAGAATATCTGTCCGTTTGGCGTCAAAATGATATTACGCAAGTGGACATCCGATGGTGTCAGTCCTAGTAAACGTGCCTGTCGAAGCGCTTCATCCACTACCTCGATGTAAGAAGGGTCAATCCAGACGCCTTCCGTCAGACACTCAAACAGCGTCTTTCCTTCGATGTAATCCATCACTAAATATGACGGACCAGAATCATAGCACTTCGGAAAGTAAGGGAGTCCCTTAAGTTTTTCATAGATTGCTGCCTCTTCGGTTGCGATTTGTTCATAACCTGGAAAGAACACTTTAATGACACGATCCTTTTCCTTTAAACGAAACACGGCCGCACTTCGTCCAATCCCATGTAAACGAAGATCTGGGTGCATCGAGGCTACCTGAAACGAGTCACCCACCTGTTCGAAGGTGACGTCCGCATATTGTTCATAGTCACTCATCTGTCACGCCTCTTTCCTATTTCTCTTCCCTCTCATCATAGCGCATACAAGCTCATTTGACGCCAAAACTGCTTGAGTAGGTGACAAGTGACGTCCATTCTCGTAAGACGTATAATGAAGAGCGACTGACAACCAAGGAGGAGTTATAATGCAACGTATCGCTTTGACAGAAGAATTATCATTCTCACGCATCGTCCATGGGATGTGGCGGCTCGCTGATTGGGACATGACCCCACAGGAACGCCTCACATTCATCGAACAATGTCTCGAGCTTGGCATCACGACATTCGACCATGCAGACATTTATGGCGGTTACACATGTGAAGGTTTATTTGGAGAAGCCTTAAAGTTAAAGCCTGAACTCCGAGACCAAATGGAGATCGTCACAAAGACAGGAATTAAATTGACGGGGTCATTTAACCCAGGTCAAACACTCAATTATTACGATACGACAAAAGAGCATATCATCGCGCAAGTAGAGCGTTCGTTAAAAGAGTTGGCCATTGACCACATTGATACATTACTCATCCACCGTCCAGATCCGCTGATGAATCCGGATGAAGTGGCCGAAGCCTTCATCATCTTGCGCGATAGTGGTAAAGTACGTGAGTTCGGTGTATCTAACCATGTTCCGGCTACACAGAACTTGCTTCAATCTCGTCTTCCATTCCAACTTGTGACGAATCAACTCGAACTCTCTCCGATGCAATTGAAACATTTTGAGGATGGATCGGTCGATTTGTGTCACGAAAAACGAATGCCACTTATGGCTTGGAGTCCACTAGCCGGTGGTCAACTCTTCAAAGATGAACTGTATGCACCCCTTCGTGAAAAACTCGAGGAAATTCGTGCACGTCACAATGCAAGCGGAATTGACTCGATTGTGTATGCATGGCTCGTCAAACACCCTGCGAACATTATGCCGATTATCGGATCCGGAAAAATTGAGCGCGTTCAGACAGGAGTCGACGCCCTTCAAATCGACCTCACTCGTGAAGAATGGTTCGAAATTTTGAAGTCGGCACGCGGTCGAGATGTTGATTGAAGGAAACTTCATCAAATAAATCCCACTGAATTATAAAGTGATAATTTAGAAGAATAATCGGCTTTTTTCAATGTCTCGTAATATCAACGTTTTTTCGTCAAAAATCGACATACAAAAAAAGTTAAAAAGTAAAAATAAGTCATAAATGGTTTTATCCCCCGTCCAGTTCAAGTTGGACGGTTTTTTTGATTTTTTTTCGAAATAACAAATTAATTTTCCTAAGACTAAAGTCACAAAAAATTGGTGCTAGAATGGTGAAAGTGATTCATCGAAGGAGAGTACCGATGTGAAAAAGTACCTGATTTTCAGTACCCTCGTCATCCTGTTTTTCTTATTCGGATGCGAGGAAGAACGCGCACTCCGACTCCAACCCGCTCCTGAATATTATCAAGGACGTGCCCTGTTACCAAACGGACAACAAATTGAAATACCCGAATCGGATCGTGCAGCGATTATCGAGTTATGTCAGCCTGACAACGCGATTCAAAGAATTCCAAGTGGTGAAAGACATTGGCTCGGGACGGTCACATTGAACCAACCGTTGACTGATGCCACCACCGAATCTTCTTTTCCAACCGCAACTTTTTTCACTGTCGAAAATAAATCATATGTCCAATGTCAACTCGATTCCGTCACATATGCCACCGAAATTAACACGCTTCCTGAAAGTTTAAACGATGTTCAATATACGGCCGAACCTTATCCGGATGTTCCGAAATTCCGATTTGCTGAGCCCCATGAATATGAGCATTTCGCACAAGAGATGAAAAAGCCGATAGGTAATGAGCCCTATCCAGAAAGAAAAGGGATCGAGCATACACTTTTCCATATCACGATGCCTTTCAGTGGTGAATTTGAACTGACCTTTACATCGTCCGAAGCCAAAGACCGCCTCGTCATTCCTGTCGAATCAACAAGGCATCCCTATTTGTCACTCGGGCTCGGGACAGAAAAGTCTGATGAGGTGTTACAATACGCGATTTATACGAGCCGAGATCAAAATGACTATCAAGAAGTATTGCGACCGAAAGAAGCGCATATTTCACAAATGTTCGGAGCCAAAACAGCTCCGCAACTCCCTTCGGTTCTTGTACCGGGTCACGAGTATCCACTCTACAGTTTTACGTTCATGAAAAACGGAACGGCCCATCGTCAGAACGTCTCCTTGACGTATCATGAACCCAAGTTGTTGTATGGAAAAGAATTGAGTGAACAAATTCACGACAAATTAAGTAGTCAACGTCATGTCATTTTTCATGACTTGGCACTCCTTGGAACGGAATCAAAAGATGCCTCCTTCCTACAACATGTCGGTCAAGATGAAATGGAATTTATTTTTGGCGCCATCAAACGAGCGAATGCAACTGCCTATGCAGGCAAGACCGCTTCCACACCTTATGTGACCCTATTTCAAGGGATATGCGCCCAAACGTTTGATGTTAGCTATGATGGTGCAGATGTGTACGTGACCAATTCAGAGACAGGCGCCCATTTTAAGCTACTACGTGAGGATGCCATCAAGTGGTATAACCTGTTTGAACAAAACACTTAATCTGACAGATGCGAATGCGTCTGTCTTTTTGCATATTCATGAAGCAAATATAGTACGATGAGACATATTTTTTGGGAAGATAGGAAGAGAAAGGAGTGAATCTTTGTGACAAATCCATTTATACGTGACGTGAACCATCATTGGCGCGTCTCCTATCGACAAAACGGGTATCCCCATGTGCAACAGGGCTGGGTGTTACCTCCAGAACAAAAAGAGGAGTTCGATCCATTTATTTTGATGGCAGAAGACTGGTTCAAGCGTGGGACGTTTTCGGACCATCCCCATCGTGGGTTTCAAACCATCACGTATGTCATCGATGGTCGTCTAGAACATATTGATAATCATGGGGGACATTCGATTTTGGACGCCGGTGATGTTCAGTATATGAATGCCGGATGGGCCGCTAGACACGCCGAAGAAGCGGTCGACGATGATTTGATCCATACGCTGCAGCTCTGGTTGAATTTACCGAAGTCGTTAAAAACAACAACCACTTCCTATCAGAACGTATACGTCGAGGACGCACCCCTCGTTCCTTTCGACGGCGGGCAGCTTCGTGTCTATTCCGGAGAAATTGCGGGTGTAAAAGGACCGATGGAAAGTCTCGTCCCCATCACGATGACAGAAATAACGCTGAAAGAAGGTGGCGAATACGAACACATCTTGCCTGCGAATCATAACAGCTTTTTGTACGTACTCGCTGGTTCAATTGAAGTTGGGTCTTCCAAAATCCCGCTCAGTAAAACTGATGTGGCGACACTGACGTTCGATGAAACATCTGAAGCGATGAGCACACTTCAACTGAAGGCCACGACGCGTACACGGGTGCTCATCTATTCCGGAAAACCGATTCGCGAAGACTATATTGCGCATGGTCCATTCGTGATGAACACGGAAGAAGAAATCCGCCAAGCTTTCCGCGATTATCATAGCGGCGGGTTCGGTCCCCCAGCCGTCAAATAAACAAAGGGAGCCTCTCGACTAGAGAGCTCCCTTTTCTGATTATGATCAATCTGGTTGTAGGACCGTCTGTTGTGTTGGAACATGACCGATCGGGACAGTCCGTTCGACGAGAACGTAACGCTTGCCCTCCACTTCAAACTTGCGGTCGCCAAGGTAGTGAGCGCTCTTTCCATCTTCGTATAGTTTCGACAAGATAGCAGGTACGTACTCTTCTAGTTTTGTATAGTGCTCATCGAGGGTCATGACGATATTGCCACCCTTATATCCGAGCCAGTAACTATAAAAGAACCAACCTAACGACAGAACTCCGAGAATTCCTAATCCAATTGTGAGTAATTCCATCATGTTATTCCTCCAATTTTTTCATAACAATCTGACGTTTTGGGGTGAACCCGATTTCGCCATAAAACGAGGCGGCATCCGTATTACTCATCCAGTAATCTAGTTCAATCGATTTGAATTGGTGGTCAAGCGCCCATTGCTCCATCCATTCCATCACACGTCGACCGTAACCGTTCCGTTGATACATGGGGTCGATACTGATGTGATGAACATACACCACGCGAACAGCTTGACGAAACGCGTTCGCCTCACCCACTTTCTCTTCGAACCATATGTAACCGATTGGAGTTGCTTCAAGCTGCATCACCATATAGTGATGGCCGGGTCTTCCAATCAGTGTCGAAAAGGCTTCGTACATCTTCTCTTCCTCATACTCCGCAAAAAAGGTCGGATTCATATGGACGTGATGCTCATGGATGGAACGATTCAACCGTGCGATGAGACGGGCATCAATCGTAGGGATAAATGTGATCTCCATCATCAGGTATAGTTTGAATGGTTTCGATCTTCGTTTACACCGTGCGGTTTTTCAGTTCCGCGCAACGTATGCTCACTCGAAGCCTCCGTTCCTTTCCCATTTAGGCGACGTTGAAGCGGACGGGCCAAAAAGTAACCAATCAAGAGCGAACTAGGTAAGACGAGAAAAAATGTACCGAGCAATGTCAACATGTACCCTTTGTCCGAGTCTCCGGCAATCGCGCGGAGGACAAAGAACAGACCGACGAAAACAAGTGCGGCCAAAGCATATTCCACACATTTCCCGAGAAATCGTTTCACACGACATCTCCCCCTTCAAGGTTTGATGTATTATACGACCATTTCCATAAAAAGGTTTCACACGTCTTGATTTTCTTTATACCACTTCGTCGCCAACCGTTCCGTCTCGATGACCCAGTCATGCTTTCCTTGAATGTATCCTTCCATGTCTTCTGGGTGCTGTGCCGCAAGTTGAAGCTTCAGCTCACCATACGCATCGCGAACGTCAGGATAAGCTCGCAAGTAATCCCGGAAGGCAAGGTGTCTTATGACATCCGGATTCCCTTCTTCAAACACATGCACGTGAACCGTCCGTTCTTCTTCTCCTTTACGGAAATAGCGACGCTTCGGAATCCCATATTCACCAAGTCCACGGTACCCGAGTGCCTCCATCCGCTCCGTGTAGTCATCGACTCGTTCGATGTCCCGTACGACCGGCATCATGTCGATGATTGGTTTTGCCGCCAATCCTTCGACCGATGTACTTCCAATGTGATGGATCGCGACAAGCTCCTCTTCGAATAACCGACTCAATTTACCAGCCTCTTCTTCAAACTTTTGATTCCACTCTGGATTGTATTTCACTACTTCGACTTTTCGCATGATTCGTTCCTCCTTTTTTAAAAGAACTCTTTATTCTCATCATACCCTTTCTAAACATCGCTCGACATGAGGGATTCCACTTCAAATGGTTTGTACACAAATAAAATGGGAAACCTTATATTAATGACTTGAGAACTGGAGAGTGAATGGATATGTTGACTGAAGAACAAATCGAAACGTTTAAAAAACGATTATTGAAAGAAAAAGCAAAAACCGAAGGATACATGGATAATCGGGAAGAGACATATGATGAAGGAGAGCTCTCTCATTACGACAACCACCCTGCCGACTCGGGCGAAGAGCTCTTTTTACGGGAACGAGACCAAGCCCTTAATGAGCTCGATGAAGAGTTCTTGAGTGACGTCGATAAGGCGCTATTAGCCATTCAGAATGGGACGTATGGACAATGTGAGGTGTGTGGGAAAGACATTGAACTAGACCGTTTGGAAGTCATTCCAGAAGCCACCCTTTGCATCGAACACGCTCGGGCACAAGAAGAGGAAGAACACGCGCATAAAGTCGATCGACCGGTTGAAGAAGACGTGTTGAACCCGAACGAGACGGCTCGACGCAAAGAGTTAGACGGAACGGATCAACCTGGTCAAAAAACGGACGCCTTCTCCCAAGTAGAAGACTACGGAAGCTCAGATACGATTGCCGACAGCGAAGGCAACCACGATCCGACGCGCGAACAGTAAAAAATGCCCTGACCTCATTCGAGAGGCTCAGGGCATCTGTCTGCTTAAAACGTGGCTTTTACCGGAGAAGCACCACCGAGGCGCTCCGCCAGTTTCATCGGGTCGACGGCATTCCCAGCTGAACTAGCCGAGAAATTGTAGTCCCCTTTATGAATCTCAAAGTGTAAGTGCGGACCTGACGAGTTGCCCGTGTTTCCGATTTGACCGATCGGTTCGCCTTGGCGTACTGACTGACCTGTCTTGACATCCACTTTGTGCAAGTGTGCATACACGGTCGTCCATTTTTGACCGTCTACGTTGTGTTCGATTTGTATGTGGTTTCCATAAGGTCCACTGGAGCTGACTTTTGTCACTTTTCCAGCTTCCGCGGCGTATACAGGTGTACCTGTTTTGGCAGCAATATCGAGACCGTTATGGAATGTGTATCCGAACTGTCCACTCGCCGAACCGAACCCTTGAGAGAGGCGACCTTCCGCCGGCATTAAGAACCGATCGGGTGCCATCGCTTCATACTGTTTCTTCAAATCACTCAACTGATTCGTTTGTTTCTTATATTGTTTCGACTTTTCGTCATATGACACTTTCACGTCTTGACGTGTCGCTTCAATTTGCTCTTGTTCTTCTTTCAGTTGCTCCAATGCTTCATTTACTTGGTTTTTCTTTTCAACAAGCTCTTGATGTGCTTCTTCCGCTTCAGCGGCCTCAGCTTTCGCACTCGGCAACACCGAAGAAACGACTTTTGCGAAGAGCGACTGTTCTGCAGGAACGAGTGACTCTTCCACTTCTTCTAATTCTTTAGAAGTTCCTTCAATTTTATCTCGCAATGCCTCCGCCTTATGGTCGACTTGCTTCAACTTCGTTTGAATGGCGTGAATGGATTGTTTCGTATCTTTAACCTGCTGCTCCGTTTGTTGCAATGACTTTTCCGTTTGAACGAGGTCTTGCGGGGACATGTTGTCGGCAGATGCGGTTTGTCCTTGGAATAAGAGAACACCAACACCCACTGTCATGATGAGTTGTTTCCACATATATATAATAAACCCTCCAAATTAATACATTCATGAGCTTCAAAAAAGCTACATGTGCGAATATACCACTGGGGGTTAAAAATTTCAATATATGAAGTTTTTCATTTTCATGTCATACATGACAGCATGATGTGATATTTTCAAGTGTCACTTCACAAGGATTTCACTAGCGTTTTTTTGTATAGTATCCCACCCAGACGATACCACCGATGGAAAGGAGTGTTACACTCACACTAACTACTAGTATACCTCGCGACAGGTCGGGAGAAAGATTTGTTGTCAGCGCAATCAGGGTCGCGGTATTTCCACTAATCAGCGCAATGATACAGATGACCAACAACCGCTTCATCAAGCGTCCTTCACCATTTCAAATTGGGCAATCTCGTCTTGGACAAATCCCAATCGTCGTGCCGCTTCGACCCATTCAGGACGGTCTGATGTCAACGTGACATGAAGTGGGGATCGGCTCGCGGCCGCCCGCAATAGCCATTCCGCTTCTTCTGCTTGTCCAAAAACATCGAGCAAGACGTGATCGCGGTATAACAAAAATCCTATTCGATTCCCTTCTACGACTTTCACTAACTCAGCAGCTTGTTGGGTCACGCGCACATCGCGTTGCCAAATCGGAACGTGACTCGCCGCCGGATACAACTCATCAAATAACGTTTGAATCGGTTCATACGTCATGTCTGCGTTCGTTTCTAATGACACCGCTTGGAAGTAGAGAATTTCTCGAGTCGTTTCGTAACCTAGTCGTTCATAGAGAGACACTGCCGCATCATTGCCTTGAATGACTTCGAGTAAACGAGTGCCTACTGCCGCCTCTTCAAATCGTTTCATCAATTCGGTCGCGACTCCTGCTTTTCGGACATGTGGGGCGACAGCAAGCCCACCACAACGTGTCTGCCATCCTGAATCAAGATGTGCAATCCCGGTTAACACGACACCGACAGGTTCTTCACCATCATAGGCTACAATGGAACGGGACGGCTGATTTTGATCACGAACAAGAAAAACATCTTCGAAAGTCTGCTCATCAAATTGAAACGGAATAATATAATCAGAAAAACCGCTCATAAACGCGCGGTATAAATCTTGTAATGGTGGATTTTGACGGTATGTAAACTGTGTCGACATATAATTCTCCTTTCTGAATGAAAATCAATAAAGCCCGAAGGAGACTCCTTATGAAAATTACGCTCGAATATCGAAATGATACGCATCAATCGATTCTCAATACGTTCGCACTACCGACGGACCAAGAAAAGTATACGACCCTGCCCAAAGACATGGATGATCCATTACCTGATGGCGTTCATCCGATTGTCATCGTCGCATCGAAACCAGTCGGGATGTTCTTACTGCATGACAACGGACGCGTCATTTCCTATACGACCGAGTCGAATGCTTTGCTCTTCTCCGCCTTTGCCATTAACTATGAGGACCAAGGGAAAGGCTACGCTAAAGCGGCACTCCAAGCACTTCCGCAGTTCGTAAAGCAACATTTCCCTCATATTCGTGAAATCGTCCTGTCGGTCAATCTGAAAAACGAAGCCGCTTTCTGCCTTTATATGAGCGTTGGGTGGAGCGATACCGGACGTCGAATCGGTGGACCGATCGGCGAACAGCGTATTCTTTCCTTAACGATTTAAAGCATCCATTCGTGTCAAACTCTCAAATATGTTTTGCCAGTAAGTCTGAAGATGCGGAACTAAATCGGCTTGCGTGATTTGAACAAGATGATTCGTCATAAGAGAGCATCCTTCAATCGTACACATGCATCCTTCTGTCAGCGACCTCAGTTCATTTCTTTGAACAGCTACGACATCCATCACTTCCTGGTCGTCAAAATGAATCGGCTCACCTTGATAGAGATAGCAATACGTATGTGCAAACTCGCGATCAAGAAACTCGTCCAGTTCAATCACATCTTCAAAGATTCCCATAAAGGTGAGCTGTTCGAACGTCAATGACAGTCCGAGCTCTTCTTCAATTTCACGAACGCCATTCGCTATTGTCTCATCTGTTGCGAGGTGTCCCGCTGCCGTAATATCATATTTCCCGGGAAAATCCTGTTTCTCCATGCTCCTCCGCTGAAGATAGATGAGGTCTTCTTTCCAGAACCAGCAGTGGAACGTCTCATGCCAATCCCCGTCAACATGAACTTGATTTCGCTCCTTCTCCCCTATTTTCCGGTGATTCTCGTCAAAAATAGTGAGGTGCTCCTTCATTCCGACACCCCATCTTCTAAAAATCGGATAACCCCATTCGTCGTATCTAACTCAACTTGAATGCCAATCGGGAAAACGTGTGATGGAAACGTGTGACCGATATCGACATTCGTCAAAATCGGAAAATCTTTTTCTCCGATGATTTCAAGCAACAAGTCGTTGAATGAGAAGGGAGCTGATTGATTTTGAAAATGCTCGTGCTTCCCGATAATCAGACCCGAAATCTCATCAAACACACCCGCCAGCTTCAGCATACTAAGCGAACGTTCTTCTTCAGCCATCGTCTTAAACGAGTCTTCTAGGAATAGAATCGCGCCTTTCAAATCGGGATAATAATCCGACTTGAAGAACCCAGACATCGTGTTCAGATTCCCGCCAATCAACGTTCCTTGTGCCTTTCCATCCTTCAGAGAAATCCATCCTTCATTCGGTTGGAACGTCTTGACACGTTGTTGCGTCGACCAATCGAGCATCTCTTCCGTCCATTCATCAGGGATATGTAACTGAAACGGAGCCGTTCGTTCTAAACAGAGAATGTCTTTGACATATTGCTCCCCCGTCTCGAACATCCCTCCGTATTCACCAAATGAGGGGACGATTGCCGGACCGTAAAATGTGACGACGTCCGTTTTGGCATAACAGGCCATCAAGATTGCCGTGACATCACTATATCCCATGATGATTTTTGGATGACGTCGGAGTTGTTCATAATCGATATATGGTAACAACGAGTTGGAATTCGTTCCACCGATTGTACTGATGATCGCTTTCACTTCAGGATCATGTAAAAATGCGTTCAATTCGTCAGCACGATCCTGAATGGACGAGGACCGATATCCTTCTGTTTTATATGTACACGTGCCCTCTTTCACCTTGAATCCCATCCGCTTGAGCTGTTCAACCCCACGTTGGTAACGCCCCTCAAACTGAACAGGTGCCGGAAAAGAAGGCGTAATGATCCCTATCGTATCCCCCACTTGCAACTTTGGCGGTTTAATTATGATCCCCACTCCCTCGTAACATCATTATGACCGCATTATACCGTAGGAGTGGTAAGTCATGCTTCAAAATAAATCAGGGTCTTCCGATAACGTTCTCACTTTTCGAACTTTCGCCGGGCGTCCTGTCCATCCGAGTGCCACAAAGAAAAATGCACCTGCGAGTACACCAAATAAAGCGGTCAACCCTACTTGAATCCCCACAAATCCATACTGTTCTCCCAGTTTCACGAGGAAGAGCGGTGCGAACAGGCAAGTCATACTGAGTGAAAAAAGACCTCCCCATACCCGTCGCTTTGCATTACCAATGGTGAACCAACCGAACGCGATCCATACACAAGCAACCAATCCTAGCGCACCAACCATCATCCACATGCCCACACCTCACCTTTTCGTTTTCCTTTCTATTCCCCATTTTTCTTGTGATTCCTACTATTTTTTCAAGTAACGAGAGAATTTCCGGGTAAAGGTAAATTAGACAAGATGCGAAACGGGACAACAAAGGAGTGAGGTGTGCATGCGTTCACGATTAACCTTTGCCTTAATCTTTCTCGGTCTTTTTTTAGTCGCCGTTTATTGGATGAGCACGTGGAATGACAACTTAGTCGAGGGACAGATTGAACGAGTCGATATCCCCCAAATATTGATTGAATCTACCGAATCCTCTAAAGAAGTCACATTGCGTGTCATCTTAATCAATGATCAAACCGAAGTCACCGGCATCGTCAATAGCGTACAAGGGTTACAGAGCGGCCAACTGGTGACAATCGAGGTCATCCCGACGGATTCGAACTTGAACATCGCACGCACCATCGAAGTCACCGCTCCATGATTTTTTGAAATGAAGCGTAACTTTTCCAGAACTGTGGAATATGAGAACAGAATCATAAAAAGGAGTGATCGGATTGATTTCAAATAAATTACTATCTGGAAAAGTAGCGTTTGTGACCGGGGCAGCCTCCGGAATCGGACGTGCCGCGGTCATCCGCTTCGTTCAAGCCGGAGCAAAAGTCGCCATTGTCGATTTGAATGAAGAAGATGCGATGCGTCTCGCAAGCCTTGTCGGGGAAGAACGCGCTATCGGCATCAGTGCAGATGTGTCGGATGAATCCGCAATGAAAGAGGCCTACGAACGGACAATGGAACGATTTGGTCAACTCGATATCGTCTTCGCGAACGCCGGTCGAAACGGGACCATCACACCGATTGAACATTTATCATTGGATGATTGGAATGGCGTGGTGGAGACGAACCTCACTGGAACCTTTTTGACCGTCAAACATGCTATTCCCCATTTGAAAGAGAATGGCGGGAGTATCATTATCACTTCATCGATTAACGGGAACCGCTATTTTAAAAATTTCGGATTCAGTGGCTACGCGACGACGAAAGCAGGTCAAACCGGCTTTGCGAAAATGGCTGCTGCGGAACTCGCTCAATTCGGGATTCGTGTCAATTCCATCTGTCCCGGGGCCATCGATACGAATATTGACGATTCGACCAATCGAGACGATGCGTTGCTCGAAGAAGTCGTCATTCCAATCGAATATCCACTTGGGAATCAACCGCTTGCCGGAAAATCGGGCTCCGCGAAACAAGTCGCCGATGTCGTCTTATTTTTCGCGAGCAACATGTCGAGCCACGTGACCGGCTCTGAAGTATACGTCGATGGGGCTGAATCACTCTTGTAATCGAAAAGCAGGTCACCTCACCCGAGGCGACCTGCTCATTTAAGGATTGGACTTTTCATGACCGCTTTTTGATAGAACGGCTGAAATCCAAGCCGTTCCATATTGCGACCAGACGCCGAATCGACTTTCGTCGTAACCGTCAACAGATTGCATCCAAGTGCTTTCGCTTCGGCAATTCGTTCCAAAATAAGTTGTGTCTGGTACCCTTTTTGCCGATACGTCGGAACGGTGCTCGTCAGAAACAACTCTCCAATCCCGTCTTGCGTGGCTAAAATCCCACCCGCTACGACAGCATCCTCTTCTCGCACGAGATAAGCATGATTACTCGGTAGTGCGTAAAAGCCTTTGGCTGTATCGACCGTCTCTTGAAGGATTGTGCCCGACTCGGCGAATCCAGCCGCAACGGCGTATGCCCACTCATGGAGTGTCTCATCCTTCACTTTTTCGACCTGGGTCGGTACAGATGTGGAGGCATGCTGTGTCAAATCTAACGTCCATACGTCCAAAAAATGATCGAGCGTGTAGTTACGTTCTTGCAATAAGCGGAGCAAGGAATCTTCCGCTAATGGACAAACCTCAATATGTAGACGCGAGACATTTTTCCCGCGCACCCATTTTTCCATTTGATGCAGGTCGTAAAAGCTTGTCGATCGATTCAATCCAAATCCGACCGCAAAACTCATATTCCCCATTTTGAACACATGACCTTTTCCTTCTACGTGTAGTTCCGCACCTTCATAGGGAGGGGTTTGTTTACGATGTCGAATGTAAGCAGACGTCCCCTCTGCTTTGATGCGTTCGATACGCCGTGCCAATTCTAAACGATTCACGCTGTTCCCTCCCTTGTATATTCCCTGTTGAGTGTAACATATGTTCACGGTCGGATGAGATGACCGTATTGAATCAGCCGTTCCCGGACAGAAGGGACGAGTTCTACACACTCAAGGACCGTCTCCCACTTTTGTAACGTCACATCGACGACTTCATCTGCTTGCAGTAATAGTTGTTCGAGGTCAATCGGTTTCTTGCACACGAGACAATACATATCCAAGAAATATGTGCCCCGCTCAATCGTTGTCACGAACCGGAGTTGCTCAGGCAATACATATAGTCCTAACTCTTCTTTTAGCTCACGGACCGCACCTTGTCGACTCGTTTCTCCAGCCAAAATCGAGCCGCCCGTCCCTTCCCACAGAAGCGGATACGTCTTATCCGGATGACGCTTCGACAACAATAATCTCCCATCTGGATCGAACGTGAACACTTCGATGACCGTGTGAAACGTATGCGGCTCTAATTCATCCCCACGAAAGTGCGTTCGACCGAGCGGTTGCCGGTTTTCGTCGAGTAAATCCCATACTTCTCGATTCATGGACGAATTTCATCAATCACGAACGAAGAGGAACCTTGAATCTCTTCGATAAAGTGAGATCCGAATAGCATGGCTGGTGTAAAGCTTCCGGCAAGCATCCCACCCGAACCGAGCAATCGCTTGACGACGGCGAGCGCCCCGTAAACAGTGAAGGCATACGTACTTGCCGTTTGAATACGGACGACTACTTTTCGTCCTTCCTCATTCGTTGCTTCGCCCCATACGTACGTCGATGATTTTTCACGTACAGCCTCGTCTGGTCCCGATACGTTTTCGTCGACATAACGGAGCAAGCGTTCCTGCACGGCCTCTTTTCCGAGAATCGGGCTGAACCATGACAAAGCGCGAGCAGCATAGGCGGCCGCTGTCGGTACAGGAACCCAAGTCGTAATATTCGGAATGTCCGTCGTGTAGTAGGCGGTCGAAACGTCTCCCCACGGAATCGCAATGGCGGTACGGCTTCCGCGACCAAAATCAATCGTTCTCCGCTTTGCCCCAATTGGAAATGATGATAATTTGCCGTTCACACGTTCCACACTACTCGACCCTAGTCCACGAACGGCCGTCTTCATGGTTCCTGGTGAGATGCCGGCTGCCGCCGAAAAGCCAAGAGCGAGTGTTGTCGCATCCGGTATCAACTCTTTTAATTTTCGCGCGACACAGTCGGTCGGAATGACATCAAATCCGACACCCGAGCATAAAATCACACCACGTTCTTTGGCTTGAGCCGCTCGCTGTTTAGAATGGATATATTCGAACACTTCGATTTCCCCGGTAATATCTAAGTAATGCGTACCTGTCTCTAGACATGCCTCGATCATCACTTGGCTCGTATCCGTGAAAGGACCTGCACAATGAAGGACTAAATCTACATCGTGAAGCGCCTCGATTGCGGCTTCACGACTCAATGCGAAAATCGATGTTTCGCAACCCAGTTCATCTCCTAGGCGATGAATCGCTCTTGCGTTTCGTCCGGCAAGAACCGGACGCATTCCGTCACGAGCGGCTTGTCGTGCAATCAGCTCACCCGTATAGCCATTCGCCCCATAAATCATCCATCTCATTTTTACCCCTCCTTATGTTAATGTATCCTTGTTCGTTTCCCTAAAAGAAGTTGAATCGAACGAAAAGATCTTGGATGACATCGATGATATACACACTTCCCGTTACAATAAGCAAATATCCGATTGGGATGAGCAGACTTTTCACTGTTTGTAGTTTTGTTATGTCTCCTCGATGCTGTAGTAGACGATCCACCAAGTAAAACAAGGTCGCTGCGAGAAGACTGAGCCATGACAAGACGAGCCCGAATAGTATATGTAAAACAAGCGAAGTGAACCACCTGAATCGTTTCGAACTGAGTCGATTCGCCAACCAGTCACTGCACCATGAGATCACGACACCGTAGGTCAACATAATCGGAAAACTGACCGCTACATAGGCAACCGTCATCAAAAGGAAGCCATTCAGTACGCCACTCATCCCTCCATTTTCTCGTACACCCATCATAGTGACCCCACACGCTAACAGAATCGCATAGACGGGCGAAGCGATGGATGCTGTGACGATTTTACGATTCCACATCTGCACTCCCCCTAATCCCTTCCAACTTTACACGACCTGTTCTGAAAACGCACAAAAACCAGCCTAAATTCAGGCTGGCTTCGCGATTTGTTAATTGTTTGCAACTTCTCCGGCTTTCGTACGGACCGATTGCATCGCTTCCGTCCATGGAAGGAGTTGGTCGAGCATATCGTTTACCGATTGTGCTTGAACTTCTTTCGGAGCGAAATGCGTACCGTTCTCGAAGTCCGTGAAGAGTGAGAGTGCAGGATGGACACGTACGTGAGCGATTGACAATTCACTCAAAATGCCCCGTAAATGTTCTGTTGCCCGTGCTCCACCAACAGAACCGTAAGAGACGATTCCGGCTGCTTTGTTGTTCCATTCGACGCGTAAGTAGTCGAGTGCGTTTTTAAGAGATGCTGAGATGGAATGGTTATATTCTTGGACGATGAAGATGAATCCGTCCATTTGCGCAATTTTCTCCGACCAGGCTGCAACGCCAGATGCGTCCTGACCCGCTTCGCCGAGAAGTGGCAAGTTGTAGTCTGCGATGTCGATGACTTCATAGTTGGCATCGCCACGTTTGTCGGCGAGTTCTTTCACCCATTCCCCGACTTGTGGACTGACGCGACCTTCACGAGTTGATCCGAGTACGATTCCGATGTTTAACATAGTAGTTCCTCCTTGGTTATGTTGTGATGCATCTGATTTTCCAAACAAGCGATTTAAGAAACTCATTTCATGCCCTCATATTCTTTCTCAAATGTTTTCGTGCTTCTGACCGTATCGATTGGTCGTACCATCGCCTCGATTTGCGAACGTTTCGCTTCGAGGAACGGCGGGAGTGACAACTTCTCACCGACCGTCTCGTACGGCTCGTCTCCCATGAATCCAGGTCCATCTGTCGCCCATTCGAACAAAATTTGCGGCGCGACACGTGCATAGGATGATTCAAAGAAGAAGCGATCGACGTAGCCAGAAGTCGGCAAACCGAACTGTTGGAGACGTGCTGTCCATTCATCGAGGACGCTACGGTCTTCGACACGGAATGCGACATGGTGCACGGTACCGAACCCTTGACGCGCTTGTGGAGATGTCTCGTCGTGAATGACGATCACTTGCGCTCCGTTTCCACCTTCACCTCCTTCAAAGAGATACACATCACCTTCTCGCCCGATCTCTTTAAACAGCATCACTTGCTCCATCACTTGTTTGAAATATGTGATATCTGCGATGCGAATAAAGATTGGACCGAGTCCCGTAATCGCGTATTCAAGCGGGATTGGACCGTTCTTCCACGGCTCGCCCGACGCGATGCCTTCGTTGAACTCATCCGAGATGAGTTGATACGCCTGCTCATCAAAGTCGATGAACGAGAGCGTCTTCTTCCCGAACTGTTCTTGAATCCCTTCGTGCTCGACGCCGAGACGGTCGAAGCGACGGACCCAATACGTCAACGCTTCATCTGTCGGTACGCGGAACGACGTTTTCGCGATTTCATTCGTTCCGTGCTTACCTTTCGGGATACCTGGGAAGTCGAAGAAGGTCATATCTGTCCCTGCGTTTCCTTTATCGTCCGCAAAGAATAAGTGATACGTTTGAATGTCGTCCTGGTTGACCGTTTTTTTCACCAAACGCATGCCTAACACGTGAGTGAAGAAATCGTAGTTTTTTTCGGCACTACTCGTGATTGCTGTGACGTGGTGAATTCCTTTAACATGATTCATCATTCTCTCTCCTTTTATATCTTGATTTCAAGATACATGATTAAAATTTTTTGCGGCTTCTGCCCGCTTTCCTATTTGTTTCAACTGTTCAATCGTTTCGTTTAATTGCATCCCTTCAAACACAGCGTTCATATGCTCCGTATGCTTAGGGAAAATATCTTGCATCAAACGCTCTCCGTCATCTGTCAGCGCAGCGTATGTGATGCGACGATCGCTCGGACAAGCCTTACGAATGAGATATCCTTTTTCTTCTAACCGGTCCACGACGTACGTCATGCTTCCGCTCGAGAGGAGAATTTTCTTCCCGATGACTTGAATCGGTTGATCCCCTTTATGATATAAAAACTCGAGTACGGCGAACTCGGTCGCGTTTAACCCGTAAGACGCCACTTCCTGCTTCACCAGGTCTTGTAACGACTGAGAGGCACGTAACAGCACAGTAATTGTTTTTAGTGCATCAGATGGTTCCATCTGTCTCCCTCCTTTGTCCAAGAGAGCCATTAACTTAAATTCAAATATCTTTAATTCGAGATAAATATATCATGCGACAATTCTTCCGTCAATCGATTTGATTCAAAAAAATGAGACGGGTTGTTCCCATCTCATTCTCCTCGCCGAATCACAGCCATTTCGCGACCGAATCGATGGCCTTCATCAACAAATCCTAGGCTTTCATATAAGTGATGCGCTGCCTCGTTCTCGGGGTGATAGCCAACGACAATCGGTTTCCCCTCGCCGATTTCTTCAAGCATCAGCTCTGTCGCTTGTCGACCAATCCCTTTGCCTTGATGAGCATGGTCGATCATGATTCGGTAAATCCACCATGCATCCAACTCTTCAAGCTCTGTATTGTACATGAGGAAACCGACCATCGTCTCTTCCTCATAAATTGCGCGCGGGCGTAGCGTCGGTTCGTACATCGCTTGAAGTAACGAAATCGCATTCGGCTCCATATACGACTGTTGTTGGTCACTTAATGCCAATTGACAGCATGTATACCAATTTTGTGCATCGATCGGGCGTAATGAAATCATGTCATTCTCCTTTAGTCATATGTCTCATTTAAGTTTCTTGCATAAAATGCGATGGCACGTCGGTACCTTGCGATGCTCTCGTCCGCTTTCGGACTTGCAAGCAGCTCGAGTAATGTTCCCGTCGCTTCTTCATGGCGACCGACGTTGTAATGGGTCATCGCTTGAAACACTTTGAGCGCCCCGTGATTCGGAAATTGCTCGATTGCCTCTTCAAATAACTGTTCCGCTTCTGTGTATCGTCCGAGTGCCCGATACGTACTGCCGAGTCCGAGATATGATTCCGCCAACTCTTCCCCCGTCAACCCGAGTCGGATGGCCCGTTCATAATGCGGGACCGCTTGACGTTCTTCCCCGAGCGAGTCATAGCACCACGCGCAGTACGCATGTAACCTCGGATTCTTTTCATCTTTCCGCAAGAGCGACAAGAACAGTTGCTTCGCCTGCTCGAGTTGTCCCTCCTCACGGAGACGGACGGCTCGATCAAAGTCATGGTCTTCTGGCGCGTCGATCACCTTCTTCGCAAAATCTTCGTCTAACCATGATTGGAGCGCTTCGTAATACTTGCCGATATGCACTCCATCGACGAGTGCATGATGGGCTTGGACGGATAACGGCATGACCAGACGCTCGCCTTGGCGTTCGAACTTGCCCCAAGCGATGCGTGGCACGCTGTCATGTTGTTGCTGATGCGTCGGGTGCATGATACTCGTGAACGTGATCCACGGGACACTCGTGATATACAGTAAGTCGTCGGGCTCGTCATCCCCGACCACGACTTCATCGCCAGCTTGCTCCATCCGCGTCGTCACTTCCTGTAAGAATGTCGGTAAATCCTCATTGAACGTGGCCGCACAAAAGTTGAAGACATCCTCGTCTAACATGACCGTGAACGAGGGGTGGACCACCTCGTGTTCGACGACCTCTTCACCACGAATCCGATAGCGCAATTCTGGAATCGCGTTCGCCGCTCTCACCGCACCGTATAAAAAGAGTTTGAAGAACGATTGATTGCTCTCCTTGGCATATGTATATAGGTTCGTGACATCTACGTTTGCCGTCACATTGAAATGTGGCGCATCAAACGCTTTGAAAAACGCGAAGTGCTTACGTCGTGCCCACGTCTCGATTTCAATTTTTTTCATAAAAACTCCCCCTCCTACGCTCTTACTGTAGCAGAGAGAGTGAATTCGCTCATAGCTTTTGTTTTAACTGTTCGTAATGTCCTTTTGCCAAATCAAAGTAGATGAAGTCTCCACGTTCGATCCGTTCGAGCGTCGCTTCGAACTCACGCCATCCACGTTCGACCTGTTCAGGCGTCAATTCTCCGCTTTCAGCCGCCGCCTTGAACTCATCCTCATCCTTTTTGACGATATCGCCATTTGGAAATACAAGAATATCGAGCAACAAGTCATCCATGTACGGAATGCCATTTTCTTCGCCGATTCGGTCAACGAGGTCGATATACCACTGCACGATTTCGCCTTCCGGATTGATCATCGCTGTCACACCGAACGGTTCATTGTCCGGGAAATATTGGAGCCAAGCAAACCCGGCATCCGCCACGATGAATTCTTCCCCTTTATGCTTTTTATATAATGGTGCCCGAACCTCATCGATTTGGAATAAGGCGACGACGCCTGAAAATTGTTCCGTCTGAACACGAATTTGCGCGTAGCGGTTCTTTAAAATCCGTTCCCAGTCTCGTCGATTCGCATACTTTCGTTTTGCCATATGGATCTCCCCTTTGGTCATCTCTGTATGATACAGTTCGCCAGAAGAAGGAAAGTTCCTTGTTAGTCATACAGGTTATGCTGATTGAACCAGACGAGATGACTTTGCTTCAAGCGTTTCCGCTCGACCATACGGACGAACGCGTCTGTCGAGATGAAACGGTTCCCGGGATGGAGGTCGGCCAGCATCAAGAGGATGAGGCGTGAACCTCGCTCTCCCTCTTGAAGAGAGATATGTTCCATCTTCCCTTCCCCGTTGAAGCGGTTGATGAACAGCTCGACTTTACACTCTTCTTTTAAGAGGCGGGTCGTCACATATGCGACTTGGCTGATGATCGACTCGAAGTCGTGATGTAACGTGTAGCCGGACGGCCCACTCAAATCGACTGCGAACGTGAACGTATCGAGCGATGTCTTTTGAAAGACTTTCGACTGGACTCGTCCAAGTTTTGCCGTCGCGACCCAGTCAATCTCTTTTACCGGTTCCCCTTCATAAGGCTTTGACCCCAGAACCTGCAGTGGATTCCGAAGTGGTGATGCGGTCAAAGGCCGGTCACCAAGCGCTAAACGTTTCGTGCCGACCGGTGGGTGTAACGTAAGGGACGGTAATACCGTCCACCGCTTCTCGATGGGGCACTCGAGTAAGTACGTCCCGAGATGAAACGGGAGCGTCACAGCAAGTATGCATTCTTCGATGTAGGCAGGACCTCGGAATTCGGCTTGAATGTGAAGCATCTGACGAGCCTGATCTGTCCGTAATGTCAAATCCAAACTATTCGGGGACCGGTCGTGGGCTGGAAAACTGAGCGCTGTATTGGATTTCAGCCGAACACGAACCGGAAGCCCGAGTCGTTCGACGACTTCACTTCCATCTAAAATCAGTTGTACCTCCGTCTCATCCCCGACAAAGAGAAGGGATTCATGGCTATGTATGTGAAGCCGAAGAGCTTGTTCCAACTGTTTCCGTGTCCGCTCAAAGAACCAGACGATGCCTGCAAGTAAACAAAGCGCATACCCGACGATTTCCATATACGGGACGAATACGAGAATTATCCCGGCGAATCCATAGACCGGAATCCACTCTTTCTGGAGGGCGTTATGTGTCGAGAACGTCATCATCAGCCCTCGACTGGAACAGAAACGGTGTCTAAGATGTAACGGATGATGTCCTGTTTCGTTGATTTGATGCCTCCTTCAAGCGTCAACGTCAGACGATGTGCCAATACATAAGGTGCCACGGCTTTCACATCTTCCGGAATGACGTACAATCGATCGTTCAGATAGGCATAACTTTGAGACGCTCGCATGAGCGCGATGGCTCCTCGTGGACTGACACCGACCTCGACAGATTGGTGTTCTCGTGTCGCATGAACGAGCCCGAGTAAATAATCGAGGACATCATCTTGAATCGATACTTGCTTCACTTCTTCTTGTGCGCGGCGTAACTCGTCTAACGTCGCAACCGCCTCCACGATTTTCCGTGTTTGACGCATGACTTGTAAGAGGAGTTCTCTCTCTTCCGAAAAATCAGGATAACCGACTGGAATCGAAATCAAGAAGCGATCGAGTTGGGCATCCGGTAAGGGGAACGTCCCCGCTGATTCAATCGGGTTTTGCGTCGCGATGACGAAAAATGGTTTCGGCATCGGATATGTCTCTCCCCCGATGGAAACTTGTCGTTCTTCCATCGCCTCAAGCAAGGCGGACTGCGTTCGTGGAACCGCTCGGTTGATTTCATCAATCAAGACGATGTTCGCAAAGATTGGTCCTTGGCGATGATCGAACGTCTGCGTCTGCATGTTGAAATAGTCTGCTCCGATCACATCAGACGGTAACAAGTCGGCCGTGAATTGAATCCGGGAAAACACCCCGTCGAAGCTAGCCGCAATTGTTTTGGCAAGTAACGTTTTTCCCGTGCCTGGCACATCTTCTAATAGAATATGTCCTTCCGCGAGTAACGCCGTACAACAGAGGCGTACGACATCCTCTTTTCCTAAATACACTTCGTTCAACTGTTTGATGACCTGCTCCATGCCCATATGACGACCTCCATTTTTTGTCTTAATCAAACTTTACCTTTTTATGGTAAGATAAACAACAAATAGTCTGAAAATTCAAAAGGAGGTACCCTCTTGCGCTGGACGAACAAGTTTCTTCTCATGATTGTCGCCACACTCCTCGGCACCTTTACGATAATGGTGATTGCGACGAGTGTATTCGAGTGGCTCTATAACCCGGAAACGATACCGGTCGAGGAAAGTCATAGTCTTCCAACTGATCTCCTATCGGATGAGGATGATGGAATTTTAATTGGTGAATCCAAAGCAGATTACCCGTTTGAATTGGATCCTCAAAAAGGAAAACATCACTTTTTTGAGAGAATCACGGGATCTGGAGAATCAACACGACGAAATCTCGGACTATTCGTCGCTTTGATCGCATTCTGTTGCTTCAGTTTCTATGTCTATCGAAAACGAAAACGGCATTTGACGAACGCACGAGATGATGATGATTCAAGCATAGACCCGTTTGTAGAATCGCTACAACACAAGAACGCCTCGTCCGTTTCGACGCTCACAGCGTTCACGAACGTCCCGATTCGCGATGCACTGATCACATTCAACCAATCTCTCGTACCAGTCAAGCGATTGCGTGCTCATGAGACATTGCAAGAGTGGTTCCAACGCATCGATTTACCGATGAACCCGTCCGTTTATCATGCGGTTCGCTACGGCACCTCTTCAGGTGTGACGATTTCTGAAGAAGATACACTTCACTTCAAGAGAACACTCGATACCTACGCGACACGTCCTCACCCCGAGTGAGAATGTGCACAGGTTCTGCTTTTTCATCATGAATGATAAAATGGTGGAAAATGTCAGTTAAGGGGATGGAAACATGAGACGATGGGCGATATTCGGATTAAGTGCACTTTTACTCACGGGTTGTACAGATACGGTGGCAGACAATCCAACCCCAATCGAATCACCCGATGAACCCATCACCGAATGGACGCGTGAGGACTTTAAAGACGTCTATGACCAATACGAACAAACGAAACCGCTCCTTACTGCCCTTGAACAACAAGGAATCAAACCGTTTCGGGAGACATTCGAACGGGTCATCATCGCAGGCAACGGCCTCGAGCATACGTATGCGGATATTTACCCATTCAAGCTCGATGACGGGACGTATGCTACCATTTTCGACAGTCAAGACGGAACGGTGATCAATGGTTCTGAGTCGGTCGCTCCGCTATTCTGGCAAGAGGAATCCTTCCTTCAATACGTTGAAGAGATTGAAAATCGGAAATTCGGTACAAGTGCCCCACCTACCGATGTCGTCCTCACGCAGGATGAATTCCAAACGGTCTATGACCGCCATGCCTACACGTCAGCTCTCCTCGTCGAACTCGATGAAGCGGGCGTCGAACTGGCACGGGAGCCAATCGATGATGTGATCATCGCCGGGAACGGCGTGACCGAAGTCACTGCCGACTTGTTCGTATTCGATGTCGAGAGCGGGTATGCCATCGTATATGATCAGGACGGAGAAATTTTAAAAGGCCCCGAATCCATCTCACCGCTCTTTTGGAACGAGAAGGACTATGAGGACCTGTTAGCCAAGAATGAGGGATAATTTCGCCCCTTTTCCGATTTTAGCTATGCTATACTCAAATCAATAAACGACCACTAGGGGAGCCTTCGGGCTGAGACGGCATTTGCCGGACCCTTTGAACCTGATCTGGCTCATACCAGCGTAGGGAAGTGGCTTGGGATACGTCTCTGTATGTCCACGCCATTTTTCCGTCTGGAAACGTGGCGTTTTTATTTTGAAAGGAGACTATTCATGCGTATTCAACAACTCACTTGGATGGCAATGCTCGTTGCCATCGCCGTCGTCGGTTCGATGTTCATTTCGATTCCCACAGGTGTCGCCCGCGCTTATCCCATTCAACATATGGTGAACGTGATTGCCGCAGTCACCGTCGGTCCAATCGGAGCCGTTCTCGTCGCTTTCGTCACCGGACTCATTCGCGTCATGACCGGTACAGGATCACTGCTCGCATTCCCTGGTGGCATGATTGGCGCGTTTCTTGCCGGCATTTTCTTCGTTCGCACGAACCGTGTCTATGCGGCCGCTCTCGGAGAAATCATCGGGACTGGGGTTATCGCTTCGTTGATTGCCGTCCCGTACGCAAAACTGTTGATGGGTTCGACGTTCGGTGCATTTTTCTTTGTCCCGGCGTTCCTTGCCTCTAGTTTGACGGGCGCGCTTCTCGGTTGGCTCGTCTTGTCGCGTGTCAAACAGTTGCGACCGAGCGTACTCAAATAAAAGCTCCCTTTTTGGATGAAAATGGTAAACTATAGACAACATCTATAGAGGAGGGGGTTTATGTCTCGTTTCAATCAACTTGTAGCGGGTGGTATTTTGCTGTTTTTGTCCGGACTCTTATATACGCTCGAACGCATTGCACTCTACACCCGTTGGAGCGCCCAAATCTCAACAGGAAGCTGGCCGGAAGAACCGACGTTTGTCGATCCGTTTCTAAACAACTGGTTCGTTTCCCTATTCTTGTTTGGCGCTATCGTTCTCTTTTCGATGGGCATGAATGCCACGAAGACAACAAGTCCATCCGAGAACCCGACCGACTCATGACGGTCGGGTTTTTGTATGATAGACCCAGATTGCTTCGCCGTTCCATTCATCGATTAAGCCGCTGTCGACAAAGCCGTTCTTTGCGTAAAATCGTTTCGCAGCTTCATTCTCTTGATGGAGACTCAGGATGATATCATCCACATCGTATTGTGTCTGGATAAATTCCACTGCCATGCGCAGACACTTTGTTCCGACGCCTTTCCCCTGTTCATGTTAATCAATCATGAAGCGATCGAGCCATACATAACGTTCTGTCTCGTTTTCCGCCCCGACCATCATGAAGCCAACCGGCCGCTCGCCTTCATAAAATGCAAAGCTCTGCCAATCGTATTTCGTATCCTCAGTCATCTCTTGAAGCGATTCGGCATTCGTCTCGATGAACCGGGAATGTTTCTCGTCCACTGTCAGGCCGATGACCGCCTCTCGATTGACTGCATCAACCGGTTGAATCGTGATTTCATTTCCTTTCATGCTTTCACCTCATTAATTTTCTCTTTCTTCCATACGATTTCTCCCGTAAAAAGTTTCTTCTCCCGTATCTTCGAAGGCTTGTATTCGCTACACTAACAATAGAAAAGGAGGAGATCTTATGTTCCGAATCGGAAGTATCTTCATTCCCGTATCAGATGTAGAACAGTCTCTGAACTGGTATATAACTTATTTTTATGCCCAAGAAATCGGGCGCTGGGAAGGGGGCATCGGAATCTGTCTGCCAGATGGCTCGACTCAACTCGGATTGATTCAAACTACTTCAACGCAACCTACAACATTTAAGGATGCGTCTGGACAAGCCCATGTTTATTTCAATATCATCTGTGAAGACATTCAGCTCGCGTATCAATCGTTCGAACAAGCAGGGCTAATTGCGACCCCGCTTCACGATTTCGGTGGTATGTCCTGTTTTGACGTACGAGACCCGGATGGACATACGATCAGCCTCATCTCAGAAGAGTTGACTTCTCCGTTCCACCGTGATCGAGTGAAAGAGTTGCAAACGAAAGGAAGCAACCAATGAAACAAATCCATCATATCTGTATCCAAACCCCGGATTATGCCGCATCGAAGTCATTTTACGAAGCGCTCGGTTTTGAACTCGTCCAGGAGTCGCCAAACTTTCATACGCGTGACTTCAACAGTTGGCTCAAGCTCGGTGATTTTTATATTGAGCTCCAGACTGCTAAAGCGGATGAAACGTTACAAGACTACTCGAAACATGTGGCCGGTCCCGTCCATTTCGCTCTCTATGTGGACGATCTCGAAGCGGAAGTCGCACGACTCGAACAGCTAGGTGTCACGTTCTTGCCGAAGCACGGTGGCAACATCTACTTCGTCGTCGATGGACATTTAAGTAAACTAAAAGCACCGGAAGGAACCATCATTGAACTGCGTGATACGTTCGAGATTACATAATCTACAGCTTTTAATACCATGGATAAAAATATATATAGTAGTTTAGTAGTAAAATGTGGATTTATTATAGTTAAATGTAATTAAATTTACATTTATGGATATAAATATTATTAAGTTACTTTAAATTACTTTGTTTTTAGTGTATCCTTACTTTTGTTGAAAATTTTAAGGGAAAAGGGGATTTTTTAATTGAATTTTACTAAAAACACTTTAGTTTATAAGCTTTTCATGGTGACTTTAAGCACATTATTGGTAATTACCTTATTAACACCCATAAATTCAGTTACGGCATCTGAACCAACTAATTACCTAACAACCGAAGAGCAATTTTATATTAATGAATTTGCTGAAGATCTTGAATTTCTATTTGAAGAAGGGACAACATTCGAAAACGGAAAATATACTATGAATGAACAACTAGTTGCTAAAAAATTCGGAACTCAAAACATGGCATCAATTGCTCTTTTTATCAAAATAGTTAATGATGAAGAAATTACTAGTGACGATTTAATTGGGGTATCGAGTAAGAATGACATAAATCTCATTTCTTCAAATTCTGTTGTGACAATGGCATCCAAACAATCATGGAAACAATGTGTTGGTAGTAAAATTATCGATGCAACAGGTATTGGTTTTATAAGCGGGGGACTATGGAAGTTGATTGAGAGAGAAGCCTGGAAACAAGTTGCGATTGAATTAGCAAAAGTAGCCGGAAAAAATGCAATTAAAGGTGGCATTATAGGTTTTACTGCAAGTCTAGCCTGGTATGGAATTAAATGTAAGTGATTTCAAGTCTGTAAAAGATTTAAAAATTATTAATATGTAAACTTAAATAATATTACCACCTAAAGAACTAGATTCTACAAACTAACGAATCTAGTTCTTTACTACTTCATTTATACAAGCCGTTGAATGTATGAAAATTTAAATGTACATAGTTAAATTACTTCATGCTTTAAAGTTCTCGATTCTTTTTTAAAGACAATCTAAGTGAAGAAAGTTGAAAAACTAGAAGCAATACATATGCGCAGGTTGAAATTCCTATCAAATCCATCCAACTATACTCCACTATCTTCGTTACTTTTAAAACAATTCCTACCCCAGCAAACAAAACAGCAAACTTCGATGTGGAAACAATTGTTTTCTTTAGTTCGATTTTATATTCAGATTTCACAACAACGTTTGCATACTCCATACCTGAGAGAATATAGCGAATCCATACATAGAGACTTAGAATTGCTATAACACCCAATAAAATATATGAAAACTCAGTGCTGAATATACCTAAAAATCTATTCAATAGAACGGCTACTCCCAAAAAGCCAATGAACAAAACGAAAGCCTCGGCTATAAAGTACAATAACTGCCTTTCTTTATATTCGTCATTTGGTAAAAACATTGTGACCCATGATTTTTTCATCTTTTACTCCTCCCAAAATAAATCATTTAACGTGACGCAAAGAACCCTCGCAATGGCAATACAGAGCTTCAACGAAGGATTATATTTATCTGCTTCGATTAAACCGATTGTCTGCCTAGTTACACCGATTGCCATTGCCAAATCTGTTTGAGTAAAATTCTTTTCCACTCGATATTCTTTTACTCTATTACCCATAGCTATCTCCTTATTTTGTTTTCCAACAATCTAAATGTAATATATATATTCCATTAACGCAATATATATATTACATATTTTTGATTACGAATGAATCTCCATCACACTTTCTACGTTTTCTCTGTTCATAAGAAAGGAAAGGATATAGTAACTACATCTTGGGTTAGGAGATCACTAATGAAATATCTCGATTATTGGAGCTACTTGTCACTCTCCCTGGCAAAGTTCTTCTTTTTTAGCTGGTTGACCGCGACGGCGTTCGACTTCTCGTTTTTCCTTATCAATTTGGCGACGATTCTGCTCCTGACGAGTTGGGCACTCGCCGTGTCTTATCCGATTCGCCGATGGATTTTATACGTTTCTCTGTTCCTGCACAGTACCCTGCTCGTCTCGGACGTCTGGTACTATCGCTATTTTGAAGACTTATTATCCGTCGCCTTACTGTCCGACATCGGGCAGATGGGAGATGTCGGAGGTGGCTTCTTGACGCTCATCCGCCCAATCGATGCGTTCTTCTTCATCGACCTCATCATCTACGGTTTGATTTTGCGTTATATGAAACGTCATCCTGTCCGTGAAGGGAAACGAAACGGAAGACGATTGGCGCTCGCTGGCTTCACACTCGGATTTCTTCTCTTCACAATCCCGCTCACCCTCAGTTATCAGCGTGGAGAAAAGTGGATCGCGGACGACCCCATCTCGAATATGCGTGAATACTATCATCTTGGATTTTGGGGCTATCACGCGATGGATGTCGCCCGAGGCGTCGAACGTGCTATGGGATGGAACGAAGCCCTGACAGACGAAGAGCGTTCTCAAATTCAAGCACTCTCTTATCAAGAATTAAGTGCCCCAAGTCCAGATACGAACGTTATCGTTTTACAACTCGAATCATTCCAAACATCCGTCATCGATCAACAGATTGATGGACAGGAACTGACCCCGAATTTGAACCGACTGCGACGTGACATGCTTTACTTCCCGAACGTGTATCATCAAACGCATGAAGGGCGAACGTCTGATGCAGAGTTCATCGTCAACACGTCACTTTATCCTGTCAAATCTGGTTCCGTCTACACGCGTTTCCCGGGAAATCAATTCGGCGCGCTCTCTCAATCCTTGAATGAGGCGGGCTACGATACGGCAGCCATGCATTCGTTCCGAAAAGACTTTTGGAATCGCGATGACTTTTATGACAATATCGGGTTCAATCATTTCTTTAGCGACAAAGACTACCCCGATCAAGGAATCATCGGGATGGCACTCAACGATCAGGAATTCTTAAATACGTCGGTCGGATTTATGGAAGAGTTGGATGAACCATTTTACGCATTTTTAGTCGCTTTAACGAGTCATACACCGTACGATATCCCGGAAGACGAGAAGCGGTTGGACCTATCTGATATCGACGATCCCCTTCTCGAAAACTATTACCATACCGTTCATTTCGTCGATGCCGCTGTCGGTCAGTTCATCGAACGATTGAAACAAGATGGTTTCTGGGATGAGACGCTTCTCGTCATGTATGGTGACCACGATAGCGGTCTGACGGCACCAGGAGAAGAGATGGCTACCCTCGAAGAAGTGGATTCGACGGTTGACGCGTTTCAACTTGACCGTGCTGTCCCTCTCTTCATCAAACCACCTGGACCGATGACAGGAGAAGTCATGGAGGCGAGTGGTGGACAAATCGATATCGCCCCGACGATTCTCGATTTACTTGGAATCTCTCCAGCATATATGCTTGGCGACTCCTTATTGAATGATACGTCAAATCTAACCGTCTTTCGGACGGGCGCTTTCCGATACGAAGATCATTACTATGAACCAGACTTGACCGAACGTGCTGGTAACGGCACATGCTATTCCATTGGGACGGAAGAACAAGTCGCATTCGATCGATGCGCCCCTTACATCGACCGCGCGGCCAGTCAGCTCCGGCTCTCGGATACCATCATCGAGAAAGATGCCCTCTCGCAAATGAGTCCATGAAAAAACTCCCGAGCTATTTGTCTCGGGAGTTTTGTTCAGTAAGCTTTACGCAATGTCGCGATATCAAGCTTTTTCATGGGCAGACATGCCTGTACGACCTGTTCAATCTGCTCTTGCGAACCTACCGTCATCATCTCTTCCATTTCCCACGGGATGATTTGCCAGGAGACGCCATAGCGATCTTTCAGCCAACCACACTCCTCTGCTTCCGGTACAGCCGATAGCCGCTCCCAGTACGAATCGACTTCTTCTTGCGACTCACAAAACGCAATCAGCGACTGCATCTCGTTGAACGCGAATTAATGATTTTCCGCGCTGTCCATGGTGACGAACTCGCGTCCGGACAAGACGAAGCGGGCGTAATTGAGCTTCCCTTCCAACTTCGGGCCGTCTGTCCCCCCGTAACGAATCATATGGTCTTCCAGCACGTAAGAATCCGGGAAAATCGAAATCCAGTCATTCATCGCCGCTTCAGCATGACCAAAGACGTCCCCGACGAACAAAAAGCATGGGGTCACCGTCTGGATGTCCATCCCGCCGCTATGCATGATTTGCCAGGATACCCCGTGCTTGTCTTTCAACCAGCCATAGCGCGCGCTGAAATCATACGTGTCAAGCGGCATGAGCACCTCTGCCCCCTCACTCAATTCGCCCCAAAGCGTATCCACTTCTTCCGACGTCGGGAACGTGACCATGTACGAGATGGAGGGATTGCGGTCCTTCAACGGACCCGCCCCAAGCAGTTGCAAGAACTGTCCCGACAGCGAGACGGTCACAATCGTCGTCTCACCTGAAGGCGTATCCATCAGTTTCGTCGTATAGTCGATGAACGAATCGGGAAACTTCGAGACGTACCACTCCGCAATCGCTTCGACGTGACTTTCGAACCAAATACACGGGATAATCGATTGGGTAATTATTAGATTTCCTCCTTTCAGACTTCACGTAGACGATACACGTCTCTCACGGCGAGCAATGTCTCCACTCGTTTCCGGTACGCCTGATAATGGGCTGAATGGATATGCGCGTCGAGCGCCGTCTCGTCGCGATATTTCTCATAGAACACGAACGTGCCCGGGGCATCGATTGACTCATGGAGCACATACGTCAAACATCCTTCTTCTTGTCTCGATGGGGAAATGACTTCATCGAGCGCTTGCCTTAACTCTTCCTCTTTCCCCGGATATGCCTTTAATACAGCGGTAATCACGATTTCCATTGCAAATTCCTCCTCCGTTTTACATGAACGCAATACTTTTCCCGTTTTAGAAGAGATGTATACGCAAATGGACACGCCGATTTGTAAAGGCGTGTCCATCGTTTAGACGAGTTCGTTCGCAATCTCGTTCAGTTCTTCAATTTGATCTTTCAACGAAGCTAACGCTTCTTGTTGTGAAATCGTCAACACATGAACGTCTTGGCTGTTCGTTTCGAGTGCCATCGTCAACGCCGTCATATCACCCGTCACTTGATGGACTTTGTGTAATTCTGCGGCGGCGATTTGGAGCTGACTCGACGTCTCATCTACTGTTCCTGCGACCGTATTTGTCGTTTGAATCATGGAAAGGATCGACGCCCCACTCTTACGGACTTGTTCTTCCTGCGTCGATAGACGTTCTGTACTGCCATCGATGGCACGTTCCGTCACTTGTACCTCTTGCATGACGAGTTGGATAATGTCATTAATCTGAGCTGATGCTTGTGCCGTTTGAGCGGACAAATTTCGAATCTCCGTCGCGACGACGGCAAACCCTTTTCCGTGTTCACCTGCTCGTGCCGCCTCAATTGAAGCGTTAAGAGACAACAAGTTCGTCTGAGACGAGATTTGCTGAATCGTATCCGTGATGGTCCGCACTTCTTGGAAACGCTCCGCCAATCCTTTAAAGGCTAGATTCACTTCACCGATACTTAAGTTCAGCTCAGCAAGCGACCGTTCTGTCGAATCCATATTGTCATGTGATAGTTGAGCGTCTTGTAAGACACCGTTCACGTGCGAGGTTGTTTCTTGAAGCTGTTGTTGCATCCGTTCAAACGCCTGTACAGTGGATTGAATTTGTGAGGCGACGTTCTGAATCAAAACTGCTTGTTCAGACGTTCGTTTTGTCATCGAACCAATTTGGGCCGTGACTTGTTCTGAGGCGTTCGTGACGGAATCAACGGAATCATTCATTGTAAATACCGCGCCATGAAGCATTGTCGCACTCGCTGTCGTCTTCGCCATGGTGAGTTCGACCTCACTCGCATGCTGTTCAGCTTGTTGTTGTTGTGTAAACGTCTCGTGTAATAATTTTGCCCCAAAGAAAGAAACGAAGTAGGCGCCAGACAAAGCCATTGTGAGCACAGTGAACCAAATGACGAGATCGAGCGGCGTTTCAAATGAAAAGCGCCCAATCAATACAGCTCCGACCGATACGATAAGCGCGAGAATGCTGCCGTACAGCACAAGATGCCGATTCAAGTACATCAACATCAATACGATATACAGAAAGACGATATTTTGAATCGCAGTACCTGGCAGCGTCAAGATAATTGCTGAAGCTGCAATGTACATCAACGTGACGAGCCCATACTTCAACCAAGTATGTTCCACATAGAAGCGATGGCCCAGCCATGATGCGGCTTGAATGACACCACCTATCAGAATAAAATTGACTGCGCCTTGCCCCGCGAGCTCCCCCATCCAATACAAAACACCCATGATCGGATAAGAAAGGAAAAACAAAATGATTATCATCCGCGATACGAGTAACGAGCTCATTTTCTCAAAATGATTTACCATGATTGTTGCCTTCTTTCAATAAAAGTAAGAGTCTATATGTATTTATCGGCACATGCCGAAAATTTTTAAGTCCATTTCTCGCAGTTTTGTATTGACTCAACAAATAAAAATAGGACAACATATGCCAGCATTCGCTGCACTTGTTGTCCTATGAATCCCTCACAATTATCTATCTTCAACTTTCCGTTTAAATGGCCACCATACCCCGTCCCCGAAGGAGACGGTGATTGCCGGGATGAGCAGCGGTAACACAATCAATCCGTATAGCAACAAACCGGTGATGACGATTGTCGCGATCTGGACGAGACTGAGCACGCCTGACGGAATCATGGCACCGAACGTCCCGGCGAGGATGACCGCGGCGGTCATAATGACGGTACCCATCTTCGTCATCGAGTGGATGAGCGCCTCACGGACCGTCTTCCCATTGATTGTTTCTTCTCGGAATCGATCTAACAAGAAGATGGAGTAGTCAATTCCAAGGGCAATCAACATGACAAATCCAAAGAACGGAACGGCCCAGCTAATCCCGTCATAGCCGAGTCCTTCTACAAAGATTAGCTCTGTGATTGCCGCTGACGTATAGTACGTCAAGAGAAGCGAAGCAATCATGTAGAGTGGCATGATCATCGAGCGGAACAGTGCTGTCAAAACGATGAACAACGTCACGAGCATGATGGCTACCGTTCGATTGAAATCATTCGTCGATGTTTCATTTAAATCGCTATTGATACTTGAGATCCCGGCATATCCGATGGTCGCATCCGCATACGGTGTTCCCGTCACGGCACGATTCATCGTCTCTTTGATTGTCTCAACGGTATCAATCGCTTCTGGCGAATACGGGTCCATCTCTAAGACGACCTCGAGCTGAGTCGCCATTCCTTCATCGAAGACATATCGTTCGACTGCAGGTGAGAACTCATCTGATGTGAGCGTCCCTTCCGGAAGATACACGCCTGTCTCCCGAAGCGCATCTGCTTCACTCAACTGTTGTAAGAACGAAACGGCTTCGCCGAGACCAGACTCAATTTGTCCTAGCCCGTCGTTCGCTTCCGCGACACCTGTCGCCAGTTGCGCTAACCCGCTACCAAGTTCACCGACCTGAGAACCTTGTGCATTTAATGCGGACGCCGATTCGTTGATTCCTGACTCAATTTGTGTGAGGCCAGCTGATACTTGACCGAGCTGTCCGACTGCGGCCGGGATGTTTTGAGTCGCTGTCAATCCTTGCCCAATGAGACCAAGTTGACCATTCAACTGATTTAGTCCCGCTGCTGCTTCTGCAAGCGGTGCCCCGGCATTGGTTGAACCACTTGGCAATTGCTCGACGATTGCGTTCAATCCTTGCTCAATCTCATTCAATCCAGTTTGAACATCCCCGAGACCCGTCTGCGCTTCAGACAAGCCATCGCTGACTTCACTGAGCTGCGTATCGACATAAAAATCGTCGATGATTTCACCAGTCGGACGTGTGAGCGCACGGACACCATTCACACCTTCAACTTTTTCAAGCTCACTTGCAAACTTTTCGATATAGGGAACTTCTGATTCTGTAATGGCTTGATCTTGTCTCAAAATGACTTGTACCGGAAGGGATTCCCCTTGACCGAACCCTTCTGAGATCAAATTCAGTCCACGAACCGAATCGTAGCCGTCTCCAATCTCATCGACCGTATTGAACGAACGGGCATCGTCATATGTGAATAAGACAGGTACTGTGATCAACCCGACGACCAAAATCGAAAAGAACGGGCGATTGACCGACAATCGGCTCAAGCTAGCCCAAAGCTTGCTGTCATGATGCTCGCCTGCCTTTTTCGACGGCCAAAACAGTCGCTGTTTGAGCGTCGCCATAAAGAATGGGACGACCGTGAAGAGAATCAGCAGCAACACCGCAATCCCGACTGCGACGGCGACCGCTGATTTAAAGATTGGAAAATCAGCAAATCCGATGGCGGCAAAACCGACGAAGACCGCGAGCCCACTGATGAGGACCGTTCGTCCTGCCGTCTTGTACGTATTGACGATGGCGTCTTCGATGGCATGCCCTGCACTGAGTTCTTCTTTATAACGGCTAAGAAGCAGAATACAGTAGTCTGTCCCAATCCCGAACAAGATGGCGACAAGGAAGATCTGCGTGTAGTTGGACACCGGGAACCCAAACCAATCCACAAAGAACGCGACAAAGGATTGGCTCAACAGATACGTGAATCCGACCGCAATGAGCGGGATGAACGGGGTCACGATGGAACGGAAGACGAGAAGGAGTAATCCAAAAATCAACACGACCGTGATGATCTCTGTCTTTTTCAACCCTTCCTGTGCACTTAGATTCACATCATTGTTAATGATTTCTTCCCCGGTGATATATACTGTCTCCTCTTGCGAGAGCACGTTTTCACGGACATCATCAGCAAACGCATTGATTTCTTCCGTCGTACCTTCTACCGTGATGGGGACGAGGACGATGCGTCCGTCTTCCGAGACAAGCTGTGCCTCTGTCTCTTCACTTTCAAACGGATTGAGAACATCCGTCACGACCGTTTCGTTTTGTTTAAGTTCTTCGATGACACGTGCGACATCTGTTCGCTCCGTCTCTCCGATTGATTCAAACTCATAGACGAGGGAGATGGTCTTGTCACTCTTCCCGGCTTCATCTAAAATCGCTTGTGCGCGTTGTGAGTCCATGTCGTCCGCAAGTTGGAAGCTCCCTGCCTCTTCTGCTTGTTTCGTTAAGTTCGGTGCTGCGACAAATAATGCTGCCGTCAATACGATGAGGGAAATGAAAATTCCCCAGCGCCATTGAATGATTTTATGCATGTGTTATTCCTCCCCGATTCGGAGCAATTGCTTTATTTTTCGGAACGTCCGAACAAACTGCTCGATTTCAATTTCGTCTACTTCTCCATCGATGAGGGATTCCACATATCGATAGACGGCACCGTCCACTTCTTCGACGAGCCGTTTCCCTTCTGGGGTCAATTCTATCAATCGTTCCCGTTGATCTTGTCCTCGTCGACTCGTGACGAGTCCTTTTTCGACCAACTTTTTCAGGCGATTCGAGACCGCACTTTTATGGACACCTTGTTTTTGCGCCAATTGCCCAGCAGGAGTTGGTCCAAACTGATCGAGTAACTTCAACAGTTGGAGCTGTTCACGCGAATACTCGCGCCATACGTCTCCCTCCATCGCTTCGATGACATGTTCCGTCCCATGGAACATCACTTCTTCAAACAACTGCACCGCTTCACGCATCAATGCTTTCATTTTTAGTTTACCCCCTAAACTAGATGGTTATAGTTTATGCCCTAAACTAAATAGCGTCAAATAAAAAGACCGATAAGGGATGCCCTTATCGTCCCATGTTCTTTTCGATGGTTTCTGCCACACGTAACCCAGACAGATAGGCACTTTCGAATCGCGTTCGTCCGGATGGATCATCAGCTTCAAGGAAGACATCCCCTGCTAAATAGATGGGATGATGGCTTACTTGATAAAACGGCTCATGCCATATATCTTTCGCTTGCGCGTAACGCCAGCGTTTCAATTGCCGTGATCGGATGCCGAGGTCTCCGACTTCCTCACGCACTAACCGCTCGATTTCAGCAAGTGTCTCTGCTTCCGGTCGCTCATACCAGTCCTCACTCCACGTCTCTTCCATATAGACACTTATAAGTGATGTATCGGAGATGCCTTTTGGCCGATTATCGACGATTTTTAATACACCAGGTACCAGTTCTTGATCGAGAATACCGTCTGCTCCAATCTGCACATCACCGGCACATTCAAAAAGACCGACGAACGTCGGCGCATATACGAGACGAAGTAGCGCGGGTTTGATTTGGTCGACCAAACTCCCTAGTAGTTCGAATGACTGTGGAAGCGGTGCCGTCATCACGACTTGATCATAGGAACGCGTCGTCACGTCTGTCTTGACTGTGACGGTTCCGTCTTCTTCCACTTGAACGTTCTCCACTCGTTCATTCAACTGTACGGTCAAATCTTCAGCTAAACGCTTAGCGAGGGCATTCATCCCATCAATCGCGACATAACGTGGATAAGGGTCGGCATACCAGACTTGCACCCAGTTCGCATTCATCCACGACTGTACCTCTCGTTCGAGCTCTTCTCCACGCACCGTGAAATATACCGCTCCATGGTCGGCTCGTCCATCACCGATTCGACGCGTCGCCAAGCGTCCCCCGACGCTTCGACTCTTTTCAACCAGTTCGACGTCATGACCTTGACGCGCGAGTTCACGCGCTGCGATGATTCCGCTCAGACCGGCCCCGATGATCCCAATCTTCATTCCGCATTCCCCTTTCTCTTCATGAAGATTGTAGCACGTTCCTTCAATTTACCCTCTGTTTGATATGCTTCAGGCTGGCTTGTTCCATTGTTCGTCGTAAGCCCGACGCGTATCTTCATACATGACAGCGAAGCGCGCAACTACTAACGGACGAACAAGGGAAGTCGCAACTAACAGCGACCAGGATGACAAAATCGGTAATTTGAAAACAATACTTAACGTGAAACCCGTCAAAAAGACCGGAATCATTGGCAGGATCAATTTAAATGCTTCCCACTTCTGTCCACGCATCATCCCACGAGATTTTGTAATTGCTTCTGTTGGGGACAAATGAGGCTCATCTCGCAATATAAAGAAAGTGAATGCGTAAGAAAAGTACTTTATGATTCCTGGAACGATTAGAAGCAGCCCCCACAATAGTTGGAAGAGAACCATGAGTAGGAATGTGGCTAAATTTAAGCGGTAATTCTTCCGAAACGGTTTAAATACATCTTGAAAATGCAATTTCTTATTTCGCACCGTATCTAAAATGATCCAGCTGTATCCGATATACATTGGAAGAGACATCACATATAGGATGAGTCCAACCACACTGGTCATCATAAGAATAGTAGAACTGTGTTGGATGCCGTAATACGTCGGATCTATCATAAGCCACACTTCTACTAAAATCGCCATTGCAAAAGACCAACCGATGAGTATCCCCGTTTTTCCTTTCAAGGCCTCATGTGTCCGTTCTGTCCATGTTTGAATCATTCTACATCTCCCCCTGACTGATACTTTTATATACGGAGCATAGTAAGCACACGTTTCAAATTCATATAAAAAAGCAGAGATTCACTCTGCTCGTTCGTCCGCTCGATATTCCAATATGTCTCCCGGCTGACAGTCGAGTGCTTCGCAAATCGCTTCAAGTGTCGAGAAACGAATCGCTTTGGCCTTTCCGTTTTTCAATATCGATAAGTTCGCCATCGTGATCCCGACTCGTTCCGACAGTTCCGTCACACTCATTTTCCGTTTCGCCAACATCACATCCAGATTCACAATCATCGCCATTTCTCTCACCTCATACCGTCAAATCGATTTCTTGTTTCATGTCGATGGCGCGCTTCAATAGTTTCTGTAACAACTCAGCGAAAACCGCAATGACAAATGCGGCGAAGACGAAGACGAATCCGATGACTAAAAATCCTGGCGAGTCGTCACGCTCAGCGAACCAATAGAAGAACGGGAGTGTCGCCATATAGATGGCCGTGATGGTCAACGCACAATATTTAATGACACGAAGTGCTTTCACCGACCGATAGGAGAATGCCTCATTCCGATCAATCAATCCAAGTAAGATGAATGACTGTGACAAGGCAACGAAAAAGGGAATCGCTGCTACATACATCCCTCCAATAATCGGTCGCATCGAATTCGCAATCCATCCTCCGCTCTCCACCGCCTCTCGCCAAAGGAAAGGGAGTAAAAAGATACAGGTCGCGAGAATCGGGAGCGACAAGACAATCACTGCTAGTTTCAAAAAGATGGTTTCCCGTTTCATCTGCCAAACACCTCATTTAGTTTTATTTTCTTTATCATATGCCACGATTTATCGTTTATCAATAAATATTTATCGAAAAAAATAGACCACGAGATGTACTCGAGGTCTATCACATTCATTTCATTGCTTCTAATTCACTTTCGGTCACCCATTTATGGTTTGTGACCTCTTCCCCGTCTTCGGTCGTGTAATCAACCATGTAAACGGTCGTCTCTTCCGCTGTATCGATTGTCGCTTCTGCGCCGTCCATCCCTTCCATATGGTCGGCGGCCAATACGACCTCATCCCCTTCAGACAACGGTTCCTCATCTGGATTGTCCAGTTCTTCGTGAATCACCCATTTGTGATCCTCTACCGGGTCACCACCTGTAGTCGGTGTATAGCTGACGGCGTAGACCGTCGTATCATATGCACCGACAATCGTCGCCTCCACGCCTTCCATCCCTGGCATGTGATCCGCTGTCATCATCGCGGTTGATCCGACTGGAAAAGTCGGATCACTGGCTTCCATCAGCCCGTCTGGAACTTCTCCAGACCCGGAGTGATCCATCGCTGAATGGTCCATGCTTTGCTCTTCTGACATCTCCATCGATGTGTCCTCTACCGTATCCCCACAAGCGGCCAATGATGTCGCGAGAATCATGACACCGAGACCTGTCATCCATTTCTTCTGTTTCATCGAATCTCTCCTTCTCTTCATTTTCATGTTGAGTGTACCCGTTCCGGAGAATGAACAGACATATTTGAGAACATTACGATGATTTGTTAACTCATTGCAACAAAAAAGACCAAAATCCCGAAAGATTTTGGTCTTGAACATTATTCAACCGTTACAGACTTCGCCAAGTTACGTGGCTTGTCGACATCGCAGTCACGAGCAAGTGCTGCATAGTACGAGATGAGTTGAAGTGGAAGAACCGTCACGAGTGGCGTGAGAAGTGGTTCAACACGTGGAAGAACGAATGCGTCGTTCTCATGTTCCATTCCTTCCATTGAAATCGTACATGCGATGGCACCACGCGCCACAACTTCCTTGATGTTTCCACGGATGTTGAGGTGTGTGTTTGGTTGAGACACGAGCGTGATGACCGGTGTCCCGTCTTCAATCAAGGCGATCGGACCGTGTTTGAGTTCCCCACCTGGGTACCCTTCTGCTTGGATATATGAAATCTCTTTCAGCTTCAATGCGCCTTCGAGACCTACATATGAATCCAATCCACGTCCGAGGAAGAATGCGTTACGTGACTCTTTCAAGAACTTATCTGCAAGCTCTTCAAAGATTTCTTTTTGTGCCATGATCGAGTCCATCGTTGTCGCAACGAGTGCAAGTTCTTGCATGAGATCAAACGGGAGTTTCTTCCCGTTCGCACGAGCGATGTCGTATGCGAGAATCGCGAGGACGGCAATCTGTGCCGTGTATGCTTTCGTCGACGCGACCGCAATTTCTGGTCCGGCGTGGAGGAGCATCGTCTCGTTCGCTTCACGTGACAATGTCGATCCTGCCACGTTCGTCAACGTGAGCGCTTTATGGCCCAATTTTTTCACTTCGACGAGGACGGCACGGCTGTCCGCTGTCTCACCTGATTGTGAGATGAAGAGGAAGAGTGGCTTCTCTGTCAAAAGTGGCATGTTGTAACCGAACTCTGATGCGACGTGTACTTCAGTCGGTACACCTGCAACGCGCTCAATCAATTGCTTCCCGACAAGACCAGCGTGGTAACTTGTACCACATGCGACGATATAGACGCGGTCTGCTTCCGAAACGAGTTCACGCACGCCTTCTGCGAGCTCGATGTCGCCGTTCTCATTCTGGTAGTGCTGGATGATGTTACGGATGACGGCTGGCTGTTCGTCCATCTCTTTCAACATGTAGTGCGCGTACGTACCCTTCTCGATGTCTGACGCATCGATCTCGGCCGTGTATGGTGCACGCTCGAGTACTTCGCCGTCGAGCGTCTTGATCGTCGCCGACTCACGTGTGAGGATGACGATCTCACCATCGTGGAGCTCGAGGTACTGGTCTGTCACCTGGAGCATCGCCATCGCGTCTGATGCGACGACGTTGAACGTGCCGTCGCCAAGTCCGACGAGGAGCGGTGACTTGTTCTTGCCGATATAGAGGCGCTCTTTGTCCTCTGAGTCGATCATCGCGATCGCGTACGAACCGTGGAGGTCCGAAAGCGTCTTACGGAACGCCGCCTCGACATCGCCGAGCTCGACGAAGTGCTTCTCCATGAGCTGGACGATGACTTCTGTGTCCGTCTCTGAAAGGAACGGGACGTCGAGCGTCTTCTTGATGAGCTCGTCGTTCTCGATTACGCCGTTATGGACGAGCGTGAAGCGTCCTGTCGTGCTTTGATGCGGGTGGGCGTTCGGTACGCTCGGTACCCCGTGTGTTGCCCAACGTGTGTGGCCGATTCCAATCGTGCCGTCTACTTCTGCTGGGATGATTTCGCGTAGCGCAGCAATGCGACCGACTTCTTTGTGAACGTTGACATTCTCATGCATCAACGCAAGACCTGCCGAGTCATAACCACGGTACTCGAGTTTTTCAAGACCTTTGAGAAGGACTTCCTTCGCTCCGGTATTCCCAATCATTCCTACAATTCCACACATAAACAAATCTCCTCTATTCTTCGATTTCTCGAAAAAGGAAACGGGCTTTTTCTAAGAGCTGTCAGTACACGCTTCTTTGTCCGTCCGGTCGCCCGGGCGTTTTAAAAGCATGCTTATCGTCGTGACAGGCGACGAGGAGGCATCCGCCGAAATCTCGATAACCTCCAACCTCGTCAACTCCGCAGAGTTCTGGCGCTTGTTCGTACTCTTGTGTCCTTCCGTTTCCAAGGTCACGCTCTTAATAGTACAAATCACACCCCCATTCGTCAAGAAAATCCGCTGTTTTCTCGATGACAAAACGGAAACAAAAAGGGAATCCGATGTGGATTCCCTTGTGTTATTCCCGGTTTCGAAAATTTTATCCGTCTACGCCGTAATCTTCGCGTACGACTTGTGCGATTTTTTCAACGTAACGGTCACACTCTTCCGCTGTCGGGGCTTCCGCCATGACACGAACGAGTGGTTCTGTACCTGATGCACGGACGAGGATTCGACCGTTTCCGGCCATTTCCGTTTCCGCTTCTTGAATCGTTGCCAAGACACGCTCTCCGTTCATCGCATCGTTTTTATTCGTCACACGAATGTTCACGAGCTTTTGCGGATAGACCGGCATCTCCGCTGCCAATTCAGACAATTTACGACCTGTCGATTTCACGATTTCTGCCAATTGCACGCCAGATAACATACCGTCACCCGTTGTCGAGTGATCGAGGAAAATCAAGTGACCTGATTGTTCGCCACCGAGCGTGTATTGGTGTTTTTTCATTTCTTCGACGACATACCGGTCTCCTACCGCTGTTTGAAGCGCCGTCATGCCCGCTTCTTCTACGGCTTTATGGAATCCGAGGTTACTCATGACCGTCGCGACAATCGTGTTGTCTTTGAGACGCCCTTTTTCACTCAAGTATTTCCCGCAAATATACATGATCTTGTCTCCGTCGACGATGTCACCGTTCTCATCAATCGCAATCAAACGGTCTCCGTCCCCATCGAAGGCAAGTCCCATGTCCGCTCCTTTTTCACGGACGAACTCAGCCAAATGCTCAGGGTGTGTCGATCCGACACCTTCGTTGATATTTAAACCGTTCGGCGAGTTTCCGATTGTCGACACGTTTGCTTCTAAGTCCGCAAACAGTCGAGCCGCAAGGCCGCTCGTCGCCCCATGTGCACAGTCAAGCGCAATGTGAAGACCATCGAAGTCTTCTTCTACCGTTTGTTTCAACATTTGAAGATACTTTTGCGCGCCTTCGTAGTAATCCGATACGAAACCGAGATCTTTCCCTGTCGGACGCGGGAGCGTATCTTCCGCAGCATCCAAGATGTCTTCAATTTCTTGCTCGGTCGCATCGTCTAATTTGAAACCATCGCTACCGAAGAATTTGATTCCGTTATCCGCCACAGGGTTATGCGATGCTGAAATCATGACACCTGCCGTCGCGTCGAGCGATTTCGTCAAGTAAGCGACTCCAGGTGTTGAAATGACACCGAGACGCATCACTTCTGCACCGATTGAGAGAAGACCCGCAATCAATGCACCTTCAAGCATATGTCCTGAAATCCGTGTATCACGACCGATCAACACTTTTGGCTGTTCGCCTTCTGGCAAATGTTTCGACAACACGTAGCCACCCGCACGACCTAAACGATATGCTAATTCCGCAGTTAACTCAGAGTTGGCAACACCGCGAACTCCATCTGTTCCAAAATATTTACCCATAAGATTAAATCCTCACTTTTGTATGATTGAACATCTTTATTGAATGGAAGATGTTTCTGTTTCTTCATCGACACTCGTCAATTGAACATCGATTGTCTTTGGCGAGATCACGGTCACGCCTTTTGGTACTTCATAATCTGCATCGACTGCATGTGTTCCGCTCGGCAATCCGGTCAGATCTAACGTCACGTTGACACTGTTTGATGAGATGCTTTCAAGAAGGGAACGTTTGCCCGAGAGCGTCACGCTGACCACTTCTTGCGTTTGAATCGTGTAATTCGTCCGGTCATATCCACGGACAGTGATTGGGACGGTCAACCGAATCCGCTCTGTCAATTCACCCGTGTCATCTTTCGTCTCATCATTTGGACGAACGAGCACCTGGACTTCTACTTCTTTTTTACCGAGTGAAGTCGCTCCTTCCGGAAGACGAAGGTTAGCGGTCACTTTTTCCGACTTCGTTAAATCGTCAAGTTCAATCGGTTCTGCCTCCACTTGCTGGAGTTCATCTAGCACCGCTTTTGGTGCAAAGACACGGACTTCCGTCTCACCTAGCAACGTATCAACTAAGCGGAAATCGTCTGCCACCTCTCCGCTCGTGACGACCTCGATTGGAATCATCGCGCTCTCATCATAAATCGGTACGGTGACATTGATGATATTCGGATCGACCGACACGTTCAACGGATTTCCATTCGCATCTAAAATGGTCGGTGGAATTTCTCGTGTGAACGTCTGACTTTGATTGGCAACATCCACATTCAACGTGATTTCTTTGACGTTTTGAATCCGACTCGCACCACCTGTGACTTTTACAGTCGACGGTTCGATTTCGACATCGCCCGCGACTTTTCCGTCCGGTAATTGATCTTTGTTCAACAGATTCACGGACACAGGGACTTCAATCGTTTGTTTCCGATCGATATAGATTTCGACAGTCTCTCGATCTAGTTTGACATTGACGTCTCCGCCGAATCCACGCGCTTCGACCGGGACACGATGGAATCCGGTGCCAAGATTGGTCAAATCGACGAACACCTGATAATCTTTCACCAATTTCGTCATCGTTAAACTACTAGATGGCCCTTGAAGCTCGACACCCATCTCTTCCGGAACATTATATGCGACATACTGGACCTCATCAAAAAACACTTCGACCGGCACATCGAGCGTCATGGAACTTTGTCCGACGATTGGCAATGCGCTAGATGCGTTATTCGAAGAACTGGTCTCAGCGACCATTAAGTATAAAAGGACGGCTAAAGCAAGTGCGATGAAGCGGAGAAACCACTTATGTTGTAACCACTGATCAATCACTTACTTATCCCCTCCTTTTTTGCCGAAGAACGAGAGGGTCGCCTCTTTTTCTTCGATGACGAGTTCTTGAATTAATTTATTGCGAAGCGCTTCTTCGTCTAGTTCCCGATACAAGCGGCCCGCGATTGCAAGTGAGACTGCTCCCGTTTCTTCTGAGACGGTAAGAGTGACGCTATCCGTCACTTCACTGACCCCGATGGCTGCTCGGTGACGTGTCCCGAGTGCTTTATCGATGTGCGGGCTTTCCGAAAGCGGTAAATAGCAAGCTGCCGCCGCAATTTTCCCGTCCTGAATAATCATCGCGCCATCATGAAGCGGCGTATTCGGAATGAATAAGTTAATAATCAACTGGGATGTGATATGCGAGTCCATACGAATGCCGGTCTCCACATACTCGTTTAATCCCGTATCGCGTTCAATCGCAATCAATGCACCGATTCGCCGTTTTGACATGTACTGTGCGGAACTGACGATGGCTTCAATCATTTGTCGTTGTTGCTCCTCATCACTTGTTCCCGTACGACTGAATAAGTTACTCGTTCGTCCGAGGTGTTCAAGACCACGTCTCAACTCTGGCTGAAAAATGATGATAATTCCGAGGAGACCGTACGTGATCACCTGATTTAGCAAGAACTGGAGCGTCTTCAATCCGAAGAAACCGCTCAAGAACCAACTGACTAGAATGATGGAAATCCCTTTAATTAATTGTACTGCTTTTGTCCCACGCACAATCATCATCAACTTGTAAATGACATACGTGACGACGACGATATCTAAAACATCATTCAAATAATCGTACCAATGTACGTTTTCTGAAAGATTTAAAAATGAGAAAAATGATACTTGTTCAAGTAGCGGCAAATGCTCCCCTCCTCAACTACCTAGCTAAATCGTGCAAATTCCATTATATCATCATTTCAATAGATACGCATTGCGTCACGTCAAAACGAAACCAGATTGAAACGAAAAAAAGACGCCGGAAGCGTCTTTAGAAAAGTTGTTTCATCGAGTACCAAATCCATTCGAACATCTGATCGATCTGTTCGAGTTCACCTGTCACTTGACCGGCACTTGCTAAATAGGCACGACCATTGACGGCTGTCGCGTTTCCATTGACAGTACCTTCAATCCGTAAATCGCCACCTTGGACCGTGATGTCTTTTTCAACCGTGACACCGGCCGGGACAATGACTTCATTCTCAGATACGATCACACCTGGTACTTTTGTATAGGTCATCGTCTCTGAAGCGCTGCTCCATAGTCCGAGTGTCGCACTAGACATCAAACTAAAGAACAGTACGGCCGCAATCAAACCTGGGTGCCGTTGCAACCATTGCATTTGTTTCGAGTGCGGTTTGCGTTCTTTTCGAACTGGTTTTGAAAACGGTACGACGGGATCAGGTGCTGTCTGTACAGGAGTTTCAGGTAAAGCGGCCATCACTCGAGCCGTAAAATCTGCTGATAACTTTGGACGAGGCAATGCTTTCAGTTCTGCGTCGATTCGTTCATATTGTAGATACGATTCATATAATTCATCGTCCTCTAGCAATTGACGCAATTCGTCAGATTCTTCGGGCAAAACGCCATCTTCCAAATATTGTTGTATTTTTTCTTCAGGAGTCAATTGAACCCCTCCCTATTTTGAAAGATTGTTTTTAACATTTCTCTTCCCCGGAAGATCCTTGTCTTAACCGTTGCGACCGGCATGTCGATCATCACGCTGATTTCTTTAAGCGACAAATCATCCACATATTTTAATAATAACGGAATGCGATATTTGTCTGGAAGTTGCTTGATTGCCTCATGCATTTCACTTCGAATTTCGCGATGAACCACTTGGGCATCGGGTTGGGGCGCTTCATCAGCTAAGTGGTCTTGATAAGTCAAACCGTCTGTACCCGCAATTTCGGCATCCATCGAATATTCCGGCTTCCGCTTCCTCAATCGATCGATGGCAACGTTTGTCGTGATTCGATAGAGCCATGTTTTGAACTTATATTGCGCGTCATACGTATCGATTCGTGTATAGGCACGAATGAACGCCTCTTGGGCAGCGTCCTCTGCTTCGCCGCGATCATACAAAATTTTATAGGCGATTGCAAAGACGCCATCCTTGTATAGTTCTACCAGTTCGGCAAACGAATCGTGATTCCCCGCCCTCAATTCATCAACCAAACGGGTGGTCAGCCGTTCCATCAATCCACTTCCCCTCTCCGCTACACATGCGGTCATCTCTATATACGTCTTGATATTGAAATGGTTTCAAAAAAATCAAAAAAAGTTTCCATCCCCATTGTAGCAAACGGGTTTGGAAACTGTAAGGAAATCAGACGGTTTCGCCTTCCAATAACAGGTTTTCTTTAGATTTTATAATCGTTTCACATAAGCGATAGGCCAACTGAGCCGTCACGTCATCCCGGTCTAATGCCGGATTTAACTCGACGAGCTCTACTGCGATCAAGTCTTCTGCTTGCATCGCTTCTTTTAAAATCGCTTTGGCTTCGACTTCTGTTAAACCGCCGTCAACCGGTGTACCTGTTCCAGGAACGAGGGATGCATCGAGACTATCCATATCGAAACTGATATAAAAACGGTCTACTCGTTCACGAAGATAACTCAATGACTCTTTCATGATGACATCCACGCCACGCGTACGTACTTCTTCTACTGTAATGACTTTGATGCCGAGTCGATTGATTTCATTCATTTCTCCTTCATCGATATCACGCAGGGCAATATAAACTAAATGCTCTGGTGATAGCTTCGGATCACGTCCGCCCACTTCTGTCAGACGCACGTCGCCCATCCCCATCGCTGCCGCAAGTGGCATTCCGTGAATATTCCCCGATGGTGATGTTTCGCCTGTATTCAAGTCAGCGTGAGCATCCACCCAAATGACTCCATAAGGACCTGTTTGAGCCAATCCAGCAAGAGTACCGATTGCCATACTATGATCGCCCCCAACGATCAAAGGGAATCGATTTTCTGAAATCTCACGATGTACGACTTCTGCTAATTCCGTGACGGTATGCAGGACACCATCGACCCGTTTTAAATGTTCTTCATTTTCTCGAATTTCAGATTCCGGCAAGACACGAATCGTATGTTTGACCGTTTCTGTCGGAAGGAGTTGTTGCATCCCCATTTCATTTAACTTTGTCGGTCCTTGATCGACCCCTAATTTCCCCTGACCGTAACGCAGCGGCACGTGAATATATGACCATTGCATCGCCATTCCCCCTTTATACGCTTGATAGTTAAATTGTAAACGCTATCATTTGTTTGGTTCAACTCGGCAGAATGATGAATAAACATGCAAAAAAGGCAGCCTGAATGGTGGCAGGCTGCCTTTCTCTGTACTCTCAATTGAATGGTTCATGGTTTTAGGCAAAAAAAAACTTAAGTCATCATTAACTTAAGAAAAAAACATATGGTGGAGCCTAGCGGGATCGAACCGCTGACCTCCTGCGTGCAAGGCAGGCGCTCTCCCAGCTGAGCTAAGGCCCCGAAACAGGGATAAGAATATGGAGCGGAAGACGGGATTCGAACCCGCGACCCCGACCTTGGCAAGGTCGTATTCTACCACTGAACTACTTCCGCAAAAAAATGGTGAGCCATGCAGGGCTCGAACCTGCGACCCTCTGATTAAAAGTCAGATGCTCTACCAACTGAGCTAATGGCTCAAACCTGGTGGGGGGGGGCGGATTCGAACCGCCGAACCCGAAGGAGCGGATTTACAGTCCGCCGCGTTTAGCCACTTCGCTACCCCCCCGAGGAGTGCCGGCGAAAGGATTCGAACCCTCGACCCTCTGATTACAAGTCAGATGCTCTACCAACTGAGCTACACCGGCATATATATAGGTTTGATGTAATAAATAAAGATGGTGGAGGATGACGGGATCGAACCGCCGACCCCCTGCTTGTAAGGCAGGTGCTCTCCCAGCTGAGCTAATCCTCCATATTGGTGACCCGTACGGGATTCGAACCCGTGTTACCGCCGTGAAAGGGCGGTGTCTTAACCGCTTGACCAACGGGCCTAAATTGGCTCCGCAAGTAGGATTTGAACCTACGACCTACCGGTTAACAGCCGGTTGCTCTACCACTGAGCTATTGCGGAACGATCTTGCCTGGCAACGTCCTATCCTCACAGGGGGAGATCCCCCAACTACTTTCGGCGCTGAGACGCTTAACTTCCGTGTTCGGCATGGGAACGGGTGTGGCCGTCTCGCTATCGCCACCAGACAAAATGAATATTAACACCGCGTCATACGCATGTCAATATTGTTTTAGGGTTTGTTCCCTGAAAACTGAGGATTCATCAACACAAACC